>JBCCWH010000008.1:0-63737 GCA_039193915.1 Planctomycetota bacterium
CCGGCGTCCGTAGGCCGCCGGCTATCTAACGCGCGCACGGTTCTCTCCTACAATCCCCCCATGCCGCTGCACAACCCCATCACCTCCACGCTCCGCAACACCAAACGCGTCGCGCAGATCGTGACGGTGCTGGGCAGGCACGGGTTCTCCGAAGTGATCGAACAGCTCGGTTTGCCGGGACTGATCGATAAAGGGCTCGAACTCGTCGGGCGCGGGCCGGACGAAGAGCACGTCAAACTCCCGCAGCATGTCCGGCTGCGCATGGTGCTCGAAGAGCTCGGGCCGACGTACATCAAGATGGGGCAGGTGCTGTCGACGCGTCCCGACCTGATCGCGCCCGAGCTGGCCGAGGAGTTCGCGAAGCTGCAGAGCGACTGCCCGAAGATGCCTTTCGAGGCGATCCGCGAGCAGCTTGTGCAGGAGTTAGGCGAAGAGAAGCTCGACACCTTGTTTAAGTCGATCGACGAGACGCCGTTGGCCGCGGCGTCGATGGCGCAGGTGCACCCAGCCGTGCTCGCCGACGGGACGGAGGTCGTGCTCAAGGTGCTTCGCCCGGGCATCCGCAAGACGATCGAGTCGGACATGGAGGTGCTCGGCGAGCTGGCGCGCTTTGCGGAGGACTACTTCGCCGAGCGCGGGTACAGCCCCAAGCAGGTCGTCGCCGAGTTCGCCAGCGAGCTTCAGAAGGAACTCGACCTCGAACACGAAGCGCGGTCGACGGTTCGGCTGCACCGGCTCTTCGCGGACGACCCGGGCGTGTCGTTCCCCAAGGTCTACGCGGAGGCCTCGACGAAAGGCGTCCTCTGCCTCGAGCGTGTGCACGGCCGACTGCTTAGCCGAATCGACCCGGATGAACTCGACGACGCAACCCGCCGCGCGGTCGTCGAGCACGGCGCGGACGCGGTGTTCCGTATGTGCCTGCGCCACGGCTTCTTCCACGCCGACCCGCACCCGGGCAACCTGTTTGTCCTCGAAGGCGGACGCATCTGCTTCATCGACTGCGGCATGACCGGCCACATCGAGCAGCGCACGGCCGAGGACCTCGCCGACCTGCTCCAAGCCGTGATCGACGGCGACCTGGACCGCACGATCCGCTCGGTGCTGTCACTCGCCGACGCCGAGCCGTCGCTGGGGATGGACCGCGGATTCCGGCTCGACGTGTGGGCCTACATCTCGCGGTTCCAGGTCGAGCACCTCAGCGAGCTCGACCTCGCCTCGCTGTTGAGCGAGTTCTTCGTGCTGCTGCGCAAGTGGAAGGTGCGCTGCCCGGCAGACCTCGTCTTCCTCATCAAAGCGATCACGACGATCCAAGGCGTCGGCGCGGCGGTCGATCCCGCGTTCGACCTCATCGGCCACGTCCGGCCACACATCGTCCGGCTGGTCAAACGGCGCTACTCCGTCCGCGCCGCGAAGAAGCGGCTGCTCGGCTCGATGAGTGGCTACCTGACACTGGCCGAGGACCTGCCCGAAGAGCTCCGCGCCGTCGTCGCGCACCTCAAACGCAAGGACTTCACCGTCTCGCTCGAACACAAAGGCCTCGACCGCCTGACCAGCACGATCGAGCACGCCAGCCGTAACCTCGCGCTCGCGCTGATCCTTGCATCGATGCTGCTGTCGAGCGCGATCTTCTTCGCCGCCGACAACGAGCAGTCCCGCTTCGGCTACCTGTCGATCATCGGGCTCGTCTCGCTCTTGGGCTGCACGGGCTTCGGCTTGTTCACACTCTACGCGGTGTACCGCCGGCGGAAGTAGGCGCCCGCGCCTTCGCGTAACATGATGGTTCGTGCCCGCGTCGTTTCTTTGATCTATCGCCACCTTTCGGAACGAACCCAGATGAAAACCCCGACCCGCCGACAGTTTTTGGCCGCTTCCGCCGCGACCGCCGCCGCCGCGACGCCCGGGATCGCCGCCGCCGCCCCTATCGGAGCCGACAAGATGCAGGACCAAGACACCCCCGCCTTCCCCGAGCCGGCCGAGGGCACGACCTTCGCCGCGCCCTACGGCCAACCGCTCTTCAAGATCAGCGTCGCCCAGTGGTCGCTCAACCAACTCTTCTGGGACGGCGACGTCGACAACCGCGACTTTGGCCCGTTCGTCAAAGAGACCTTCGGGCTCGACGGCGTCGAATGGGTCAACGGCTTCTTCAAGGACAAAGGCACGGACTTCGCCTACCTCCGCGACATGAAGCAGCGCTGCGATGATGCGGGCGTGCAGACTTTGCTCATCATGGTCGACGGCGAGGGCGCGCTGGGCGACCCGGATGAGGGCCGACGCACCCAGGCGATCGAGAACCACTACAAGTGGGTCGTCGCGACCAAGCTGCTGGGCGGGCACTGCATCCGCGTCAACGCGCAGAGCGGCGGGAGCTGGGACGAGCAGCGCGACCGCGCGGCCGACGGCCTGCACCGGCTCACCGAGTTCGCCCGTGGCTTCGGCATTAGCGTCACCGTCGAGAACCACGGCGGGCTGTCCTCCAACGCCACGTGGCTCAGCGAAGTCATGGAGCAGGCCGGGCTCCCCGAGGTCGGCACGCTGCCGGACTTCGGCAACTTCCGCATCCAGGGCGAAGAGTGGTACGACAAGTACCAAGGCATGTACGAGCTGATGCGCTACGCCAAGGCGGTCAGCGCAAAGTCCTGGGACTTCACCGACGCCGGCGAGCACCCGGCCTTCGACTTCCGCCGCATCATGCGCATCGTCCTCGCGGCGGGGTACCGCGGGTACGTCGGCATCGAGTACGAGGGCTCCAGCCACGGCAAGGTCGAGGGCGTGCGGCTGACGCAGCGGCTGCTCGAAGCGTGCCGGGACGAGATGTCGGCGTAGGTGTTGCGGATGTGGGTGCCACACAACTGCCCGAAGGGCTGCTGTGTGCCGTCTTGATGTAACGCGCCCGTGCCCCGCACACAGCAGGCCTGCGGCCAGTTGTGTGGCACCCGAATTTTCTACCTGTCGCGGCCATCGGCCTTGGGTGGGTGGGGCGAGTCCGCGAGCGATACCCACCCTACGGCCGAACGCGAAGTCGACTCAATCCGCGAACAGGTCCGGCGGGGCGTTGCCCTCAACGTCTTTGTCTTTGTCCTTGTCCTTCTCCGGCTCGACGACCGGGGTCTCGCTCGCGCTGCTGGCGGCGGCGAGGTAGTCGGCCATGCGGCGGCCGACCTGGGTTTCTTCGTCGATGACGGTCGTCGCGCCGGCGCCTTCGAGCAGGCCGAAGTACCGGTGGTAGCGGGCGCGGGCGATGATGCGCAGGTCCTCGACCAGGGACTTGGCCTCGACGATGACGGCGGTGGTGAGGCGGTGGTCGGGGAGGGTGATGACCAGCGCGCTGGCGGATTGCAGCCGGGCGAGGTGGAGGATGGCGGGCTGGGTCGAGTCGCCGACGTAGGCCTCGTGCCCGAGTTTGCGGGCCTCGATGACCGAAGTCGGGTTGAGGTCGAGGACGATCACGGGCAAGCCCTGGTCGCGTGCGGCGGCGACGACAGCCCGTCCCGCCGGGCCGTAGCCGACCACCACCAGGTGCCCGCCGGCCATCGCGCCGGCGGCCTGGTCCTGGCCGATGCGTGACTTGATGATGCCGAGCTTGCGTAGCGCACGGTCGGCTTTTTCACCCAGCGGCCGCCCCATCGCGACGGTGTAAGGCGTCAGGAAAAGCGTCGCGACGGTTGCCGAGACGAGCAGCTTGAAGACCTCGGGTTGGATGATGCCCCCGTCGAGCGCGGTCTGTGCCAGCACGAAGGAGAACAGCCCGACCTGCGCCATCGAGCAGCCCGCGGCGACGGCGCTGCGTACCGTCAGCTTCATGATCAACGCGACCAGCGCGACGACCAACGGCTTGAGCACGACGATCAGCGCGGTCAGCACCAGCACCTGCCACCACGTCGCCAGCAGCTCGACGGGGTCGATGTACATGCCGATAGCCGAGAAGAACAGCGTCACGAAGACGGTCTTGAGCGCCCCGACATCGCCGCGGAGCTGGGTCGCGATGACGGACTCGCCCAGGAAGATCGCGGCGAGGAAGGCCCCCAGCGCGGGCGAGAGCCCGACGCGGTGCGCCAGCCAGGCCGAGCCCATCGCCATGAGGAAGGCGAAGAGGGTAAAGACCTCGCGGTTGCGGGTCGGCGCGGCGATGCGGACCAAAGGCGGCAGGAGATACTTGCTGAACACGAAGAACAGCAGGACGAACGCGCCGACGACGCCGAAGCCCTTGGCCGTGCCCCAGAGGATATCGACAAGGCCCGCGGCGTCCTGGCCCTCGGGCGTGGCGAGCGCGCCGACGATCAGCACCAGCGGGACCACCGCGACGTCCTGCACCAGCAGCACCCCCAGCGCGAACCGGCCGTGGACCGAGTCCGCCTCGGCCCGGCGCTGGAGGACGGGCAACACGACGGCGGTCGACGACAGCGCGAGCGCGGCGCCCAAGGCGACCGCCGCCCGCCAGGAGAAGTCGAACGCCATCGCGAGCCCAAACGCGATCCCCATCGTGATAACGATCTGCAGCGTGCCCGACACCAGCGCCGAGATACCCAGGCGTTTAAGCCGGGACCAGTTGAACTCCAGCCCGATCGTAAACATCAGGAGCGTAACGCCGAGCTGCGAGAGGGTGTTGACCGCGTCGGGGGCGTTGATCGCCCCGGCCGTGTTCGCGACGATCACGCCGGCAAGCATGTAGCCGACGACCGCCGACTGCCTGAGCCGCTCGGCAATCACACCGAGCACCATCGCGATCGACAGCAGCACAATCAGGTCAAGCAGGGTTTGCCAGAGGTCCACAGCGCCCTTTATCGAAAGAGGAACAAGCCGAAAGACCGGCCCGAGGGCGTGCCAGCCATGCGTGTGTTGCCCGGTACAGGTCTCCAAGGTGCATCCTAACGGCTTCGGTTCGTAGATGCGGGAATGCGCCTCTCCCTCCCCAACATCGGGAAAAGCGACGTGCTATAAACGGGCATGAGCAACACCGAGCCCGAATCGATTGGCGAGACACAACCCGTAACCCCGAACAAGCGGTCAACGCTGCGCTGGATATTGCGGCAGACGTGTCGGGGCGTTGCCCTGCTCGGCGTCGTCACCCTGCTGCTGGTGATCGGCTTTGGCCTGTATGCCTGGCGGGTCAACACGGATGGGGATGAAGCGGTCCGGCGTGTGGCTACAGAACTGGACCAACGGGAGCTTTCGGGCCTGTACCCGGACTCACTCCCAGGGAACAACGCCGAAGGGTTTGCGCCCGATGAGCGTGGGACTTCCGCGTCCTACTGGCGTGCCGCGATGGAGGCTGCGCCACACCCGGGTGATCGGCCGTTGCCCGCCGTCGCGATCGTCGCCTACACCGGCACCGAGCCGCGCCAACAGTACCACCCCGATGTCGTCGCCGCGATGCGCGAGGCGGTCGATGAAGCGGCTTTGTTTTACGAACTCGTCGATCGCGCGCAGCAGGCCGAGCAAGCCCCGTTCCTGCCCGAGGACCCGATCCAGGCGTTCGAGGGCAACCTCGGGCTGCTGGGTGACAGCCGAAGGATCGCGCGTTGGATGCAGGTGCGGGCAGCGCTGGCGGAGGTCGAGAACGACGGGCAGGCCTTTGTCCAGTCCTACCTCGCCCCGCTCGCGTTGAACAACAACCTGCAAAGCCAACCGAACATGATCGTAGAGCTGGTGCGCATCAGTATCGATGCGCTCGTGCGTGGGGGGGTGGTTGAAGGCCTCAGCCGGATCACGCTGACGCCTGAGGAGCTCGACACCCTGATCGCGGCGCTCGAAGCACGCAAAGCAAACTACGACGCGGCCGAGTTCATGGCCCGTGCCCTCTCGGCCGAGTTCCATATCGTCGGCCGACACGTCCCCGACCACATCCGTTACCAGGAAGCCAAGCAGGACATCGTGATGCGCGACCTGCCTGCGGATGTTGAGTCTTTCATTGACTTGCCCGAAGAGCCGGGGCTGATCGGTCGGCTGTGGGGCGACGCGCTGCTGAACTGGGCACCGGGCCGGTATCAGTCGATCCATGCGGACCAGATGCTACGGGCGATCGAGGAGTACGACCAGATCGCGGCGCTGCGGGCCAAGCCCAAGGACCAGTGGGACATGATCGTTCGGCTGACAGAAGCACGCGATCAAGAGGAAGAGGACGTGAGCGCCTTTGATCCGCGAGCCCTCCGCGTCAACCTCCTGGCCGCGCTGAGGACTATCGTGCGGTCCGAGTGCCGGCTGGATGTTGCGATTGCCGCGCTGAAAGTCGAGCGCTACCGCGTAGCGCATGGCGACTGGCCGAGCAAACTCTCGGATGCAACCGGCGAGACAACGACCGACGCGCGTGGGCAGGAAGTCCTGTACCGACAGACGCCGGAGGGTGTGGTCGTGTACAGCGTCGGCGACAACCTGATCGACGAGCAGGGGTACAACAAGTATGAGTATGTCGGTTCGAGCCAGTTCCCCGATGCCGACGATTACCCGGCGGTGCTATACAACCCGGCGCTGCGCAATGCCCTGCCGCCTCCCGAGCAGGCAATCATGGACTACGATGACACAAGCTTGTTAGATCTCGGACTCCAACCGCCTACCGAGGCAGAGTAACAATGGCTCTCACCCCCTCGACCATGCTCGCGCTGGGCACGTCCGCGCCCGACTTCGCGCTCACCGACACTGCCGGCCAAACCATCGCCCGCGACAACTTCGCCGGCCAGCCGTTGTTGGTGATGTTTATCTGCAACCACTGCCCGTACGTGAAGCACGTCGCGCCGGAGCTTGCGCGGATCGGGCGTGACTACGGTGTGGCTTCCGGGGGCCGTGTCGGTATCGTCGCGATCCAGAGCAACGACATCGAGGCGTACCCCGACGATGCCCCGGACAAGATGCGCGAAGAGGTCGAAACGCGCGGGTACACGTTCCCCTATGTGCTGGACGCGGACCAATCGGTCGCGAAGGCGTTTACCGCCGCGTGCACGCCCGACTTCTTCCTCTTTGATGCCGACCACAAGCTCGTCTACCGCGGCCAACTCGACGGCTCGCGTCCCCACCGCATCGCGTCGGGCCAGTACGACGACCGCGACGGGCAGGCAAACGGCGAAGACCTTCGCGCCGCGCTCGACGCGGTGCTGGCGGGCGAACCGGTGCCGGGGGAGCAGTTGCCGTCGATGGGGTGCAGTATCAAGTGGAGGGAAGGGTAGAGAACACAGGGCGTTGGTTTTAGCGCGCCGCATGGGGTGCCACATCGCGACCAAAGGGAGCTTTGTGCAGTCTTGAAACAAGCGGCTTGGTGCGATGTGCACAAAGCTCGCTGCGCTCGCGATGTGGCACCCCGTGAAAGACCTACTTTGTCAGCGGTTCGAGCAGCTTGATAAACGCCGCGCGGTGCAGGTCGCGCGCCAGGTCACGCGCGGTGTGGCCGAAGCGGGGGTCGGGGTGGTGGGGCTCGGCGCCGTGTTCCAGCAGGAGCCGGGCGGTTGAGAGGTGCTCATCACCGACCGCGACGCATCGGTGCAGCGGGGTGTAGCCGTCGGGTTCTTTGGGGCAGAAATGGTTGAGGTCGGCGTTGGCCTCGATGAGCGCTTGTGCGCAGGCGGGGCGGTCGACTGCAGAGGCGGGGCGGGTCGCGTCGTGGGCGTGCGGGTCGGTGTGCATGGCGTGGGCCGGGTCGCTGCCGTAGATCGCCAGGTGCAACGGCGTGCGTTGCTGGTCACAGATGGGGTCGATCATCACGGCGCGCTGGATCAAGAGGTCCACGAGCTCGATGTACCCGCCGCGCGCCGCGTGGGCCAGCGGGCTGAGGTTGTTGGCGTCACGCACCTCAGGCTCTGCACCGTGCTCGACCAGCACAGCCGCGGCGAGGGTGTGCCCGCTGCGCGCCGCGATCGAGAGCGCGGTCTCCCGCGCGTGCAGCGGTGTGGTAAAGCGTGTCCGGCTATCGACCGCCGCACCGTGCCGGATCAGCAGACGCATCGCCGAGGCGTCGCCGACCCACGCGGCGTAGTGCAGCGGCAGCCACTGCTCTTCGCCCCACGGCCGCTTCTCCGGCAAAAACTGTGTGAGCACCCCCGGCTCTTGCGACAGCAACAGGTCCACCGCATCCAGGTGCTGGTGCAGCAGAACATCACGCAGTTGCTCGGCAGGGGACACACGCATCGCACGCCACTATACCCCACGACCCCGACATGGGCCGCGCGGACGCGACGCCGCGTTACAATCCAGACCGATGGCCAAGCAAAACAAACCGAGCAAGCACGCCCAAGCACCCCGCAACCGCCGGTCCACCGACCCGCCCGCCCTCAAAGCGGCCTCGCCCGACACAGACGCGGTGCCCCTGGCCCAGCCCATGCTGTTCGAGGTCGGCTGGGAGGTCTGCAACAAGCTCGGCGGGATCTACACCGTGCTGCGCACCAAGGTCCCCGCCATGATGGCGCGGTGGGGACAACGCTACTGTCTCGTCGGCCCGTACAACCACGACACCGCACAGGTCGAGTTCGAGCCCGCACTGCCCGCGGAGATGGACACCCCGATCGGCCAGGCCGTGCTGCAATTACGCGAGATGGGGTTCGGCGCGGAGTACGGCCGCTGGCTCGTCATCGGCCGGCCCCAGGCTGTGCTGCTGCACGTCAATGACGTCAAGCGATACCTCGGCGACATCAAGTACCGCCTCTGGGCCGACCACCAGATCCCCGTGCCCGACGGCGACCCGCTGATCGACGACGTCGTCGCCTTCGGCGAGATGGTCCGGCTGTTCCTTTCCAACCTCGGCCAACGCCAGGCCCCACGCACCCCGCTTGTCGCGCACTTCCACGAATGGATGGCGGGCGTCGCGATCCCCATGCTCCGCAAAGAGCACTGGCCCGGGTCCACTGTCTTCACGACCCACGCCACCTTGCTGGGCCGATACCTCGCGATGAGCAACCCGGCTTTCTACGACCACCTCGCCTTCTTCGACGCACACAAGGAAGCCCAGCACTTCAACATCGAATGCCAGCACGGCATCGAACGCGCCGCCGCACACGGCAGCCACGTCTTCACCACCGTCAGCGATATCACCGGCCTCGAGTGCAAGCACCTGCTGGGACGCGACCCCGACGTCCTCCTGCCCAACGGGCTCAACATCCAGCGCTTCGCCGCGCTCCACGAATTCCAGAACCTGCACCAGAAGTCCAAGCAGCGGCTCCACGAATTCACGATGTCGCACTTCTTCCCCTCCTACACCTTCGACCTCGACAACACCCTCTACTTCTACACCTCCGGCCGATACGAGTACCGCAACAAGGGCATGGACCTCACGATCGAAGCGCTCGCCCGACTCAACCACCGGCTACGCGTCGCGGAGACGCCCGTCAACGTCGTCTTCTTCTGCATCACCAAAGCACCCGTCAAATCCCTCAGCGTCGGCGAGCTGCAATCGACCGCGATGCTCGACGAGTTCCGCAACATCGCCAACCACATGATGGAGCAGCTCGGCGACAAGATCGTCGAGCAGGCCGCGCTAGGCAACGTCCCCGACCTCAACAACATGGTCGACGAGTACTGGATGCTCCGGCTTCGGCGATCGATCCATGCGTGGAAGCGCGACTGGCTGCCCTCGATCGTCACGCACGACCTCGTCGACGACGCCAACGACGACGTGCTCAACGCGCTCAGGGCCTGCAACCTGCTCAACCACCCCGGCGACCCCGTCAAGTTCGTCTTCCACCCCGACTTCATCACCCCGACCAACCCGCTCTGGGGCATGGAGTACGACGACTTTGTCCGCGGCTGCCACCTCGGCGTCTTCCCGAGCTACTACGAGCCCTGGGGCTATACCCCGCTCGAATCGATCGCGCTGGGCGTCCCGGCCGTGACCAGTGACCTCTCGGGCTTCGGCTCCTACCTCGACCAGGTCTCCGCCGCCGAGGGCAAGGGCGTGTCGGGCCTGTACTGCATCCACCGTCGCCACCGCGACTTCAACCAAGCCGCCGACCAACTCGCGGACATCATGTTCAACTTCTGCCAGCAGAACCGCCGCAGCCGCATCAAGCAGCGCAACAAGGTCGAGGCCTACAGCGAACGCTTCGACTGGGGCCACCTCGTCAAGCTCTACCACGAGGCCCACGAGGTCGCGCTCGAGCGTGCCTAGGGGCCGAATACTGACCAATTCTGATCAGCGCTGTAACTGCCGGCGGCACACTCGGCTCTCATAGAGAAGTGGAGTCATGTCCTGTCTATCCCCATTCTCTGAGGTGATCCGATGCGTCTGATCCCGATCCTGCTCGCGGTTTGCTGCCTGGCGTCGACGGGGGCACTACACGCCCAGCCCGAAGATCCGCCCGTCCGGGTGTTCATCATGGCCGGGCAGTCGAACATGGAGGGCAAGGCGCAGAACAAGCTGCTCGAGTTTCAGGCCAACGACCCGGCAACAGCGGAACTGTTTTCGCAGTACCGCGACGGCGGCCAATGGGTCACACGCACCGATGTCAGGATCAACTACCTCGACCGGCGCGGCGGGCTGACCATCGGGTACGGCTCCCGAAACCGCACGGGGTGCGAGCTCGCGTTCGGGTGGACGCTGGGGGACCATTTCGACGAGCCCGTGCTGCTCATCAAGGCCGCGTGGGGCGGGCACTCCCTCTACAAGCTGTTCCGTCCGCCCTCCGCGGGGATGCCCAGTGACGAATTCCTCGCGAACGAGCTCGCGCAGCGGCAGGAACGCGTGCGCCACGACAACGAACGCCACAACCGCGACAACCCCCTGCCAACCATGGACGACATCATCGCGGAGTACGGCTCGTCGTACCGCAACATGCTCGATGAGGTCCGCACGGCTTTGGCCGAGCTTGACGAGCGCTTCCCCGAGCTCGCGGGGCGGGAAGTTGAACTGTGCGGGTTTGTCTGGTTCCAAGGGTGGAACGACCAGTACGGCGAGCTCGCACCGGGCGAATACGAATCCAACATGCAGCACTTCATCAACGACGTTCGGCGCGACCTCGAAGCGCCCGACCTGCCCTTCGTCATCGGCGCGATGGGGCAGAACGGCTCAAGCGAACCGCAGGGCAACATGCTGGTCGTGCGCAACGCGCAGCTCGCGATGAACGAGGTGCCCGAGTTCGAGGGCAACGTCAAAACAATCTTGACCGATGTGCTGGTCGATACTGCGGCCGAGGAGCTGTACCCGACCTGGCGCGACAACATCGAGGCATGGGAGCGCGTCGGGTCGGACCACGCCTACCACTACCTGGGCAGCGCGATCTGGTTCAACCGCATCGGCGAAGCCTTCGCGCAAGCGATGCTGGAGCTGATGGACGAAGGTGCCGACTAGCCTCTGCCCGATGGCCCACCGTTGCCCGGCCGGGCTTGAGCACAACCAACCCCGAGGCAACACTGTGCTCGGTATTGGCTACCCCGAGGATCCTCGTTACCAATGCGGCGGGCGGTCGGCTTCGGGGTCGTTGGGCATGCTTTTTTCGTCGTCGCCGCCGGCGAGGTGTTGCTCTAACACAGACCGCATCTGTTGAACACCCTTGGCTTGTGAATCCAGCCGACCCGCAAGCTCGCGGATGACTTCGTCCAAGTCGCCGATGTACTTTTCAAGGTGCGCGACCTTCTCTTCGAGAGCAATAATGCGGGGCGTCGTGTCCATCATCGCATCGTAACGTCCTGCGGGTGTTAGTGGTTTCGATTGTTTTCCCACACCGCAGCCGCATCAAACCCCATTGGGTACATTTGAACTAAGGGGAAGCCCTCTAGCCATAAAGACGAGTTTCCGGCGGAAAATCATGGCCGGTAAGCGTTGATTCAAATAGGGAAGGTCTTTAGCTCAGGGAATGGTTTCATACGCTGACCCCAAACCGACAGAATCGACGAAGAACCTCTTGCGGACCGGGGTGCTTGCCCGTTACGCTGGTCCCAACCATGGCCGTCGGCAGGACGCCCCCCGCATGGCGGACGGCCCGGGGTCGCAGGGAAGCGCAGCAACATCTCAGGAAGGAATCATCATGCCTCGTCCATGTCGAAAAGCATTCACGCTCGTCCAGTTGGTCCTCGCGGTTTTTGTGATGGCGGTGCTGATCCGGGTCATGTTCCATGTCGGTGATTCTCCAAACACCTACAACACACACAGCGCAGCCACCATACACGGGGATCACGGCCCCTACCTCGCTAAACACGAAAAGCAGTTGGCCTCACTGGCGGTTACTCCCGAGGCGCAAGAAGAAGCCAGAAGCCTGGTTGTACCCCTCAAGCCCCATCACTTGAACCGCGAGCGTGGCCCACTGCTGGCACGCGTGCTTCGTCAGTACCGCCCGCTGACCACGGATGAACAAGTCGAAGGGCTTGTCGATACGCTTCCGCCCAACGCTTCGCCCAGCGTCATCGTGATCCTTCCGAGCGTCGAGAAGCCCGAGGTGCCCGACGTAGAGAAGTCGTGCTCTGATTCCAGAGCCACCGACGACGACGAAAACGACAGGATAGAGTGCGGCTGCGAGGAAGAAGGCGAAGGCTAGGCTCTGTCCAAAAACGGTGGGATGGCCGTCTCGGCCGTCGATTGAGCTTCATGACGGGCGGGATGCCCATCCCACCTTTGGTTTTCAGACAGAGCATAGGCTTCAGCCACAAACCCAACACGATCACTCCCTGCACGTATGCGTGGGGAGTTTTTGATTCGATACACATCGACTGATCAGTTCTGCCCAGAGGCTTTCGCGGCGGGTTGTACCTGCGCCAGTGCTTCAAGATCAATCAGCCGGACCAGCGTATCAAGCACCTGCTGCTCGCCGGCGAGTTCTTCGACGGCGACGCTGAATTCCACCGTGAAATAGCCGACACTGACAGTCGCTTCCTGCGGGGCCTGCGCGATGATGGCGAAGCGGTCCAGCAGCAGCGGGGGCGGCATGTCGCGGTCGATACTCGGCCGAAGCCGGAGCCGAGCTGTAGCCACCAGTCGGCCGCGGCGATCGGACCAGCGAAATGAGACCAGTCCGTGCTGGAACCAGCCGTCCGCCCGAACCGCTTCCACTGTGACCGGCCCCTCATCAGAAATCCGGGCAAACCGCGACATAGCGTGTTCAAACGTCTCCCCCTCGTTTGCGGCTTCGGCGTCCAGCACAGCAAGCCGGTCGCGGAGCGGCTTGGTCGCCGTGTTGATCTCGACGCGGATGGCCTCGGCCTGTTCGAGCATGGCGGTCCGAAGCTGCTCTCGATCAAAAGCGCCTACCAGCGTGTGGGCCTGGATCAGCAGCCGGGCGTTGTGTCGCTCCTGACGCAGCGCCGTCAATCGGTCGCGGAGCGATGCACGTGTCACACCTGCGCGGTCGGGCTTCTCTTCGCCCCAGAGCCAACGCTCGATCTGGGCTTCCTCGGCTGACAACGTCTCGATCTGCGCGACGAGCGGTTCGGCGGCCTCAGGAGCAGGGCGGGGCTCGGCCAGCACCCGTGCCGCTTCCATCAGCGCAAGCAGCGTGTCGTTAAGCCCGGCAACGGATGACCGGACCGATTCACGCAGCCCGCGCTGCTCGGCCTGGATCGCCAGGCAAGCCCCGGCCAGTCGGTCCACTTCCGTCTGCCAATCGGCCCCCTCATCGCCCTCAGCAGCTTCCTGGGCGGCGGCATGACGGGCAAAATCTACCTGCGGGGCGGCCTCCTGGCCCCAAGCCATCCCAGGGGCCAATGCGCACAGCAACGCCGCCAGACCACAGGTTCGATTGCGGTGCTTCCCTCGCATTCAACTATTCTAAGCCGTGTTCTCTTCTGAGGGAAGCAAAAGCGCAGCGCTGCCAGCCAGTGCCTAATCCTGCGCGGAAGGTTTTCCGCGTGTTGATCCGGCACGGAAAACACACGTTGAAACACCAGGGAAAATCTGTCAACTACTGGCTCGGCATGTCGACTGAGGTATCGACACCCTCTGTTTACTACGGAAAAACCGTGCTAATGCCTAGTAAAGGTGATACGGATTTGTCAAGCCCATCAATGTGGAACGAGTACGTTGACAGGGCATAGGTCGGCGCGTTATTTTCCGCGTCGCGTTTGATTTTCCAGCGCCGCGTCAGACTCGGTTGGGCCTGTATGGGCAGGCCAACGAAGCCAGAGTCGGCGATCGGCGCGGCCCGATGGACCCGCCGCTACGAGAACCGCCGATGACCCGTCCGGACACGACCCAGTGGGGCGACATGATGTCCTACCTCAAGGACCACCACGGCACGATCTGCCGGCAGTGGTTCGAGGAGCTTGAGCCCGTACGGATGGACGCCGGGCTGTTGGAAATCCAGACCTCGACCGGTGTCCAGCAAAACTATCTGCAGAAGCGCTGCCTCGATCCGTTTATCGAGGCCGCTCAGGCGGTCACAGGCAACCTTGTCGGGGTGCGTTTTGTGAGTGAGCCTGCGGCGTCTAAAACGTCCGGTGCATCAGGCAATGGGCAAGCCCCCGCTGCCACGGCCTCCGCGCCGCGCGCCGGGCATCCGGGCCGGGAGTTTGATGAGGACCAGATGGTCCTGTCGCCCGACTACTCGTTTGATAACTTCATCTCCGGCCCCAACAACCGCCTCGCCGCCGCGGCCGCGGCCGCCGTCGCCGAGCAGCCGGGCACGGCCTACAACCCGCTGTTCATCCACGGCGGCGTCGGGCTGGGCAAGACCCACCTGCTTCAGGCCATCTGCCAGAAGATCCTCGAGGTCCACCCCGACCACAAGATCCTCTACGTCTCGTGCGACGCGTTCATGAACCAGTTCATCGAGTGCGTCCGCAGCGGCAAGATGAGCGAGTTCCGCCACCGGTACCGCCACGTCGACATGCTCGTCATCGACGACATCCACTTCCTCACCAACAAAGACCGCAGCCAGGAAGAACTGTTCCACACGTTCAACGAGCTGTACCAGAACAACCGCCAGATCGTGCTTAGCTCCGATGCCGCGCCGACCGAGATCCCACAGCTCGAAGAGCGCCTCGTCAGCCGGTTCAACTGGGGGCTGGTCGCCCACGTCGGCCCGCCTTGCTTCGAGACCCGTTCAGCGATCCTCAAGGCCAAGGCCCAGATGCGCGGGATGGATGTCCCCGACGAAGTCCTCGACTACATCGCCCAGCGTATCGATACCAACGCCCGCGACCTCGAGGGCGCCGTCCTCAAGCTCCAGGGCCTTTCGACCCTCAACAAGCAGCCCATCAACATGGAGCTCGCCCGCGAATCGCTCGGCGAACAGGCCGCCCCACGCACCAACCAGGTCACGCTCCAGCACATCATCGACGCCGTCACCGCCTTCTACAACGTCAAGCTCTCTGACCTCCAGTCACGCCGCCGGCACAAGTCCGTCACCGAGCCACGCCAGGTCTGCATGTGGCTCGCGCGGCAGCACACCCGGTTCTCGCTCGAAGAGATCGGCGGGTACTTCGGCGGACGCGACCACACGACCGTCATGCACTCGATCAAGACCGTCAAACAGCGCAGCGATAACGACCCGCAGTACGCCAGCCAGGTCCGCCAGCTCAACGATCAGATCGCCAAGCAGTAGCCCCGCATCCCCACCACGTTCCAAACCCAACCGATGACGGCTTAGCCCGGCAGCACCGCCACCGCGAAGCCGTCAACGGCTGCGATCGTGTACCCCTGCACCACGCCCCTAAACCCCCGCGCAGCGCTGTGGAAAAGGTCGGGATAGCCCGCCGAATCGTGAGCGAAACGCTAAGCAAAGACACACCCCGACACGCCCGATTGCACATTCAGCCCCACATCCACCCGGTTCAACGCCAGCTTGGGTCCCGAGTTTGACACCCCCGCCAACCCACACGTCAACTAATCCCCCAGCGATATCGGCTGCAACCCCAGCTATTGCAAGGAATTGCTGGCCCCACGAGCCACTTATCCTAGCTTGCGCCACAGATACTACTGGGAAGAAGAGATTTAAGAATCTATCTCTCTCTAGTCGGAAGCCGAGCGATCCGTCACCCTGACTGAAGCCCTCTTGCAAACTCGACGTTTCCCGCATCATGGGGAAATCTTCGGCACAAAGCCCGGCCTCTCCTTCGCGACAGGAACCCCACGGGCTGTCCCGTCGTCTAACTGCAGGCCCGATCCTCAACCGTCGCTGGGCTATACTCGACCAAGCCCATCCACCGTCGCCAAGTTTCCTGCCAATCCCTGAGCCACCATGCCTGAGCCCCAAGACAGCGACCCAAGCCCCGATCGCCCCGAGCAGCGCCTGCTCGAAGTTGCCAAGGCCGCCGAGGACCTCAAGCGGCAGGTCGCCCAAGCTATCGTCGGCCAGGACGAGGTCGTCGAACAGCTCTTCATCTGCCTCTTCACCCGCAGCCACGGCCTGCTCGTCGGCGTGCCGGGGCTGGCCAAGACCCTCCTCGTCTCCACCGTCGCCCAGACGCTGTCCCTGGAGTTCAACCGCATCCAGTTCACCCCCGACCTCATGCCCTCCGACATCACCGGCACCGAGGTCATCGAAGAAAACAAAACGACCGGCCACCGCGAGATGCGCTTCGTCAAGGGCCCGGTCTTCGCCAACGTCGTGCTGGCCGACGAGATCAACCGCACCCCGCCAAAGACGCAGGCCGCGCTCTTGGAAGCGATGCAGGAGCACCACGTCACGGCCGGCGGCCTGCGCCACGCCTTGCCCCAACCCTTCTTCGTCCTCGCGACGCAGAACCCCATCGAGCAGGAGGGCACCTACCCGCTGCCCGAGGCGCAGCTCGACCGGTTCATGTTCAACATCAAGGTCGGCTACCCGACCGAGCAGGAAGAACTCGACATCGTGAAGCGCACGACCGCCCGGCAGACCGCGGAGGTGAAGCCCGTGCTCAACGCGGAGCAGGTCTTGATGATCCAGGACATGGTGCGCGACGTGCCCGTGGCCGACCACGTCGTGCAGTACGCCCTGCGGCTGGTGCGCGCGACACGCTTCCCGGCCCGCGGCGAGCAGGACCAGCGCCCCGACTTCTTACAAAAACACCTGAGCTGGGGCGCGGGCCCGCGCGCGAGCCAGAACCTGATTCTGGCGGGCAAGGCCCACGCCTTGTTGCGCGGCCGAACCCACGTCGAGCCCGAGGACATCCAGGCCGTCGCCCCGCCGGTCCTTCGTCACCGCCTGCTGACCAACTTCGCCGCCGAGGCGGACGGGGTGAGCAGCGACGACCTGGTCGATCAGTTGTTGGGGCATATTCAGGTCGATGCGGCGAGCGATGCACAGGCGGAAGCGGTCTTGCGGTGAGCGGACGTTAGCCGTCGCCGCCGCGGCGACGCGCCGGGGACCTGAGACAGAACCTCACGCAGAGGCGCAAAGGCGCAGAGTTTGGGACACCAGGATGAAGCCAGCACATGCGCGAGCTTTAGATATCTTGAAAAGCAGAAACGGGTCTGAACTGTGGGTCACGCTTAAGTCGGGTCAGGTCAGCAAGGTATTCAACATCGCGTGGGGGTATGACTTGGGAGAAGAGATTGCTCACCTTACGACCAACAGCAGCCCGAAACAGAAATGCCAGGATGCTCAGGGAGCTGCCGACATCGGTTTCTTCCAGACCCACGAGATCGCTCGGATCATGGATCCCTTCGACGGAACCATCCTTTTTGATCTGGATGATGCGTGATACAGGGTTTTCTCTCTGCGCCTTTGCGCCTCTGCGTGAGATGACTCCCACGTCGCGTCGCCGCTGCGGCGACGGCTAACGAAAGACTTGCTTCTCCCAACCATGCCCACCTCCACCGCCAGCTTCACGTCCTACCTCGACCCGCACACGCTTGCGCGTGTGGGGGCGTTGGAGATGCGGGCGCGGATGATTGTCGAGGGGCTGATGTCCGGGCAGCACCGCTCGCCGATGCAGGGGTTCAGCGTCGAGTTTGCGCAGCACCGCCAGTACGTGCCCGGCGACGACCTGCGCTTCCTCGACTGGAAGGTGATGGCCAAGACGGACAAGCTGTACCTCAAGCAGTACGTCCGCGAGACGAACCTGGACCTGATGATCCTGGTCGATGTCTCGGCGTCGATGGGGTACACCTCGGGCACACGGTTTACGGGGAACCGTGCCAAGCAAGACCTGATGAACGAGGGCAAGCCCCCGGAAGGCGCGGGGCGGAACCTCAAGGACTCACTTCCGGGGGCGGGGGTTCCGGCGGGCTGGCGGAAGATCGATCACGCGGCGGCGTTGGCGGTGGCGGTTGCGCACCTGGCGCTGATGCAGGCCGACCGGGTCGGGCTCGCGGTGTTTGCGGACGAGGTGCAGCGGTCGACCCGGCTGAGCAACAACAAGCACCACTGGCGCAACATCACCCAGGCGCTGGTCGAAGCTGATCTGGTTGGTGGCGAAGACACGCAGCGCGCCAAGCCGACCGCGGACACGATCCAAGGCCGGACCAACCTCACCGCGATGTTCGACCAGATGACGGCCGGCCTGCAGCGTAAGTCCTTGGTCGTCCTCATCAGCGATTTGTTTGATGATGCCGAGGCGATCGAGCAGGGCCTGGCAAAGCTGCGTCACCGCGGGCATGATGCGGTGGTCTTGCGGGTGATGGACCCGGCCGAGCTGACGTTCCCGTTCCGCAGCGTGAGCGAGTTCATGGGGTTGGAGGGCGAGGGCCGTTTGCCTTTGGACCCGCAGGCGATCCGCGCGGCGTACCTCGATGTCGTGAACACCCACCGCGACGCGGTCGAGGACGCCTGCCAGAAGTTTCATTTTGATCACCTGCTGCTGGACACGAGCGCGCCGCTGGGGGCGCCCTTGAGCATGTTCCTCGCGCGGCGGGCGGCGATGATCGCGCGGGGGTCGTAGGGATGAAACCACCGATGCACACGGATGCACACCGATATCAAGACGGGGGAATCTCACGCAAAGGCGCAAAGGCGCAAAGTGAGGAGCTCCTATTCTTACTTTACGCCTTTGCGCCTTTGCGTGATGCTTCTGCGTTTCGATCCGTGTGTATCGGTGTGCATCGGTGGTTTCATGTTTCTAGTGTGCGGAGGGCAGTTTGATCCACACCCTCGCCCAAGCCGCAGGCTTGTTCACTGTCCCCGCGATCGCGGCGGTCGGGGCGTTGGCGGTGTCGGTGCCGATCGTCATTCACCTGATGAGCCGGTTTCGGCGGCGGCCCGAGCCGTGGGGCGCGATGCGATTTCTGGTGGAGGCGTACAAGAAGCAGCGCAAACGTATGCAGGTCGAACGGCTGCTGCTGCTGCTCGTGCGTTGCCTGGCGGTGCTGGTTGCGGGGTTGGCGCTTGCGGGGCCGCTGCTGTCTGGCTGCGGCGGTGCGGGCGGACTGGGGGGTTGGTTGACGGGTCAGCCTGGCGGGCGTGTGGTGTTTATCGTTGTCGATGATGCGCTCTCCACGCAGACGCGCGAGGTCGGCGGGACCCGGCTTGACCGGCTAAAACAGGAAGCGCTTGGCGTTGTAGAGGCGCTCGAAGCGGGCGACCGAGCGGTCGTGATGCGGATGGGGCGGCCCCCCGTCATGGTGACAGACACGCCGACGACAGACCGGGACGCGCTCATCGATGCGATCCGTGACATCACGCCACGCTACGGCCGAAGCGATCTTTTGGCCGCGCTGGTGCGCGTCCGCGATGCGATGGATGAGCAGGGCATACGCGAGGGTCAAGCGGTGGTGGTCTTGCTCAGCGACTTTTCGAGGTCGGCGGCTTACCTTGAAGAAACCCTGTCTCCTGAACTCGCGGGGTTCGGCGATCGCGTGGAGATCGTGACCGCGACGCCCGCGCAGGGCACAGACAACGTGCAGATCGTTTCGGTGACGCCGCGACGGCAGATGGTAGTTGCATCAGGCGAAGGGGCGACCTCGATCAGCGCGGAGGTCCGGCTTCGGCGTTTCGGTGGCGAGACGCTTGGCCGATCGGTGATGCTTGAAGTTGCGTTGCACGATGCTCAGGGCGGTGTGGTTGCTGAGACGACACGTACTGCGCGTTGGCTTGCGGGCCAGCGCGAAACAGTGGTGAATCTCGACCTTCCTGCGGTATTGGATGCCGAGGCGACGCGCGGGGGGCGTGAGCTGGTGCTTGTGGCGCAGCTCCAGGCGGCGAACGAGGAGGCGGGGGTGGATGCGCTGCCGGCCGACGACCGAGCTGTGGCGGTGGTCCGGCTGCGCGAGCGTCTGCAGGTGGCGCTGATTGACGACGGGTCTCGGGTGAACGAAGCGCCCGGGGCGTTGCAGCCTTGGCAGTGGGTTCGAGCTGCGCTATCGCCGATGGGGGGCGGGGCGTCTGGTGTCGGGCCTTTCGAGGTAGCGTTGTTGACGCCGACGGCGGTGAGTGAGTCGTCGCTATTGCCGGTCGATGCGGCGGTGGTACTGCGGCCGGACCAGGTGACGGCCGGCGGGTGGGAGTCGTTGCATACGTTTGCGCAGCGCGGCGGCTTGGTATGGGTGTTTCCGCCGGCGGTCGAGGAGCAGGGGCGTTGGCCGCAGACGCTGGTACGCGTGTTCGATCTGCCATGGGCGGTGGGTGATGTGCTGGTAGAGACACCGAGTGAAGAAGACGAAGCAAACCTCGAGCCTGCGGCGCTGGATACGTCGGTGCGTGCGCCGTTGGTGTTGCAGTATCTCGCGGCTGATTGGCGCGAGAAGTTGGGCTGGGTGAATGTGTCGCGGCGATTGCCGATGGCGACGCCGGACGAGGACCGCTGGATCGCCTTGGACGTCAGCCGCGCCGGTCTTGTGGCGTCGGATCATCCGGTCCTCATGGCGAGTAGGCCGGTCGGCTCGGGAACGCTGCTATTGACGGGGACAGCGCCGGATACGCGGTTTACGAACTTGGTGGTTCGGCCGCTCTTTGTGCCGTTGATGCACGACACGCTTCGCGGTGTGTTGGGCGATGCGGGTCGGCTGACACCTATCGTTGCGGGCGACCGGCCCGACCTCGGGCGCGGGTGGCGCAACGCCGGCGAGCTGGTGTGGTCGCCGGTGTTCCATTCCGATGAACGCGAAGACGATGCAGCGCCGCCCAGCCCCGTGATGGTCCAGACCGACGGGGACCGTGCGACGGTAGGCCACGCGTTTGTCCGCCCCGGGGTCTATACGAGTAGCGCCTCGGCTGGAAAAACGCAGCTGCTTGGGGTAAATGTTGATGCTTCGGCTGGCGACACGTATCCCGCCAAGCCTCAGCTTGAGCAGTGGCTCGATAAGCTCGGCGGCTGGTCGTACCTCGAAGATCGGCGCAGCGCGGGCAACGTGCTTGGGACGGGGGCGGGGCCGAGGGACTTGACCTGGCCTCTGCTTTGGGTGGTGCTGGGCTTCCTGCTGTTGGAGACCGGGCTGGCGCGCAAGTTTAGCCACGCGACGGACGCGGACCGCCCGACGGTGGTGGGGCGGGCATGGGGTGCGCTGTCGGGTCGCGGCACAGCCGATCCTGTAACAGCATCGCGACCGGAGAAACACGGGGGGGCGGCATGATGCTTTTTCTCCCAAGACCACTTGCCGCGTCGTGGCTCGACCGGGCGCTGGGGCTGGACGACTCGATGTCGCTTGGCGCAGAGAACACTGCGCTGGGCTGGGACCACCCGTTGCCGGGCTGGGCCTGGGTATTGATTGTGCTCGCAGCGTTGGCGCTTGCGGGGTGGAGCTATCACCGTTTGTTGGGCGCTCGGTCGCTGCGCGCAGGGTTGGCGTTGCTGCGCGCGATGCTGCTTTTGTTGATCGCCGTACTGTTGTCAGGCCCGACGCTGGTGCGAACGGACACGACGCCGGACCCGGACTGGCTGTTGGTGATGGTGGACCGCAGCGCGTCGTTGGGGTTTGAAGATATCGCGCTTGGTGACAGCGAGGATGCGGGCACCATCAGCCGTGACGCTGCGCTGCGTGAGGCGCTTGCGACGCAGGCCGATGTGTTTAGCAATGACCGGCTGGGCGCGAACCGGCACATCGTCTGGCTGGGCTTTGACCGCGATGCGTACCCGATCGATGAGCCGGCCATGATTGACCCTGCCGATGCGGACGCCCTTGCCGGGCTGCTCCCGCCGGCGCAGCAGCAGGCGACGAACCTGCGGACCGCCATCGACCAGGCGCTCCAGCTCGCCGCGGGCCGGTCGATCTCGGGCATCGTGCTGCTTACCGATGCGCAGTCGCCCCAGCCGACCGGCCAACGATTTATCGAGAAACTCGCCGGGTTGCAGGCCCCGATCTATGCCGTGCCGCTGGGCTCGAATGAGCAACGACTCGACCTTACGATCGACCGGGTCGATCTGCCCGCGACGGCGTTTGTCGGGGACCTTGTGCCGGTCTCCGTCACCGTGCGCCGGCTCGATCTCGGGCCGGGCGTCGTGGACAGCGACAACCTCGACCCAGCGGATGTCGCGGTTCAACTCATCAACGCCGAGACCGGCGAGGTGCTCGACACGCGAACGCTTGAAGGCGTCGGGCTCGGCAGCCCGGTACGACTGGAAACCCAAAGCGACACAGAGGGCGAACTCAACCTGCGCATCGAGGTCGCCTACACACCCGACGACGGCGAGGGGAGCGAGACGAGCACTTCAGGCGGTGAGATATCACTCAGCAACAACACCCAGCTCGCCAGTGTGGAGCTGATTGATCGGCCGATCAAGGTCCTCTACGTCGAAGGCACCGCCCGGTGGGAGTATCAGTTCCTTGTGTCGATGCTGATTCGGGAAGACTCGATCGACTCATCGATGTTGTTGATCGACTCGGACCGATCGTTTGTGCAGGACGGCAACTCGCCGATCACGCATTTCCCGCAGACGGCCGAGGAGCTTCGGCCCTACGACGTGATCATCATCGGGGATGTTCGGCCGCGGTTTTTTTCGGATGCACAGCTCGCGATGATCCGCGACCATGTCGCGCAGCGGGGCGCGGGGCTGTTATGGATCGGCGGTGAGCGGTACACGCCGAACTTCTACGCGGGCACGGATCTTGAGCTGCTGCTGCCGATGACCAGCCCCGGATCCGTCGGCCGACTTGTGCCCCCGACCGGCCGCGGCGTGCCGATGGAGCCGACCCCAGCCGCCCGGCTGCTCAGCCTGCTGCAGCTCTCACTCAATCGGGAGACCGACGAGCGTTCGGCACAGCCCGAGTGGCCCGACAACCTCCCCGCGTTCCGCTGGGCACAGGACCTCGGCCCGCTGCGCCCCGGCGCGAAGCCGCTCGCCAACGCCATCGGGTTAGTCGATCCCGAGTCCGGACAGCCCCAGCCCCTGGTCGTGCTCTACCGCTACGGCGCAGGCGAGACCCTCTACGTCGGTACCGACGAGACCTGGCGGTGGCGCAAGGTCGGTGGCGAAGTCTTCTTCGAGCAGTTCTGGATCCAACTCATCCGCAAGCTCGGCACCGCACGCGTTCAACAGCAAGACGACCGTGCCAACTTCAACGTCGGCCCAGGCACCGTCGACCTCGGCGCATCGCAACTGGTCGAGCTGGTCATCGACGACCCCGCACTGATGCGCATCGCGCCGCCAAGCATCGCTGTCACGGTTTATCAGGATAACTCGGCCGAGCATACGGACGAATACGGCGGCGTCGCGCAGGGCGAACAAGTCGGCGAGCTGGACCTCCGCCCCGTCTCTGCACCGCCGGAGGCAGGGCCAACGATGCAATCGACCTACCGCGCGGTATGGCGCTCAGACCGTTCGGGCTCGTTTGTGCTGCGTGTGACCGAGCCGCTGCTGGAGCCGATCGGCTTGGAGGCGAAGGCGGAGGTGCGCGACCCGGCCGAGGAAATGGCCCATGCCGCCACCGATCATGACAGGTTGACCCAATTGGCCAGTGGCACAGGCGGTGCCGTGATCCCGCTCAACGACCTGTCTCAGCTCGAAACACGCGTTGCCGACCTTTCACGTGAGATCACACACGAAACGCGTAAGCCACTGACCAACACCATGCTCGCCCTTGGGCTCATCCTGTTTTTACTGACGCTCGAATGGATCCTTCGCCGCGTGATCAAGCTTGTGTGAGGTTTTCACGTCGTCTGGGTCAGGGACAACGACTCAAAAACGAAATCTGAAGACTCCAAGTATTGCTCTGTTTTTCAACGTTTTACGCCGATATGATGAGATAGAACGCCCGGCTACGGCTTGCATCGACCCGACGGAACCCCGCGCCCTATTGCGGCGTCTGAGCTAAGCCGGCCCGCACCATTGCGATCGACCGTTCATGCAGCAAGTCGCCCGTCAACTCGAACATGTCCGCCGTACCAGTCGGCTGCTGCTGGTGGTGCGCCGCGTGGCGCAGTGGGTCGCGGTGCTGGTCGCCGTTGCGATCCTGCTTGGGCTCATCGACTATGCGCTTCGACTGCCCGGCGTGCTTCGTCTCGGGCTTGGGCTTATCGTGCTAACGGTGGCGGGGGCCTGGCTGCTGACGCGTGTGGCACGGGCGTACCGCTTCTGGCCGACGATCGCCGAGCTCGCACTGCGGGCGGAGCGCTTATACCCGCAGTTGTCGGGCTCGCTTGCCTCGGCGGTGGCATTCTCCACGGGGGGCGGCGAATACGAAGCGCCCCGCGCCCGCGCCCGCGCGACGACAGCGGCGATGGCCAAGCGCACCATCGATGAGGCCGCATCAAAGCTAGACCATGTTGACCTTCGCAAGCTGATCAAAACAAAACCCACACTCAACGCCGCACTACTCGCGCTCTTGGCGTTGGCCGTGCTCGGAACGATCGCCGGCAGCGCGCCCGCCGCCGCCTCGACCGCGGCGCAGCGCTGGCTGATGCCCCTGGGCGCGGCGCAGTGGCCCAAACGCAACGCGGTCAAGTCGCTCACCGAGGACGCCGTGCATCCCGTCGATGGCAAGGTGCGCCTTCGGGCGCAGGTCACGCAGGGGCTAACCCCGGGGATGAAGATGGAGATCGCCTACCGCGTGGCCGATGTCGTTGGCGACGCTGGCGCGTGGACGCGTGTCCGTGTCGCCGAACAGCGCGCCGAACACGCCGCGGGCAACGCCGGGGTGTACGAGACACTGGTCGAGATTCCGCCGCAGGTTGCGCGGTCGCTGATCGCCGGGGAGCGCGACACCGCGGTCCTCGAATACACCTTCACCGCAGGCGATTTCACCACCGAGCCGGCCGAACTCACCCTCGCGGCCCGGCCCGAGATTGTCTCGGTGGTCGCTACGATCACGCCGCCCGCATACGCCCAGGGACTCATCCGTGACCAGTCCATCCCGATGCACGAGCAGCAGGACCGCATCGCCACGGCGTCGTGCTACCGCTTCTCCGACCTCACCCTAAGTGTCACCTTCAACAAAGCCGTCCCGGTCCAGACCGCCCGACAAGCCGCGCTTGATGCGTTACGCACCGAACACCACCCCACGGCGGGGGCGTCCCCCCCGCGCTGGCACGGCATCGAGATCACACTCCAGTCCGAGACCGATGGGGCCGCCACCGGCTTCTCGATCCACATCACGAAACTGCTTGTACCGGTCGAGATGCACTTCCCACTCACCGATGCCTTCGGCCTGTCCTCCACCGACATCAATCGGCGGTACCGGCTTCAGACGATCGAAGATGAAACCCCCAGCGTTGTGCTGCTCGAACCGATGACCGACGAGACCGTCCTGCCCACCGCGCGGGTGCTGCTCAAGGCGATTGGCGAGGACGACATCGCGATGGAGTCGCTCGCCCTGGCTGTCGTTGCTCCAGACCGCGCGAACACGCCAGACGACGCCGAGGAAACGATCACGCAGCTGCTCGACGACGACCGGCTCGCCACCACCGGCCGATCGGGCAAGCTCGAACTCGAACACACGCTCGACCTGTCGGCCCTCGACCTCCTGCCCGGCGACGAGGTCCTGGTGACCGCCGTAGGCCAGGACATCTACGAGGTCACGGTCAACGACCTCGGCGACACGCAGCGGCACGTCCCCGCGCAGTCGCAGACCCGTCGGCTGCGCATCATCACCGAGCAGGAACTCGCCGACCAGGCCCGCCGCGTGTTGCGTGGTGTGCGGGATACGGCCCAGTCGCTCGAACGTACACAGCGCATCCTGCGGCAGCACACCGAAGACGGCATGGACTCGGCCGCGTCTGCCGCGGAGCAGGGCGAGGTTTCTCGCCGGATCGTAGCGCAGCGCGAACAGGTCGCGGCGCTCCGCGAACGTCTCGAACGCAACGGGGCGACCGGGCTGGGGCCGCTCGAGGAACTGATCGAGCAGGCGGACGACATGTTGGACACCGCGCAGGACGCCAGCGCCCAAGCCCGGCAGTCGCTCGAAGAATCAAGCCGTCAACAGCAGCGTGGCAACGAGGCGCGGCGGGCTGCGGGTCAGGCCGAGCAGCAAGGCGATTCGCAGCAGGCCCAAGCCCAAGCGCAGAAGGCGGAGGACGCCGAGCGTCAAGGCCAGCAAGCGCAGGAACAGGCGGGCGAATCACAGGAGCAGGTGCAGCGTGAGCTGGCGGCTCTGGTCGCTGCGCTTGATGTGGGCGAGTCGATCGGCGAGGTCGAGTCTGAGCTTTCGCAGCTTCAGCAGGATGCACAGCGTGTCGCTGACGACACACGTGAGCTGTTGCCGCAAACCGTAGGGCAGCAGCGCGAGGACTTGCCGGAGGATTTGCAAGAGCAGCTCGACCGAAACGCTCGTAACCAGGAGGAGATCGCGCAGCGTGCGGCGGCGCTCTTAGACAAGATGCGTTCGACCGCGGGCCAAATCGCCGAACAGGGCGAGCAGCAGGCGACGCCGCAGCAGCGTGCCGCGGCGCGGACGATGCAGGAGGCGGCCGAGGTCGGCGAGCGTCAAGGGCTCGAAGAAAACACCGAGCAGGCCGCGCAGGAGCTCGCAGAGAACCAGATCACCGACGCGGCGACCCGGCAGCAGCAAGCCCAGGCGACGCTGGAACAGATGCTCGCCGAGATGGGCCGGCAGCAACAGCGTCAGCAGGAAGAGCTCCGGCGTTTGTTGCAGGAGCTGGCGGAGAAGGTACAGAAGCTGGTCGCTGAGCAGGAGGAGCAGTTGGCCGGCGTGACGCAGGCGCAGCCTGGCGCGCTAGCGGTGCTTGAGCCGGCGCTGATGCAGCTACGCCGTCGGACGATGCTGGTCGAGCAGGAGGCTGCGGCGACGCCCGAGACGGACGCGGCGGCTAAGGCGCTGGGCCGGGCGGTGTCGGCCCAGGCCGAGGCGGTGCGTGCGCTGCGCGCGAACGACAAGGGCTCGGCCGAGCAGACCGAGGCCGATGCATTGGCGCACCTGCGTGAGGCGCTTCGTCTTCTCAATGAAGAGCAGCAGGACCAGCAGGAAGAGCAGCAGCGCCAGGAACGCGCGGCGTTGAAACAGGCGTATATGGAACTGGCCGAGCGTCAGCAGGCGCTGCACGATGTCGTTGCGCAGCACGAGCGTGGCGAGGTGTACGGCCGCCGCGACTGGCGTCAGGTGAACAGGCTGCACGAAGGCGTGCTGGAGGGCGCGACGTTCGACGCGGCGCAGGAGGCGATCCGTGTTGAGGCCGAGGCGCTCTCCGATCAGGCGGGCGAAGCGATGGTGTACCAGTCGATGCACCGCCGGATCGACCAGGCGTCGGGCCGGGCGTATGTGCGGCTGCGTGAGCGTCGTGCGGATGGGTTGGTGTTGGCCGAGCAGGCGCGGGTCGCGGCGCTCTTGCGTGCGATGGCGGAGGCGCTGGACGACTCGGCAGGCCCGGACAAGTTTGAGCGCGATCAGCAGGAACAGCAGCAAGGCGGGGGCGGCGAAGGTGGAGAGCCGCCGCCGCTGGTGCCGGACCTGGCGCAGGTGAAGCTGCTGCGCGAGGTGCAGATTGACTTGCGTCGCCAGACGGAGATGCTGGACCGGTTGGGCGATCAGCTTACGCCGGCCGAGCGTGCGCAGCGCCTGCAGGACCTGGCCGCGCAGCAGCGCGAGCTGGGCGAGCTCGGCGCGCAGTTGATCGAGAGGCTGGAGCAGATGATGGGGGGTGGCGAGCCGTTGGAACCGCCGACACCGGAGTTGCCGGAGTGACTTTTTCTATCCCTAAGAAGCCGAAGTGTGCGAAGAGCGCTATGGGAGATGTGATGGGACTGACGAAAACGAAGGTGCTGCTTGCGGTGTTGTTGTCGGCCGTGCTCGTGTGGGGCAGCGGACCCGCGCTGGCGCAGAATGCCCAGGCGGGTGATGAAGTTACGGCAGAAAACGAGCCATCGCTTGACGACCTGCTGGGGACGGGCGGTGACGACGACGGCGATGATGCTGAAGACGGTACCGATGTTGAGCCGGGCGGCAGTGACGATGAGCCGGACATCGACCGTGCGTTGGAGCAGCGGCTCAACGGCGAGGAGGCGGCGGACCAGTTCGCGCAGGCGGTGCAGGACATGGAGGTCGCGGCGGCGCGGATCGGCGAAGACCAGGATGCGGGGATCGACACACAGCGTTTGCAGGACGAGATCATCCTCCGGCTTGAGCAGATCATCGCGTCGGCGCAGAAGTCGGAATCGGAGAGTTCGAGCAGTTCTTCCAGCCAGCAACAACAGCAGCAGGCCCGGCAGGCCGACCGTGGCGGTCAGCAGCAAGGCGAGCAACAGGGCGAGGGCGGGCAGCCTGCCCAGCAGCAGGGGGAAGGCGCGGGTGAACAGGACGGCCAACAGCCCGGCGAGGGCGATCGGCCGGGCCAAGGCGACCCGCAGCGCGGTGATGTGCGTAACGCCGAGCTTTCGATGGAGGAGCTGCGCGAAGGCGAGTGGGGCAACCTGCCGCCGCGTCTGCGGGATGAGTTGGCGGAAAGTTTGGGCGAGACGTTCAACCCGGTGTACCGTGCGATCACCGAGGCGTACTACCGCCGGATCGCGGAGCTGAGCCGGCAGCAGGCGGAGGACGAGTGATGGCTGTCTGGACACCGTTCGTACATAGCTTTTCGTTATGGCGTGTTACAGCCTTCGCGTTGTGCGTCGTTGCTTCGCCGATTACCGCGCAGGATGAGCCGGAATCTGATACCGAGGTACCGGCCGCTGAAGCGGCCTCTGCCGAGGCCGGCCCGCGCGAGGCGGAGGCGGTAGATTTTGTCGAAGTGACCGAGGAGATGGAGGAGGCTGTCGCCCGCGGGCTTGCGTATCTCGCCGAGGCGCAGAACGACGACGGCAGCTTTACCGCCGAGCGTTATGGCGGGGGGCATGTCGGGGTGACGGCGATCTGCTGCCTGGCGTTTATGGCCAACGGCGAACTGCCGGGGCGGGGGGAGTATGGCCCTGTGGTGGAGAGGGGGCTCGCCTACGTCCTTAGCCATGCCCAGGCCTCGGGGCTGATCGCGTCACCGAACGTATCGCACGGGCCGATGTACGGGCACGGCTTCGCGACGCTGTTTCTTGCCGAGATCTACGGCATGACCGACGACGAGCAGATACGCGACGCGCTGGTCAAGGCCGTGCGCCTGATCGTGAAGTGCCAGAACCACGAGGGCGGCTGGCGCTACCAGCCGATCCCGTTTGATGCGGACCTCTCGGTGACGATCTGCCAGATCAAGGCCCTGCGCGCGGCGCGCATGGTCGGGATCAGCGTGCCCGACGAAACGATCGAAGACGCGATCGGCTACGTCAAGCGCTGCCAGAACACGCGCGACGGCGGATTCCAGTACATGACGTCCGGCGGCAGCTCGGCCTTCCCGCGCAGCGCGTCGGGAGTCGCGTCGCTTTACTACGCCGGGGTGTACGAGGGCGATGCGATCGAGGACGGGCTCGCCTACCTGCACAGCCAGATCGAGGCGGGTAACGACCGCGGTGGACACGAGTACTACGGCCATTACTACTGTTCGCAGGCGATGTTCATCGCAGGCGGTGAGGATTGGGCCAGCTACTTCCCCTACATCCGCGAGCGGCTGATCGATCGCCAGCAGCGCGACGGCCGGTGGGAGTCGCCCCACGGCGGGCCCTACGCCACGGGCATGTCGCTGATCGTGTTGCAGATGCCCTATCGGCTGCTGCCGATCTTTCAGAGATAGAAGCGGAGCGGTATGAAGCACAACGTGTTCAGGGTGGTGTGTCCGATGGGCAAGATCCCCGGGCTTGGGATTTCAGTCATTTTGTTGAGCGCCTGTCTTCTGCCCTGTGTCGCTCGTGCGCAGGGCGCGGTCGAGGCGTTGCTGTATGACTTGTCGCTCAGGCCCGAGCCGATCGTGTTGTTGGAGCTTGATACAGACGCCGAGCGCTTGGTGTACTACAACGCCCAGGGTGAGCGGGCCGAGGCTGCGTTTGATGAGATCGTTCGTCTGACGTTCCCGTCGGGCACGCGTGCCGCCGACGAATCGCTTCCGGTACTCGCGACGACGGACGGCCAGCGGATCGTCGGCCGGTCGGGGCAGCGCCTTCGCCCCGCGATAGGGGACGCGGAATCGGTGGGCTGGCGCGGCGTCGATGGCCTGCCTACGGTCGCGGTGTCGCTCGACGACCTGGCCTGGGTTGTGCTGGACCCGGCTGTTGCACCGCCAAGCGCGCCGCCCGGGGACGATGTGCTGGTACTCACCAATGGCGAAAGGCTGACGGGTTTTGTTGATGCGCTCGGGCTCGACGCGGTTGGGTTTGTGCCGGACTACGCGAATGACCCGTTGTCGATCCAGCCGGCACGTGTTGCGGCGCTCTTTATGTCGAACCAATGGTCGGCTTTTGACGGGCCGAGCATTTTTGCGACGCTGGCGTCGGGCTCGCGCTGGCGTTGTTCGCTAGGCACGCTTGAGGTTGCGGGTGTGGGCGGTGTCGTTGGTTTGCGTTCGGCGCTTGAGGATGTGGCCGAGGGTGCGGAGCCCGCGTTGACGCCCGTGCGATTAGGCGTGTCTGAAACGGACACCGAAACACAGCGGGGCTGGCCCGTGGTGACGCGGCTGGATTTCCAGGTCGGTCGGCACCGGATGGTCCCGCTGAGTTCGCTCACGATGACGGAGGTCGAGCCGGCCGAGCCGTTTGGTGTATCGATGCCGACGCGACGCACGGCCGATGGGTCGGTCGCGCTGCACGCGCCGGTGGCGGTGGCGTTCGACCTCCCTGACGGCGCGGCACGGCTGTCTGCGAAGGTCGTGCTAGCGCTAGGCGATGACATCCCCGAGGACCGGCGGGCCTGGGCGGGCTGCGTCGTAGTCGTGGCTGTGGGGGAGGCTGTACTCGCGCGTATGACGATCGACCACGAGCAGCCCGAGCATACGGCGAACGTCGAGTTGCCCGAGTCGGCTGTACCCGGCGCAGCCCGCACGCTCACCATCCGTATCGAAGAAGGCGTCAACGGCCCGATCCTCGACCGCGTCGAGCTACGCGATGCAGAAGTGATCGTCTTGGGTGAGTGACGGTGGACCGTAATTGAGTTAGAGCGCACGGGTAGTGCCCGCGCGTTTGTCATGTTTTGGAAAGGGCGGGATAGGGCAGAATGTGCACGTTTTTTGCTTGGAACGCAGACCCTCTACAATAGGAGGGCTGTTGCCCCGAACCATCCCGACCCCCGATCGCCATGACCCAGACCGACCCGATGCCTGCCCATTCCCCCAAGCCGCCGACCCCGCTGCATGGCGATCTGCCCGAGGCGTCGAGTTGGCCCCTGCCGATACCCGAGTCCGAGGCCTTCATCAACCGTGAGGTGTCTTGGCTTGAGTTCAACCGGCGGGTCTTGCACGAGGCGCTCGATCCGCGCACGCCGTTGCTGGAGCGTGTCGCGTTCCTGGCGATTTTTAACTCGAACCTGGATGAGTATTACCAGAAGCGCGTGGGCTCACTCAAACGCCAGGTCGCCAGCAACATACATCGGCGTGGCCCCGACAACCTTTCGGCCGCGGACCAAGTCGCCAAAATCCGCGAGATGGTCTTGCCCATGCTGCACGAGCAGGCGGCGTGTTTTCGGGATCAGATCAAACCCGAGCTTGCTGAAAACGGGATCCACTTGTTGAAATGGGGTGAGCTGACCGACGCCGAACGCGCCGAGGCCGAGCAGCACTTCATGGACAACCTCTTCCCGGTGCTCACGCCTCTGGCGGTCGACCCGGGGCACCCGTTCCCGTTTATCTCGAACCTGTCGACATCGCTCGGGGTGATGCTTCGCATCCCGGCGGGGGACCCATTCGCAGCGCAGACCGATCCGGCAGGCGGCTTCGGTCTGCAGTTTGCGCGTGTGAAGGTGCCGGAGGTGTTGCCGGGCTGGGTGCGCCTCCGTTCGGAGGCTGGCCGGGCGGCCGACGATAGTGCGGCGGCGCTGACATACCGCTTCATCTCGCTCACGGACCTGATCCACCACAACCTGCACCACCTGTTCGAGGGTATGGACATCCAGGAGATCGAGCCGTTCCGTGTCACGCGCAACGCCGCGGTCGGTTCGAGCGATGAGGACGCCGAAGACCTGCTCGAAGTCGTCAATGAAGAGCTGCGTCAGCGCCGATTCGCCGACGTTGTTCGGCTTGAGGTTGATGACAACCCGTTCCGCCCGCTCAACCGCTACCTCATCCAGGAGATGGACCTCGCGGAGCAGGACATCTACGAGATGCCCGGCGAGCTGGACTACAACGACCTCTGGGTTGTGCACGGCACGGTCGATGTCCCCGAGCTCAAGTACGAGCCCTGGACCCCCGTCACACCGCCACGCCTCGCGGACTCGGAGGCGAGCATCTTCAGCGTCATCCGCTCGGGCGACGTTATGGTGCACCACCCCTACGAGTCGTTCAGCAAGTCCGTCGAACGGTTTATCTCCGAGGCCTGCAACGACCCTAAAGTGATCGCAATCAAGCTCACGCTTTATCGCACCGCCAAGGACTCGCCGTTCATCCCCGACCTGATCCGTGCCGCCGAGTCGGGCAAGCAGGTCGTCGTGCTCGTCGAGCTCAAGGCCCGGTTCGATGAGGAACGCAATGTCGAGCTCGCACGGCGTCTCGAGAAAGCCGGCATCCACGTCGTCTACGGCGTCGTCGGGCTCAAGACCCACACCAAGACCTCGCTCGTGGTCCGCCAGGAAACGGACGGGCTGCGCACCTACGCACATATCGGCACAGGCAATTACAACTCCAAGACCGCGGACCTCTACACCGACCTCGGGCTCTTTACCTGCGACCCGCGCCTGACGGGCGACCTGGTGCAGATGTTCCACTTCCTCACCGGTCGATCGATCCAGAAAGACTTCAGGCACCTGCTCATCGCGCCGACAAACATGCGCCGCCGGTTTACCGCGATGATCGATCGCGAGATCGCGCATGCCAAGGCGATCACCGAGCGCGGCGGCGACCCGCTGACTGCGGAGGACGGCCCGCGCATCATCGCGAAGATGAACTCGCTTGAGGACAAGATGCTGTGCCACAAACTGTATGAGGCCAGCGCCGCGGGGGTGCGGGTCGATCTGATAGTCCGCGGGTTCTGCTGCCTGCGGGCGGGCGTGCCGGGGCTGAGCGACAACATCAAGGTCACCAGCGTCATCGGCCGGTTCCTCGAACACTCGCGGATCTACTACTTCCACAACGCCGGCGAGCCCGAGTTTTTCACCGGCAGCGCCGACTGGATGTACCGCAACCTCAACAACCGTGTCGAGTGCATTACGCCGATCTATGACCCTACCCACCAGCGTCGGCTCATGGAGATCCTCGAGATCATGTTCGCGGACGACCGCCAGTCCTGGGACATGCAGCCCGACGGCACATACATTCAGCGAACCCCGGCCGACGAACGCAGCCCCCGTGCGGTAGGCACCCACCGCTCGCTGATGGACCTGACCCGGCTCGAACAGATCAACCGCGGCGGGTGAGTGTGGCCGCCCGGCCTGCTTGTGTTGCAAGCCCGGGGCTGTTCAATGACCTATGACCGGTTGCGGTAGAGCGAGCTGTCGATGCAGTCGTACATCGCGTCGGCGTGGGTGAGGCGGTCGCCCAGGAACTCGGCGATCTCGGGCACAACCGACTTCGGGTCTTTGACCAGCGTTGGGTAGTCGACCTGAATGAACTCAACGCGTTTGTTGCCCTCCATCCATGACAGGATGTCGGTGCGGTGTGTGGCGAGTGTCCGGGTCAGGTCCTCTTCGGTCTGCTCTGAGCCGTTGGTCCCGAGCCGGTCGATCATCTTTGCCTGGGACGCCGCGACTTCTTCGATCGGGCGGGTCATGAAGATGACTTTGTACTTGTGCTGGTAGGGCATCTGCTTGAGGAGCATCGAGATGACCTTGATGGCTTTGGCTTCGAGGCCCTCTTCATCGAGGAGGTTGCGTTGGGTCTGGATCTGCTTGATCGCCTCCCACTCGTAGTAGCCCTTGGTGTTGTCGATGTCTGCTTCGCGTTCGCCGTCTGTTTTGGGCGGGATGCCTGCGGCGTCGAGCATCTGCATCATGAGCGAGGTGCCCGAGCGGGGCAGCCCCGAGACGAGGACAAACTCCTTGCCGGAGGGCTTGCGTTCATCGACACGGGTGGGGCGTTCTTTGAGGAGCGCTTCATGCCGCTCGGCCTCGCTGGGGATGTCGGGGAGCGTCGCCGGGATAGGCGCGGTCCGGTCTGCGACCATCTGTTTGCGTTTTGCCTTGTTGATCTCACTGATCTGGTGGAGGGTGATGCTGTGCTGGATGGCGGCTTCGGGCTTGTTGAGCTTGTTGTACAGGCGGACGAGGCAGCGGTGGGCGTGCGCGAAGTTGGGCGAGATCCGTAGCGCGTTGAGGTAGGCCGTCTCGGCCTCCTGCGTGTGGCCGGTGCGTGCCAGGGCGATGCCGAGGTTCAGGTGGGTGTGGGGCAGGCGGTAGATCAGGCCGATCGCGGTGAGTGCGTGGTCGATGGTTTTCTGGTTCTCGTCCAGCCGGCAGTAGACGCGTGAGAGCCCCTGGTGGGCGCGGGCGTCTTCCGGATGGAACTCGACCGAGCTGAGGTAGACGCGCTCGGCGTCTTTCCATCGGCGGCTTTTCGAATACATCGCCGCGACCCGGTTGCGGAGCTGGTTGCTGCGGTGCGTCATCCCCTCGATCTGCTGGAGCAGCGGAACGACCTCGTCGATCTTCGAGCCCAGCGCGATCTTCAGCTCGGCATACAGCACACGCATCGCGATGAGCTTGGTCTTCTCGATGTCGTACGCCTTCTCGATGAGTGACAGCGCCGCCTGCAGCCGACCCGCGCGCTGGTACGCCTGCGCAAGCTGCTGGATGAAGCGGTCTTCCCAGGGGGAGTGCGCAACGAGCTTTTCAAAGAGCGGGATCGCCATCTCCGGCTTGGAGACAAACATGTAGTTCTGCGCGAGGTTGTAGTCGCACTCGATCTCTGCGCTCTCGAACTGTTTTTCTTTGTCGGCGCCGGGGTCATCGATGTAGCCCAGGGCGACAAACTGGTTGAGCAGCTCGGCCGCGGCTTCGGGGTCGAGTGGTTTTTCTTCACCGTGCATCCCGTCGGGGAACTCGCCTTCGACATTGTCCCAGCTCTCGACGGTCTGGATGTTGGGTTGTTCTTTGAAGATTTCCAGCAGCGGCCGGCCGTCCATATCGTCGCCGATGGGCATGCCGAGGGCGGCGAGCATGGTCGGGGCCAGGTCGATGAGGCTGGCGCCGAAGACGCGTTCGCCGGCGCGGATGTTGGGGCCTTTGGCCAGGAAGATGCCGTACTGCCGGTGGTCGGCCGCGGGTCCTGCGGGCTCGCGGGGGTTGCCGAGCGTGCGCAGGTTGCCCGACTCGAAGCCGTGGTCCGAGCAGAGGATGACGGTCGTGTCGTCGTTGCAGTTGTCCAGCAGCCGGCCGAGCATCATGTCGCTGAAGCGGTACGCCCCGGTGAGGACATCTTTGTAGATCTCGAAGTCTTCATCCGACACCCAGGGGAGCTGGGGCGGGTGGAAGTTCATGAACCCGTGGGCGAAGTGGTCGTGGCAGGTGTAGTAGATCGCCATCACGTCCCACGGCTCGTTCTCCATCACGGCGGTGCCGACCGAGTGCGTGGTCAGGGTTTCGGTCAAGACCTTGGCGAAGGTTTCGAGTCGGCTGTCTTCGTCCTGGTTGATCTTCGCGGCGTTGGGGATGAAGGGCAGGATCTGCTCGCTGGTGAGTTCCTGCGGGAAGACCTTGAAGCGCCCGAGCTCTTTGCGGAGTTCTTCGGGGTGGATCACGTCGGGTGGGATGATCGGCCCGTCCTTGCCGACCTTGACGCCCGCGAAGAGGTTGGACACCACGCAGCCGTTGATGGGCTCGGCGGGGTGGCTGGCCCACCAGTTGATGACGTTGGTCTTGAGCCCCTGCTGGGAGAGGATGTTCCAGATCGCTTTGGTTTTTCGGGAGTAGCTGCTGAAGGGGCGTGCGCCGCCGTTGGTGTGGTCGGGCTCGGTGAAGCCGTAGATCCCGTGTTTGTAGGCGTGCTTGCCCGTGGCGACGGAGTTCCAAAGCATCGGGGAGAGCATCGGGCCAAGGGTCGCGCAGTTGCCGACCGTGCCGGCCTCGATGAACGCCTTGAGGTTGGGCATCAGCCCCTGATCAAGCAGGGGGTTGATGTGCTCCCAATCCGCGCCGTCCCAGCCGATCAGCAGCAGCTTCTTTGAACCTTGGTCTGTGTTCATCGTGTCCTACTCTTCAATGCGTATGGGGGGACGGCCCCGACTGAAAGCAGGGTCCGGTTTGGTTTTATCGTCCTGATCCAGCGGGCTTTGAACCCTGAGCAGGTATCGATAGGCGAAAAAAAGGGTCGTCCGCGTTAGCAGACGACCCGTAAGTCGATCGATGTTACTGAGTCATCAGGAGGTCTTGCGGCGACGCATCGTGCTCAGGCCCAGTGCGCCCAGCGCGAGGACGGCGAGCGAGGTAGGCTCGGGGACTTCACCGACGGCGATCTGCTCACCGACCATGCCGTAGGCGTAGCGGGTAAAGGTCGCGGTGTTGGCGGGTGCGCCGTCCATGATCACTTCGGCCCAGCCCCATTGGGTGCCGCCGCCGAGGTCGAACTGGAAGCCGATGTAGCTGGGGCCTGCGTTCAAGAACTGGCTGTTGGAGTAGCCAGCACCCCAAGCCATGTCGCCACGGGAACCGGCTGCGACGCCGAAGGTCTGCGTCGACAGGTCGGCACCGTAGGCCAGGTTCGAGGGGTAGGCGTATGCGCCAGCGAGACCGCCGGCGAACTGGATGTTGCCCGAGCCGATGAGTGTGAGCTGGCCAATACCCGAACCCGTTTCGTTGAGCGCCTGCTGGAAGTTGAACGAGGCACCCGAACCACCAAAGCCGTATGCGCCAAAGACGTCGAAGTAGCCGTCGCCTTGGGTGCGGTCTTCGAGGGTCACGTTGACGTCGACAACCGTGATGCCTGCTTCGGCTTCGGAAGTCATCGTGCCTGCGGTCGCAGCGGCAACACCGGCTGCGGAGTAGGCGGTCCAACGCGTCGCATTAACAGCGGCAGATTTTCTACGCTCCATCATTATTACTCTCTCTCTCTTTCAAGTTATGAAATCAGATATGAATTGCAGTACCCGCGGCACCACCCATCCAAGTATCCTACCCAGTTCAAACCCAGATGCAACCACTAAGTGATTAGAAATCCCATGTATGGGCCTTTCGTGTCCACACGGCGTTAATGTGGGTGGAATGTGTAAAACAGGGCGGCGGATACACGCATCAACGACTCATGACCAACCCAGAGCACCCTGGCCACGGACATTGCCTGGCAGCCCGTGTTGACGCAGGTGCCTGCAGCACTCCATGACCCCCATCCCGTCGCGTGCCCGCAGCCCGATCGCCTTGATCGAGGATTCCCACTGAGCGCGGTCCGCCTCGGTGGGCTCAACCGACCGTTCGTAGCCGACGTCCTGCCCGACCAGCATGGCGAGGTAGCCCTCGGCCCCGAAGAAGTCGCGCTTCAGATCGGCGGTCAGCAGCGAGAAGTCCGGGCCGACCTGTTCGTAGTACTCGCAAATCGGGCCGAGTGCGCCGATGCTGACCTCGTTGCGTGCGGTCTCCCAAAACGGGGTCTGTAGTCTGCCGTTGTATTTGTAGTGCAGCGCGAGGAAGTCGCGGATGATCTCCCAGTTCTTGAAGATCATCTGGTTGTAGTGTGATCGCTGAGCAGGCATCGGCCGACAGCCGGACGACTGAAACACGCGGACCACGTTGAGGATCCCGTCGCAGATCATGCCGATCGCGGTGGCTTCCAGCGGCTCGACAAAGCCCGCCGCGTTGCCGATCGCGATGACGTTGTCTTTCCAGGTTTCGCGGTACACCCCAGCCGGGAACGGGATGACGCGCACCTCGCCGAGCCTAGGGTTCTTGAGCCTGAACTCCTCAGCCGCCTCATCGTCGGATGCGAAACGTGATGAGAACACATAGCCCCGGTTGAGGATGTCGTCGTGCTCGATCTGCCATGCCCAGCCGTGGTCCATCGTCTCGGCCGTTGTGAAGGGCTGGTAAGGCTCATCGGTCCTTGCCCATCCGCCGACGACCGCGCGGTCGCAGAACAGCGCATCGCTGAAATCGATGCGTTCTGCGCCGAGCGTGCGTCCGAGCAGTTCGCTTCGGAAGCCCGAGCAGTCGATGAAGAAATCGCCCGCGACGCGTTGCCCGGATTCGAGTTGGATCGCCGAGACGCCACTAGGCCCACGCTCGACATCGACCACAAGGTCGTCGACCTTGGTCAGCCCTGGCTGGTCGGTTTGGGCTTCGAGGAACTCGACAAGTTTCTTGTTTTCGAGGTGGTACGCGAAGTTGCCGTGGAGCGCGGGTGTGCCCTGCGGTGTTCGGAGGCAGGCCTTGCCGTGGTGCATCAGCGCCGAAGTCATATCCGCGTAGCCGAAACGGTCGTCGCAGTAATACCCCGTCGGGTACGCAAGGTTGGGGCGAAGGCCGGTGAATTGCGGGGAAAAGGTGTAGTAGAACTGTGGCCGACTCCCCCACAGGTACCGGATGCCGAGTTTGATGCTCGGCTCGACCTGTTCGTGGAAGGCTTTGGAGTCGATCCCGAGAAAGTTATGAAGGAAGTGGACGACCGAGACGATCGTGCCTTCGCCGACGCCGATGACGCCCATCTTCGTTGACCGGACGACGGTGACGTCGAGGTCGGGCAATTGCTGCCGGAACGCCATCGCGCACAACAACCCGGCGGTCCCGCCCCCGAGGATCACGACCTTCTTGACTTCGTGCCCGATCGGTGGTGCTTGTGGATTCATGAGCAAGAAGACTCTTCACGATGGGCATGTGGCGAGGCGATCCAAGCATCGGCCTTAGTTAGGTTAGTTAGGTTAGTTAGTTACGGCTTGGGTTGGCGGTTGCGGTAGAGCGATGGGTCTACCGCGCGAGCCATCGCATCGACATCGAGCCCGCCACCCAGGAACGCCGCGATCTTATCCATCTCCGCGGTGGGGTTGTCGAACATCTCGCGGAATCCGACTTCAAGGACCTGGATGTTGGGCTGCGCGACGAGCCAGTCCATCGTTTCTTTGAGTTGTTTGGTGAACACACCCTTGAGGACTTCGGGCTTCACCGCGCCGCCTTGTTTGCCCGAGCGTACCAGCATCTTCGCCTGCGACGCGAGGACTTCGTCGATGTCACGGCGCATAAAGACAACACGCGCCTCGTGCCGGGCGGGCAGCCGGGTCACCAGCAGGTGGATGAGTTTGACGGCTTTCCCGAGGGCGTCATCGAGGAACGCGTCGCTCTTCTTGATCTGTTTCGCGCATTCGAGTTCGTAGTAGCCGTGCGGGTTGTCGTCGTCGGCGGTGCGCTCGCCGTCGGTCAGTGGGGGGATGCCGCCTGCGTTGAGGGCTTGCATCATCATGGACGTGCCGGAACGCGGGAGCCCTGAGACGACGGTGATAAAGTGGTGTGCGGTCATGGATGTTGGCTCACGCGGGGTTCCCCGCCGGGTTCGTCTGGGTGAGTTGCTCGTGCAGTGTTTTTAGCAGATCCCGTTGTTCCTGGGCGTCTTGATCCTGGCCGGCCATCTGGTAGAGCCGGGCGAGCAGGCGGTGGGGGCTGGTCCAGTTAGGCGATTGGCGCACGGCGACTTCGACGCACTGAATGGCTTGCTCGATTTCACCGAGCCGGGCGATCGCCAGCCCGAGCGTGAGGTGGGCGGGGGGCAGGTAGAACAGCCGTTCGGTCGCGGTGAGCGCGGCTTCGGCGGCCCCTTCGTAGTCTTTCATCTTCAGCAAGACCTCGGCGCGGCCGGAATGTCCCAGCGGTGTATCGGGGTCGAGTTTCAGCATCCGGTCGAAAGCCGCCAGCGCACGCGGGTAGTCACGCCGCTTGCGGTGGAGCTCGCCGACCTTCATGTGGACCATGAGCGATTGGTCCCCGAGCTGCTGGGCCTTGGCAAGGTGCTGGTCCGCCGCATCGAGGTCGCCAGTCACGATCGCGATGTGTGACCGGTATAAGTAGACCTGCGGCATCGCGCCGTGCCTGGCTTCGCAGTGGGCAAGCAGTGTCTCGGCCTTCTCGAACTGACGCCGGGACATGCAGCACTCGGCCGACTTCAGCAGGAAACGGGCCTCGTCGGGGTAGTCGTTCAAGATGCCGTCCCAGATCTGCTCCGCCTCGTCGAGCTGGCCGGCAAACTGGTACGACGCCGCGAGGTTGACCTGCTGCTCTCGCCGGGCGATCTCGATCTGGGCCTCGACATCGCCGTCGGGCGCATCGATGTACCCCAGCTCGACCAGTTGTCGCAGCGACTCCTGCGCCTCGAACGCATCCTCTTTCATGTCCTCGGGGTGTTCGCCGAAGTCGCCTTCGACGTCTTCCCAGCTTGGGATGCGTTCGATGGTTGGCGGGGTCTCGAACGCCTGCTCCAGGACTTTGCCGTCCATGTCTTCGCCGACGGGAAGTCCCATCGCGGTGAGCAGTGTGGGCGTGATATCGAGGAGGGTTGCGCCGATGAGTTCTTCGTTCTTAGCGATCCCGGGGCCGTGCAACAGGATCATCCCATGGAATCGGTGCCAGGCGGCGGGGTCGACCTCCTGCGTCGGGCGGAGCTGGCCGTTGAGGAAGCCGTGGTCGGAGCAGATCATCAGCAGCGCGTCGTCGCCGGCCTCCTTGAGGGTTTCGGCGAGCATCTTGTCGTGATAGACGTAGCACTCGTTGACGACTTCACGGAAGTTGAGCATGTCGTGCCGCGCGGTGTTGGGCATCTGCGGCGGCATGTACTCGATGAAGTGGTGGCAGAAGTGGTCGATGGCTCCGAAGTAGACCGCGGCATAGTCCCAGGGTTCATTGCGCAGCAGGTGCATGTACGCGGCCTGGACCGAGGCCATCTCTGCAACCATCTTGGAGAGGTGCCCGAGTTTGTGGGCGTCGCGCTTGGGCTTGATCGGCGCGTCGGGTGGGATGAACTTTCGGACATCTGCCTGGTTGAGTTTCTTGGGGCCGACGCGTACCTCGGAGAGTGTTTGAGAGAGCGAGGTGGGTGAGATGGTGTGCGGAGGCAGCGGCGCGAGGTTCTCGCCTTCGGTCTTCAGTGCGGCGTAGATGTTGGTGACGACGGCACCGTTGATGGGCTCGGCGGGGTGCGAAGCGAACCAGTTGAGCACGTGCCCGCGGAGCCCGGCGTGGTGGAAGATGTTCCAGAACGCCCGCGCGGTACGTGAGGTGCTCGAGACGGGTCGCACACCCGAGCCGTCGGGCTTGGGCTCGATGAAGCCGAGGATGTTGTGTTTTTGCGGGCGTTTGCCGGTGGCGATCGAGTTCCACAGCATGGGGGAGAGGATGGGGTCGAGCGTCGAGAGGTTGCCCCAGGCCCCCTCATCCATCACGCGCTTGAGGGTGGGCATCCGGCCCTGCTCGATCAGCGGGCGCATGAGCTGCCAGTCCGCCGCGTCCCATCCCAGGAAGACGAGCTTTTTGCGTGGGGTGTCGGTCAAGGCGTGGGCTCCGTCGTGCGGGGGCCGCGGGAGGGCGGCGGTCTGAATCGTTGGCTGACAGGCTGATTAGCCGGCCCGTCGAACCTGTTGGGGCAATAGAAAGGCCCGGTGTTAGCCGGGCCTCTCTTTGTGAGTTGTATTGTGCCTCACACTCGCGTGCGGGGCCAGTAGAGTTGCCGTTGGGCGGTCTACTGTTGGGATGCGTCGTGATTAGCGACGGCGGCGGAGCAGTGCGAGGCCGCTGAGGCCGAGCAGTGCGAGCGAGCCGGGCTCTGGGACAACGCCTGCCTGGACGGCGGCGCCGGCGTCGTCGAACGCCCAGTCAACGACCGTCAGGGTACCCGCCGCGGAGTCCACGCCCGAGAGGCGGATCCAGCCGAAGTTACCGCCGGAGAACTGGTAGGCGATGAGTTCGGTGCCATCGGGGATATCGGGGAGACCGGGGTCCCAAGCCAGCGAGCCGTCGATGGTCGAGCCTGCGGCCACGCCGATGACAGCGCTACCGCCCGAACCGTTCTGGAAGGTATCCCACTGGGATGCGCCGTTGTACCAGATGTTGTAATCATCGACACCCGCAACGCCGCCGGTGGTGTTGAACGCGATGCCGTCGAGGTCGAGGTACACGCCGGTGAAGTCGGCGGGCACGGCGATGTTCTGGACACCGCTATAGACGATGGCCGCTTCTGCGGTCTGCACAGCGGCGGTGGCGGCGGCACCGGCAACAGCCAAGGCGCCGTACTTCTGGAGACGGGTGGTGAAAGAAAGCTTCATGTCCTCTGCTCCTGTTAGGGAAGAAATGGGGGAAAATCTAGATCATTCCGCAAAGGCGTCCCCACGACTCTGCGGGTAGTTGAAGCGACACGCTTCATGGTGCGGCTTGGCAGAGAGGCCTGCCGCGAAAAAGGTAAAGTAACTGACTGACTTCCAAGGCCCGAAGACCGTTTCCTGATTCTCTAGCACCCCGAAGGATGCTTCTTTCAATCGCGAACCATGAGCCATTCAACCCGATAAGGCCGACGGTGTCAAGGGTCAATTCTAAAAAAATACGGGACAACCCCAGTTTGTTAAGGTGGATAAGTTAGATGGGGGCTTTTCGTGATGAAAAATCCCAACAGTGTGTCGTGTGAACGGTATTCACCTTGTTTCCAAGGCAACAGGTCGTCGAAGAGCGGCGTGCACGGTTGGGTCCCAATGCGGGGCCAGCCGTGGGCTCTTGGTTGGCTTGATCGGGGTGTCCAGATGGGTCCGAGTCACCGCGCAGGCGCGGCGTTGACGACTTCCTCGTCGATCAGCGCGACGAGTTCTTCCTGGAGCCTTTTCATGTCGCGGTTGCTCAGTTCGCGCGCATTGCCTGAGCCGAAGCCGTTGCAGATGATGGAGAAGGCGATGAAGCGGGGCTGTCCGCCTGCGCGGCGGGGCGGGTAGACGAGGTAGCCCGAGAGGGCTGACACGCCGTTGAGGTAGCCGGACTTGGCGTAGAGTTCGCCCGTGAGGTCGGTATCGACGAAGCGGTCGTCGAGTGTTCCTTCGTGCCCGGGCCTGCCCAGTGATTCGAGGTAGGGCCCAAACACCTCTGTCGCGGGCATCACGGCGAGTAGTTCGGTCAGGGCGCGTGTCGTGACCCGGTTGTCCCGCGACATCCCCGAGCCGTCGGCGACTTGGATCGATGCGGCGAGTGTCGGGTCGTCGAAGTGGTTGGCGAGGAACCGCCGGACCGCGGCCGATCCGTTGTCATAGCTGCCGGGGGCGCCGGTGAGCTGGTACCCGCTGCGCTTGAGGAGGGCCTCGGCGTAGAGGTTCATCGAGTCGCGGTTGGTGCGGTTGAGGACGGCCTGTAGCGTCGTGTTGATCTGGTGCAGCATGGCCCCGGCGGGCACCTGTTCGTCGGCATCGGGCCGGACCACGTCGCCGACACCGATGCCGCGTCGACCCAGCTCGCGCTTCAGGAGCTGCCCGAAGATGTCGGCCGGGTCATGCATCGCGACCCGCTGCTGCTGGGCGTGGCGCAGCTGGCCTCGGAACGTGATGTGGTTGTTGTCGGCAGCGGTGATGATGTCCCACTGATCAATCTGCCCGGTCTGGACCCGCAGGTCGGTCCGCACAAACGGGCCATACGGGTAGATCGCCAGCTCGATGTCGTCGCCCATCCGCGTGGGCGTGGCGTGGACCTGAAAGACGTTGTTAAAGAAGTTGATCCCCATCACCTGGGCGCAGTACCACTTATGCAGCTGGTTCCGGGGCCAGGTCGGGTGGACCCGCTCGTCGGCCCCATTCGCAAAGACGCGGTCGTCGAGGATGATGCGCTCAAACTCGGTGTGCCCGGTCGCTTCGATCGCGTCGAGCCACCAGCCCAGCATGTCATCGACCGTGTAGCCCGCCGCGTCGAGTGTCCTCGGGTCGCCGAATGCCGGGTCGCCATCACCCTCGATGAGCAGGGACGGCCGTGCCCCCCCAACCCCCTCGATCAGCGACAGCCGGGTCGAGAAGCGGAAGTCCTCGCCCAACGTCGCCAGCGCCGCGGCCGTGGTGATGAGCTTCATGTTCGACGCCGGGATCATCGCGCGGTTTTCCTCGACCTCGGCCAGGACTTCGTCCCGTGCCACATCGACCACACACACCGATACCACCGTCCCACGCAGGTCCGCCACCCCGAGGTGGTTCTCGACCCGCGAATCGACGTCTGCCCAAGCCGATCCCCCGAGCCCCGCCAGCACCAGGACCGCCACCATCACTACCCATCGCGCCTGCCGCATCAACGCCCGTCCTTTGTTAGACACACCCGAAGCCTGAAAAGTCCCAACATCCTATCGGCAACCCCGCCCCGCCCGCTGTCGACTTCGCCCACCCGCCTGCGGGATGATGCTTATCCGCCGTGCGTAATACTTCACGGGTCCACCTTCAAGCCCTCGTCCTGGCTCTCCAAGACACCCCGCATCACACCCCAAGACACTTTGCACACCGGCCTGCTTGCTTCAGCAAGCAGGACCCTGCCCGCCTCACCCCTCCCGCACTCCCTCGCCCCGCACCCCCGGATTCACATCGGGCCAGCGAGAATCTGCGAAGACCCATGCCGATCTCACAGGACTCTCCGCACCCCGCAAGGCCCGAGTCTGCGGGCAGTGCCCCGCATTGCACACACCAACCGCCCCCTTCGGGGTTCTGCTCTCGGTATCGTGCGGCACAAGCCCCCGTATCGCCTCCGGTATCATGGCCCTTCTTCTCAAGAATCACCGCAACGAGGGCAAACAAAATGATGCGTTCACCAGTGGGATCCCGTGGGGCCGTGTTTGGGCTGCTCTCGCTGTGCTGCGCCTGGCTTGTGGGCCCCGCCTGGGCTCAAAGCCCGGAGACACAGCGGGAAGACCGGCTGGCACAGGGGGTGACCGACGAGCAACTCCGGGCACATGCGGAGGCATCCTATCTCAGCGCCCTGGAGGCGTACGCACAAACCGAGTGGGCGGAGGCCCCCGATGCATCGATTCGGACACGGATCATCCTGGGGCTGATCGCCTGCGATGCGCGGGAGCAAGCCGCCACGCTGATCGACGCGTTAGACCCCGACGCCCGCACCTCGCTGATCGACCGGCTCGCCCGGGAGTACGGGGGGGACGCCCGGCTGCGCCGGCCCTTTGTTGTCGACCTGCTCGCGGACACCCCCAACGACCTGCTGCGCATCAGCCGGCTGATCATGTGCTCCAGGCCCACCAACAACTACCCGCCCTGCGAGGCCACGGCCCACGCGCTCGCGCTGCTCGTCCAGGCCGTGGAGACCACCGACCTGCCCGAACAAAGCGCCGCGGCCGACCCCCGCGAGCCGCGGACGATGTCGTACCCCGGGCGTGTCGGCGTCTACCGATACCTCATCGATCACTTGGCCAAACACCGGGAGCACGAACAGGCGGCCGAGGCCTTCACCCACCTCCCGCCGGGCACGCAGGCTTGGAGCGAGGCCCTAAGGATCCGGGTGAACTATGCCGTGGACATCCGGCCAGCGATCCTCCGGCAGGCGTTCGGGGCCCTGGACGAGGCGGGTATCGGGCTGGAGCATCTCGACGCGGTCCTCGAGATCGCGTCGCTGCAAGTGAAACACGGCGACGCGCCCGGCGCGTCGGCGACGCTGGCCCGTGCGCTTGAGGCCGTCGCCGACCAAGCCGCGCAGGGCGCGGACCCCGTTGCGGCGGTCCGTTGGTATGCGGCGGTGGCCGAGCGCTACCTGGCGGCGGACGCGGAGCGCGAGGCGGCGGCCGTGTTGTCGGCGGGGCTAGCGGTCGCGCAGCAGGTCGAGGCTGTCGATCGGCGCGACGGGCTGGTCTATCAGCTCATCCGCCCGTGCCTGACCGGGGGCTGCCCGGGGCTGGCGGCGGGGCTGGTCGAGGCGATCTCCACCCCGGCGCGTGCGCTGCCGCCGGCGCGCAACCGCGTGGTGGCCTACCTGATCGCGAACGACGCGGCCGGGGCGCGCTCGGCGTACGACGCCGCGCTGGCGCTGGCCGAGGCGATGGAGGGGCCCGACGCGCAGCGCGCCCGTCAGGAGCTGGAACGCGAGTTCGAGCCCTGGCTGGCCAAGGCCGAGGCCGGCGAGCCCTTCCCGCAGACCCCCGAGCCCCAGGCGGTGGCGCGGGAGGTCGTGCGGCTGGCGGACGCCGGGCGGGCCGACGAGATCAGGCCATACTTCCAGACGCTGGGCTTTGACGACGCGGAGCAGATGCGCTACCTCACCCACGCGCTGCAGTGGCTGGGCGCGCGGACACGCAGCGCCAAGCGCGCCCGGCCGCTGCTGTTGACCCAGCACGCCATCGCGTTGTCGGCGGACCCGGACACGCCAGCCCCGGCCCCCGGCCAGCCCCGGGTCGCGAGCACGCCGCCGGCGATGTACGGGCTCGACGCGCCGTTTGTCCCCAGCACAGCCCCAACGATCGGGCCCCCCACGCTGGGCGCCGTAGACGTGATGGGCGAACCGGGCCGGGCACAACTGCTCAGCGCGCTTTTTAGAGTGACTCGGGATGAGCGGGCGGATTATCAACGGATACAGTGGCTGGCGGGCATCATGACCCGGCAGCTACGGCTGGGGCTGACGGACGACGCGTTCGCGGTGTTCGCGTCGATCGAGGACGACACGCTGGCCTGCACGGCGGGCATGCTCGCGGCCGCGTCGGCATACCATTTTGCGCCCGAGGACATCGCCGCCCGGCTGGCCCGCGCCGTCGCCGAACGCGCCGCGCCGCTGGACGAGCCCCTGCGCAAGCTGGTCCTCCTGGCCGCCGGCGCACCCGCCCCGGGCAACGCCGCCATCGACCGCCGACTGCGCGAACGCATCCGGACGCTGGGGGCAACCTACGGCGGCACCGGGATCGGGGGCTCCTTCGGCGAACACGACCCCCTCGATGCCCGCTACCTCGCGGCCTACGAGCAGGGGATGCTCGGCAACGAGCAAGAGTTCGCCGACGCCCTCGACGCACTGCGCGAGGAGGACGACCGTCTCGCAGACCCCTTCGAACGCGCCCGGACGCTGCGGATGGTTGCGGGGCTTGAGGCCGCGTTCGGCGACGAGGACGGCGCGCGGGACACACTCGCGCAGGCCCTCGCGGCGTACCTCGCCTATACCGAGGGCTTCGACGCGCCGGACGTGCAGCCCCCATTGTTTTTGACGCACCAACGGCTTGCCGTGCTCGAAGACCTGATCGAATGGCACGCCCAGTTGCAACGCGAGATCGATGAAGCCGTCGCGGCCGCGCTGATCCAGCGCTACCTGGCATTGATGGACGGGCAGCGCCCCAGCTCCTGGATCGAGATGGCGTGGTACGCCGAGCTGTCGTCCCTGGCGACGGACGCGGGCCGGGCCGAAGAAACGCAACGCCTCTACCTCCAGGGCATCGAGCGCGCGATGCTGGTCGGGCGCCATGCCTCGACCTACCTCGACGCGCTGCTAGCGGGGCTGATCGATGCGGGCCGCTCGCCCGCCGCGTTATGGGAGGAAGTGGGGGCGCTGCCCGACCCAGACGGGACCGCCCGCCGGCGGGTGCGCGAACGGCTGGGGCCGATGCTGGTCCTGCACGACCCGGAGGCGTGGGGGCAGTCCATTGAAACGATTGAGCCGGCGACGGACCGCGTGCAGCTCTACTTGGATGGGGGCGACGTCCTGCTGCGGGTCTACCAGCGCCGTCTGGTTCGACATCGCCGGTAGTGGTGCGCCGGGCCGCAGCTCGGGTAGCGCTGCGATTACACTGGGGGCATGCAACCCCTCTTGATGCTGGCTCAGGACGACACGACCCCCGCCCCGCCGACGGACGCCCCGTCCGAGTTGCCCGAAGGTTCGACGATCGAGATCGACCCGTCGGCGGTGGAGGGGATCGACGTGGTCCCGCCTGAGGGCGCGGTCGTTGAGCCCGAGGTTGAAGAAGCCGGGGCGGTGGGGGAGGTGCTCGACGACATGGTGCCCTCGACGGGCAACGACTCGGTGGACGGGGCGGTCAACACACTGACCGATGCGGTCGGCGGGCTGCTCGACGGGCTGATCGCGATGCTGCCGCAGTTGGTGATCGCGGTTCTGGTCTTGATCGTGACGATGTGCCTCGTTCGGCTGGCGGACAAGCTGACGCGGAAGCTGATGCAGCGGGCGAAGGTGCGCGAGAGTTTGCGCGACCTGTTCCGCATCGCGGTACGCATCAGCGTCTGGTTCGCCGGGCTTATGGTTGCCGCGGGTATCGTCTTCCCCGGCTTCGGCTTTGCGCAGCTCATCGCCACCGCCGGGCTCGCCTCGATCGCCATCGGCTTCGCGTTCCAGAACATCTTCGAAAACTTCTTCGCCGGCATCCTCATCCTCTGGCACTTCCCCTTCGAGAACGGCGACTTCATCGAGGTCGACGGCGTCATGGGCCGGGTCGAAGACGTCGAGATCCGCATGACGAAGATCCGCAAGCCCAACGGCGAGCTGGTCCTCGTCCCCAACGCGACGGTCTTTGGCAACAACGTCACCGTCATGACCAACCGCCGCCACCGCCGGCTGGAACTCGTCGTCGGCATCGCGTATGGCGAAGACTTGGCAGAAGGACGCAAGGTCATCCTCGATGCCGTCAAGGCCTGCAAAACCGTACGCAACGACGAGCCGCCCGAGGTCCTGGCCCAGGCGTTCGGCGCCTCGTCGATCGACTTCACCGTGATCTGGTGGGCCGACCCGACCCCGATCGACGAGATGCGGAGCAAGGACGAAGTGATCGAAGCGATCAAGCGCGCACTGGACGAAGCGGGCATCGAGATTCCGTACCCGTACCGCACGCTGACGTTCAGCAAGAACGAGCCAGCCATCATCGACGCGGTCGCGGGGCGCGCGGGGGGCGGCGAGGCTTCCACCGAAAACTGAGCGGTCGGCATCGGCTTGTCGGCTTGCACGGTGTTGGTTTTTCGTGCGCTTGACGCGGCGCTTGGGTGGGGTGGCCGCCGTTGTTATGCTGGACGCAGGCCGATGGTTCGGCTGATCGACGTTTCTGCACGGGTCCGGGCCTTCTCATTCGTTGCGGCCGGGGCACAACACTCCTGATCGTGAGGCCGAGATGCCAAGACGAATCCGCCTGCTTCTGCTTGCTCTGTTTGTCGGTGTGTCGTGGGTTCCCTCTGCCCGCGCCGAAAAGATCGCTGACCCCGCAGAGCGGGAGGCGCACCTCGCCCACTTGCATGAGGTGCTTAACGCCGAGCCGGGCGACATCGCGGCGTGTCTTGATTTTGCGCAGAACGCGGGGCTTGAGCACGACCACGCCGCCGCGCTCGCGGCGCTGGACCGGGCAAGCGCGGTGCATCCCGGTAACCCAGAGCTTGTTGCGCAGCAGGCCCGGCAGCTGATCGCGATGCGGCGTACTGCGCAGGCGGTCTCGCTGTGCCAGCGCCACCTGGCAGATCACCCCGATCACGCCGAGGTCGAGATCGTGATGCTGCTGGGGCTGTCGCGTCTGCCGGGTGATCTCGAGGCCGCGACCCAGCGTGTGTTTGCTTTGATGGCGGATGGCCACGACGCAAACCCGGACCTGCACGAGACGGCCGCGCGGCTCTACGCCCGGTCCAATGATTTTGAAGCCGCGGCACGGGCCTTCAGCACCTGCCTGGAGATCGACCCGCTTCGGCTGATGACACTCTATGACGCGGCGGCGTTAGAGATGAGCCGGACCTATCGCCCGGACCGTGCCCTGGTTTACCTCCTGCAATTCGCCGAGATCCAGCCGACGATGGGCCCTTGGCCGATGATCGGCGACGTCTGTTTGATGTTGGGCGAACTCGACCAAGCCGCCCACGCCTACGCGACTGCGGTTGAGCTGGGTCAAAACCGCGACGTGGCCCGCGCCCACCTGGCGAACCTCCATGTCGCGCGGTTTGAGTTTGATCACGCGGTTGAGTTGTTTTCGGCCGGCCTGGCGGACCGCCCCAACGATATCGAGCTGCTGCTGAATCGGAGCAACGCATACTTCAGGCTGGATGAGACAGAGCTGGCGCTTGCGGACCTGGGGCGGATAATCGAGCAAGCGCCTCGCGACCCCCGGGCGTACCACAACCGTGCGATCTTTTACGCGTCGCAAGGCCGGTTCGAGGAGGCGGTCGCCGATACCGACGCCGTGATCCGCCTGAACCGGCGGGACCGCGCGATGCGCGAGCTTCGGCCTCAGTTGGTCGAGGCCCAGCAGGACGCCGACGTGGCCCGCCGTGTGAGCGCGATGCTTTCACCGTATGAACCAGGATATCACGCGGCGATGCACGCGAGCGGGGGCGAGTTCATACGGAACAACTACCCCTTGGCGGCTGCACACGCGACGGTGGCGCTCGCACATGCCGAGGAATCGTGGCAGCGTGCCGATGCGCTGTACCAGCGCGCGACGGTGCACTCGGTGTTGGGATGGGTTGAGCTGTCGATCGCCGGCTACGAGGCCGCCCTGTCCCACGAGCCGGAGCATATGGACGCGTTGCTGGGGCTGATCGATCTGCTGGCCTCAATGCCCGACCGTCTGGCCGATGCCGAGCGCTACGTGGCGAAAGTGCTGGAACTGGAGCCGGAACACATCGGTGCGCGGATGGCGCTGGTGACGGTGTTGATCGAGTCCGAGCGTTTTGAGGAGGCTGAAGAGGTGCTTGAGTCGTTGCCGATGGACGACGAGCTGACGGTGGAGGTTCTGAGCATGTGGTCGCTGCTGTTTGAGCGGCAGGGGTTCTACGGGCAGGCCGCAGACAGCATGGCGCATCTGGACGAGGTGGACGGGCTGACGGTCCCTGGGCTGCTGCATTGGTTGGACTTGCTCAAGCGCGCGGGGCGTTATGCCGAGGCCGAGGCCGTTGCGATCCGCGTCACTCGTCTGTCGCCGCGGGATACAAACGCGTGGGTGCAGCTCGGGTATCTGCGGGTCATCCTCGGCGATTTCGAAGGAGCGCGGGAGGCCTTGGTGCGTTCCGAAGACCTTGAGCCCCATGCATTCATCACCTTGCGATCATGGAGCGCTGCCATGCTGCTGGCTGCGACGGAGGGGATCGACGGGGCGATGCCACATATCGAGAATCTGCAACGCGACAACCCGCACCACTTCAATGTTGATCAGGCGGTCATGTGGTCCCTGCTCTTCGAAGGCCGAGCCGAAGAAGCGCTCGCGTATGCCGACCGTTGGCAGCAACAGGCATTGCCCCAGTACACCGCGACCGGGGACGACATCCCGCTCCGATACATGGCCCTGCTGGCGATGGGGCAAGACGAACGCGCCCAGGCGGTGCTAACGGACCCAACACTCGACGAGCGCGCGGGTCGGCCCGCCGTGCGCGCCTGGATTCGCCTGCAAGAGCCAGCCCCCGGTGATTACCTCCCGGGTGAGGTATTCGACGAAGCGCAGGCCGCGCAGGTGGATCAGATGCTGCCATTCTTCCTGGCGATGGAGGCGGCCCGTGCGGGCGAGCGCGAGGTGTTCCTCGCACATGTGGCAGAGTTGCAGGCGCAGCAGTTTGAGGCCCGGTACGCCAACCTGCACCTCATCATCGCGTACATCGTGCGCGAGCGCTTGGCCGAAGAAGGCGAGTGATGCGTGGTGTTCTGGCGGGGGCGGTGTGGCATTTGGGCTTAGCGAAACGCTACCCACATGAGCACCAGGCCGACAACCCCCGCCGACAGGGCTACGACACAGCCCCAAACGACGCGGCGCGACAGGTGGACGCCATCGCCGCGGCGCGATCCTTTAAGCGGCCCGACACCGCAGTCGCCACACATGCCTCGCTTGAGCGCGTCGAGTTTCTGTTGCGGGTCGCTGGGCATCACCAGGGCATCGTAGGCGCGATGGATGCGTTATCCCAGCAACGCGTCGTAGTGCTGTGCGTACGCGGTGTGCATCTGCTCGGCGGTGAAGTGTTGCAGCAGGCGTGCCCGGCCAGCGCTCCCCAGCGTTTGGCGACGCGGCGGGTCCGAGAGCAGGGCGGTGAGGTGCATCGCCAGGGCCTCGGCGTCCCCGCGCGGGGCGAGTAGGCCCGTCTCGCCCTCGACGACCAGCTCCGGGTTGCCGCCGACATCGGTCGCGACGACGGGCAGGCTGGCGGCCATCGCTTCGAGCAGGCTCACACTCAACCCCTCGCTCAGCGATGACAGCATGGCCACATCCGCCCCCGGCAGCAACGCCCGGACGTCCGGAACACGCCCCACGAAACGCACGGCTTCCGCGATGCCCAATTGCTCCGAGAGCGCTTCGAGCTCGCCACGCAACGGCCCATCGCCCAGGAACACAAGCCGAGCCCCCGGAAGGGTGTCGCCGCGCGCTTCAAGCACCAGCCGCCACGCCCGCAGCGCTGTCGCGTGGTCCTTCACCGGATGAAACCGCGCGGCCTGCACGACGACCGGGGCATCCGCATCAACCCCAAACGCCTCCCGCGCCGCCGCACGCGCCGCATCAATCCCATCCACAGCCTCCGGGGGCTGGGGGCCGGGGTCGATGCCGTTGTAGATCGTCTCGATACGCCCGGCGGAGATCGCTTCGTTGTCGATGAGTGCCTGGCGGACAAAGCCGCTCACGGCCGTGACCCGGTCGTGCTTCGCGAGCAGCAGCTTGTTGGCCAGGACGCGCTTCGTCGACCGCCGATCGGGCGTGTGTCGGCCATGCTCGGTGAACAAGATCGGTATCCGCCTCCCCCGGAAAGGCAACGGCCCGCGCCCCGTGGAGGCGTAGAAGAACGGCGTGTACTGGTGCGCGTGCAGCAGCCCGATCCCGTGCGCCCGCACCGCCGCCCGCACCGCCCGCATCGCCCGCCGGTCCACGCCCGGCCGACGGTGCAGCTCCACCACCTCAAACCCCTCGGACCGCAACTGTTCCCCCAACGGCCCGACCCCGTCCAGCACCAGAAACACAAACCGGTACCGCCCCCTCAACCCCCGCGCGATCTGCGCAGCCAACACCTCCGCCCCCGCAAAGTCGAGGCGGTGCAGGACATGGGCAATGACAGGTCGGTCGGGCAGGGCGATCTCCGGGCGGTGCGGCCACGCATCCTATAAAAGGGAGGCAGGCGAAACACCCTTGAAACGGCTTGAAAGCTTGTTTTGTGTTGTTTGCGGGGCAGGATTGCGATTTTTTCTGGGTCGGTCAACGTTGCCCAAGACTGAGTAATCATGTATTCTGATGGGTTGCCAATTGAGCATAAGTGATACTTATAGAAAGGGTTGCGGCCGTGGTGGGTCCGATGCAGACGGTTCGGTTGTTTGTCGAGGTGGCGCGTTGCCGGAGTTTCTCCAAGGCGGCGGCGTTGTTTGGCATCAGCCAGTCGGCGGCGAGCCAGCGGATCGGGCAACTCGAGCGACGTCTGGGCGTGAAGCTGATCGACCGGTCGGTTCGGCCCTTCGAGCTGACGCAGGCGGGGGAGCTGTACCTCGTCGGCGCGAAGGACACACTCAAGCAGTTCGACGAGATGGAGCGGAAGGTCAGCTCGATGGGCCAGCAGCCCGAGGCGCTGGAGGGCGTCGTGCGGGTGTCCGCGATCTACTCGTTTGGCATCGACCTGCTGGGCGAGATCGCTTCGGCGTTTGAACGGAAGATGCCGGGCATCTCGGTGCAGATCAGTTACCTGAAGCCGGACGCGATCTGCGAGTCGGTGGAGTCGCAGCACGATGACTTTGGCATCGTGTCGTACCCGGACCGCTGCAAGCGCGTCACGGTGCAGCCGCTGCGCGAGGAAGTGATGGCGTTGGTATGCGGCCCGGAGCATGCGCTGGCGAAGCGTCGTGCGGTGTCTGCGCCGGAGCTGTCCGAGTACGGCTTTGTGGGGTTTGACCTCGACTTACCGATCGGCCGCGAGATTAAAAGCTATCTGGCGGAGCACGGCGCTTCGCCGAACGTGAGCCATCGTTTTGACAACCTCGATACGTTGAAGGGCGCGGTCGCGGTGACGGACCGTATCGCGATCCTGCCCAAGCGGGCGGCCCAGCGTGAAATCGACGCGGGCACGCTCTGTGCGGTTCGGCTGACGCCCAAACTCACCCGCCCGATCGGCATTATCACCCGGCGCGGCAGCCGCCCGGCCCCCGCCGCCCGGGCGTTCATCGACGAACTGCTCGTCTGGGCCGGGGCCGAGCCGAACGGCTCGCCTAAATCCGACACCTCCGCCCGCCGGTAGTTCGCCGGCGACGACAGAACGACACCCGCTCCGATGCCCTTGGAACCACAGGCCTCAGGCCCAGCCCATACCCCCGCGCATGAATCCCGATAGCACTACTACTCAAGAACCCTTACAGGATGTAGGGGAAACACGCGTTACCTCAGTGACGGGGTTGCCGCCGGCGCGCGGGCTTTATGACCCCCGACAGGAGCGTGACTCCTGTGGCGTCGGGTTTATCGCGCACCTCAAGGGCAAGCGCTCGCACACGATCGTGCAGGATGCCCTCACGATGCTCCAGCGCATGGACCACCGTGGCGGCTGTGGGTGTGAGGCCAACACGGGCGACGGCGCGGGGATCCTCACCGCGCTGCCGCACAAGTTCCTGCGTGCCGCAGCCCAGCGCGACGCCGGCATCGATCTCCCCGAGCCGGGCCGCTATGCCGCGGGCAACCTGTTCTTCCCGCAGGACTCATCGGCGCGCAACCTCTGCAAGCAGGCGTGCGAGCGCGAACTTGCGCGGGCCGGGCTCACGCTGCTGGGCTGGCGCAAGGTGCCGGTCGACCCGGACGGCGCGGACGTCGGCCCGACGGCGCGTTCGACGATGCCCGTGATCGAGCAGCTCTTTGTCGCGGCCGAGCCGTCGATGGATGACCACACCTTTGAGCGGGCGCTCTACCTGGTCCGCAATCGCGTGATCAACCAGATCCAGTTGGCCGAGAACGGAGTCGAGCCGGGCTCGTTCTACCTCTGCTCGCTGTCGGCGCGGACGATCACGTACAAAGGCCAGCTCACCCCCGAGCAGGTGCCTGCGTTCTACAACGACCTGCGCAGCGCCGACTACACCTCGCATCTGGCGATGGTGCACTCGCGCTTCAGCACCAACACCTTCCCGTCGTGGGACCGCGCCCAGCCGTTCCGCATGATGAGCCACAACGGCGAAATCAATACGGTCCAGGGCAACAAGAACTGGGTCGCTGCCCGGCAGGGGCTGATGCGCAGCGCGTACTTCGGCGACGACCTCCAGGACCTCTTCCCGATCGTCAACCCCGAGGCGTCGGACTCGGGCTCGTTCGACAACGTGCTCGAGATGCTGGTGATGAACGGCCGATCGCTGCCCGAGGCGATCATGATGATGATCCCCGAGGCCTGGGAAAACCACGAGTCGATGGGCAAGGCGAAGCGCGATTTCTACGCCTACCACGCGAACCTGATGGAGCCGTGGGACGGCCCGGCGAGCGTGTCGTTTACCGACGGCCGTGTCATCGGCGCGTGCCTGGACCGCAATGGGCTTCGCCCGTCGCGCTACTACCTGACGGCCGACGACCGGGTGATCATGGCCAGCGAGGTGGGCGTCGTCGATGTCGACCCGGCGATGGTGCGCGAGAAGGGCCGGCTCGAACCGGGCCGGATGTTCCTCGTCGACTTCGACGAGGGCCGAGTGATCCCGGACGACGAGGTCAAGGCGCGATACACGTCTGCGCGGCCGTATGGCGATTGGTTGAACCTGCACCCGATGTCGATCGACGACCTGCCCGCGCCGCGCGGGGCCGAGCGACGCGGGGCGGGGAATGCAGAGGCGGCCGCGCCTATCGCCGAGGCGACCGAGGCGTTTGACAGCCCGCTGCTCGCCCGGCTGATGGCGTTTGGCTACACCATCGAGCACCTGCATGTGCTCATGCTGCCGATGGTCAAGAACGGGAAAGAGGCGCTGGGCTCGATGGGCAATGATTCCGCGCTCGCGGTGTTGTCCGACAAGCCGCGCCTGCTCTTCGATTACTTCAAGCAGCTCTTTGCCCAGGTCACGAACCCGCCCATCGACCCGATCCGCGAGGCGTGCATCATGGCGCTGGACACGCTGCTGGGGCCCGAGGGCAACCTGCTCGAAACCACGCCGCAGCAGTGCGACCGCATCAAGCTGCCACACCCGATCCTAACCGACGACCAGCTTAGCGCACTGCGGGCGCTGGAGGAGACGCCCGTGCGCGGCTGGCGCAGTCGGACCATCGATACCACGTACCCCCGAGCGGAAGAAGCGGGGGGGGTGGTGGTCCGACAGGCGCTGGACCGCATCAGCGCCGAGGTCGACCGCGCGATCGAGGACGGCTGCAAGGTCGTGATCTTGTCCGACCGCGCGGCGGGGCCGTTCAACGTGCCCTTGCCGTCGCTGCTCGCCGTGGGCGCAGTGCACCACCACCTCGTCCGCACGCAGTCGCGCACGAAGATCGGGCTCGTCCTCGAGTCCGGCGAGCCCCGCGAGGTTCACCACTTCTGCACGCTGCTCGGCTACGGCGTCGACGCGGTCAATCCCTACCTCGCCTTCGAGGCCCTCTTCGCGCTGCGCGACCAGGGCGTCGTCGACAAGAACAAGCACCTGCCCGACGAAAAACTCGTAGGCAACTTCATCAAGGCCATCAACCTCGGCATCCTCAAGGTCATGTCGAAGATGGGGATCAGCACCGTCGCGTCCTACCGCGGGGCACAGATCTTCGAAGCCCTCGGCCTCGGCGACGACATCATCGACCGCTGCTTCGCCGGGACCGCGTCGCGCTTGCAGGGCTGCACGTTCGACACTCTGGCCCAGGAATGCAACCGCCGGCACAACCTCGCCTACCCCCAACGCGACACGCGCGAGGCGGGGCAGGGCAAACCACAACTCCCCAACCCCGGCGAGTACCACTGGCGTGCCGGCGGCGAGCCCCACGCCTACAGCCCGCCCGCCATCGCCAGCCTCCAGGTCGCCGCCCGCACGAACTCACGCGGCGCCTATGACCAGTTCGCCAAGCACGCCAACAGCGATGCACACAACCGCTCGACGCTGCGCGGGTTGCTGCGCCTCAAGACGTTGTGCTCCGAAGACGAGATCGACCACACCCCCCAAGCCGCACCTGAGCGCAGCGAAGGTGCGGATCGACAACCCATCCCGCTTGATCAAGTCGAGCCCGCCGCCGAGATCGTCAAGCGCTTCCGCACCGGCGCGATGTCGCTGGGCGCGCTCTCCGAGGAAGCGCACGAAACACTTGCGCTGGCCATGAACCGCATCGGCGGGCGGTCCAACTCCGGCGAAGGCGGCGAAGACCCCAAACGCTTCGCGCTCGAGCAGTACGCCGACGGCTCACCGATGTCCAAACGCTCCGCGATCAAGCAGATCGCCTCGGGCCGGTTCGGTGTGACCAGCGACTACCTCGCCAACGCCGACATGCTCCAGATCAAGATCGCCCAAGGCGCCAAGCCCGGCGAAGGCGGCCAGCTCCCCGGCTATAAAGTCAACGACACCATCGCCAAGCTCCGCTACGCCACGCCCGGCGTCGGCCTCATCTCGCCACCCCCGCACCACGACATCTACTCGATCGAAGACCTGGCGCAGCTCATCTTCGACCTCAAAAACGCCAACCCCGCCGCCGACGTCAGCGTCAAGCTCGTCTCCGAGGTCGGCGTCGGCACCATCGCCGCCGGCGTCGCCAAGGCACACGCCGACCACATCCTGATCTCGGGACACGACGGCGGCACCGGCGCTTCCCCGCTTACCAGCGTCAAGCACGCCGGGCTGCCCTGGGAACTCGGCCTGGCCGAGACCCACCAGACGCTTGTCATGAACGACTTGCGCTCTCGCATCCGCCTCGAAACCGACGGCGGGATGAAGACCGGCCGCGACGTCGTCATCGCCGCGCTGCTCGGGGCCGAAGAGTACGGCTTCTCCACTGCGCCACTCGTCGCGGTCGGCTGCATCATGATGCGTAAGTGCCACCTCAACACCTGCCCTGTCGGCGTCTGCACCCAGGACCCCGTCCTCCGCAAGAAGTTCAGCGGCCAGCCCGAACACGTTATCAACTACCTCTTCCTCGTCGCCGAGGAAGCACGCCGATACATGGCCCGGCTCGGTGTCCGCACGATCGACGAACTCATCGGCCGCGTCGACCTGCTCGACGCCCGCGACGCGATCGACCACTGGAAGGCCGACGGGCTCGACCTCGCGCCGATCCTCACACCCGCAAAGCCGCCCGCGAACCGCGACAACGTCGGCACCCGGAAACTCATCGAGCAGGACCACGCGCTCGACCAGCAACTCGACCGACGACTCATCGAGCACTGCGAGCCCGCCCTCGAAGCCCGCCAACGCGTCGAGTACGCCGGGCCGATCACCAACACCGACCGCACCGTCGGCACGATGCTCTCGCACGCGATCAGCACCCGCCTCGGCGCGGCCGGGCTGCCCGACGACTGTATCTCGCTCAACTTCCGGGGCAGCGCGGGCCAGTCGCTGGGCGCATTCCTCGCCCCGGGCGTCACCCTCACCGTCACCGGCGACGCCAACGACTACACCGGCAAAGGGCTCTCCGGGGGCAAGATCGTCGTCCGGCCATCCGCCCAAGCCACCTTCGCCGCCGAGCGGCAGGTCATCGTTGGCAACGTCGCGCTCTACGGCGCAACCCATGGCGAGGCCTACTTCCGCGGCATCGCCGCCGAACGATTCGCCGTCCGAAACTCCGGCGCACACACCGTCGTCGAAGGCGTCGGCGACCACGGCTGTGAGTACATGACCGGCGGCCGCGTCGTCGTCCTCGGGCCCACCGGCCGAAACTTCGCCGCTGGCATGTCCGGCGGCATCGCCTACGTCTGGGACCGCGACGAAGAGTTCGAAAGCCACTGCAACACCGAAATGGTCGAGCTCGAAAAACTCGACCACGGCCAGGACGTGATGGAGCTGCTCAACCTCATCCAGCGACACATGATCCTCACCCAGTCCCCCGTCGCCGAGCACATCATCGAGAACTGGTCCCGCCTACAAAACCAGTTCATCAAGGTCATGCCCATCGACTACCGCCGCGTCCTCAACCAACAGAAAAAGAAACTCGCCCCCACCCCCGAAGTCGGCCACGCGTAAGGCGAAGCGTGTTGAACCACAGAGACACCAAGAACACAGAGGCCGGATTAGGAAGCATGGAACCGCAGATGAACGCAGATACACGCAGATTTGGAAAGGAACGATGGCACTCCCAATCGGTGTGGCCGATCGATCCGCGCATGTGTCTTGTGGATTTATCCGCGTCTATCTGCGTTCATCTGCGGCTACTTCCCCTGTTTTCTCCATTGCGATCTCTGTGGTCTCCGTGTCTCTGTGGTTCAACTCCGAAGGAGACACACCATGGGTAAACCCACCGGATTCCTCGAGTTCGAACGCGAGCCCAGCCTGTCACGCGACGCGCTGGTCCGCCTGGGCGACTACTACGAGATCTACGAACGCGCCAGCGACCGCACCCTCCGCGAGCAGGGCGCACGCTGCATGGACTGCGGCGTGCCGTTCTGCCAGTCCGAGACCGGCTGCCCGATCGACAACCTCATCCCCGAGTTCAACGACCTGATCTACCACCAGCGCTGGAAAGACGCCTACCACCGCCTGGTCCGCACCAATAACTTCCCCGAGTTCACCGGCCGCATCTGCCCCGCGCCGTGCGAGTCGGCCTGTGTGCTCGGCATCACCGACCCGGCCGTGACGATCAAGTCCATCGAGTGCGCCATCATCGACAAAGCCTTCGACGAGGGCTGGGTCGTCCCGCGCCCGCCTAAGGAGCGCACCGGCAAGCGCGTCGCCATCGTCGGCTCCGGGCCCGCCGGGCTCGCCGCCGCCGACCAGCTCAACAAGGCCGGCCACCACGTCACCGTCTTCGAACGCGACGACCGCATCGGCGGGCTGCTCATGTACGGCGTCCCGAACATGAAGCTCGATAAACAACTCGTCCAGCGCCGCGTCGACCTCCTCGCCGCCGAGGGCATCACGTTCCGCACCAACTGCAACATCACAGACGGCAACGACGACACCGACGCCAAATCCCACCACGGCATGGCGGCCGACGCGGAACTCATCGACGCGAAACAGCTCCAGGACGACTTTGACGCCGTCCTCCTCGCCTGCGGCGCGCTCAAGGGCCGTGACCTCGACCAGCTCCCCGGCCGCGACCTCGACGGCGTGCACATGGCCATGACCTACCTGCACAAGTCCACCAAGTCCCTGCTCGACTCCAAGCTCGAAGACGGCCAATACCTCGACGCCAAAGATAAACACGTCATCGTCATCGGCGGCGGCGACACCGGCACCGACTGCATCGCCACCGCGCTGCGCCAGGGCTGCGCGAGCATCACCAACATCACCCGACGCCAGCGCGAGCCCGACCAGCGCGACGCCGACCACCCCTGGCCCGGACCCACCGGCACGTACTTCATCGACTACGGCCACGCCGAGGGCATCGCCAAGTTCGACCGCGACCCCCGCCGATACAACATCCTCCCCAAGGCCTTCATCGGCGACGACAACGGCAAGCTCACCCACATGCGCGTCAGCAAGTTGGAATGGTCCATTGATGAATCGACCGGCCGCAAGGTGAGCAAAGAAGTCGAAGGCAGCGAGCAGGACCTGCCGGCCGACTACGTATTCCTGTCGATCGGCTTCACGGGCCACGACACCCCGGCCGTGTTCGACCGGCTGGGCGTTGAGACCGACTGGGGCACCGCGAAAACAGAAGAGGGCAAGTTCGCGACGAATGTCCCGGGCGTCTTCGCCGCGGGCGACGTCCGCCGCGGCGCGAGCTTGATCGTCTGGGCCATCGCCGAAGGCCGCGGCGCCGCCCGCGCCATCGACGCCCACCTCATGGATGAGTCAACCCTGCCCGCACCCGGCGTCGCGGATGTCGAGGCGCAGATGATGTCGAGCGCGGGGTAGGATGTAAAAATCTCTTTGATTGTTTGGGTTGCCAGACTATGATGTGCAATCGATCGGAGTCCACTGATGTCAAAGCGTAAAAAACACCGGATAAAGGTCAGCAAGGTGGGTTTGACGGAAAGAGAACTTGCAGACCTTGCTGTGTATGAAAGAATCCAGAACACACGATCTAATCCGAACCCGATTTACCGAAAAGCTTCGATATTGCCTGCTCGGGGCCAAACGCTAAAGCCTGGGAGCCACAAGAATCAGGCGTAGTCAAAGTTCGGATGATTCGACTGGAATGATTTTCATCAAAGATCGCTGCAATCCGATCTTGAGCGACTGATTGCCGTGGACTGGAATGACCAAACGCTCGGTCCGACCTGATTTTGTGTAGATGTGGTGGCTGCCGTTGACGCGGTCCAGTGTCCAGCCGCGCTGCTCGGCCAGCTTTGCCAAGGCCTTGCCGCTGACCGCCTTCATACCGCGACCTCGAACACGCGGCCGTCCGGCAGCGTGTCGTCCGGCTCGCCCGCCAACAACCACCCCTCGACCGCTTCGTGGAGGTTCTTCTCCAACTCGTCGAGCGTCTCGGCCTGGGTGACGCAGCCGGGCAGGGCGGGGACCTCGGCCCAGTAGCCGCCTTCTTCCGCTTCGTGGATGATGGCTTTGAGTTTCATGGTTGAAGTATAGCGATCATTCGTGTGAAATCGAAGCGTTTATTCAAAGCTTTGCGCCTTGGCGTCTTTGCGTGAGGTCTTGCTTTGGTTTTTGGGTGCCAGGGGCATTCGTGGTGTAGTGCAGGGGCCGCTGAAGCAACCCCCGCCGAGGTTATCATCAATCAGCAATCACAAATCATCAATCAAACCCTACGTCTGCCCGACCCACGTCTCGCCGCTCTTGCGTTCCGCTTCCTTGAATGCATCCCTCAGCTTCTGCACGGCCTGGTCGCGCATCGGGTTCTTCGCGGCGGCGGCGATGTTGGCCTGGGCGTTGACGGTACTCGTCGTGCCGACGATGGCGGTGTCGACGCCTTCAATAGCTAGCGTGAACTTGAGCGCGATCTCGGGCCACTCGACCTCGGGGTGGCCGTGGTAGCCCAGGTCGATCGGGGTGATGGCCATCTGCTTGAGTCGGTCGTGGTACGTCTTGGCGTAGGTCTGGTAGATGCCGCGCTGCTTGTTGAGCGGGTTCCACGCGGCGTTGGCGATCGGCCGCTTGGCGATCACGCCGACGTTGTGCTGTGCACACGCGGGCAGGACGACATCGATATTGCGTTGGTCGGCGATGTTGATGGAGGTCTCGATGATGTCGATGCCGTCGAGCCCGGCGGCGAACGCGGCGGTCTCGTGGTCGCCGGAGTACCCGGCGTAGCGCAGCTTGCCTTCGTCGCGGAGCTTGAGCAGCGTCGCGAGGGCTTCGCCGTCGTCGAGCACGTGTTTGTCGCAGGAGTGCAGCAGCGCGATGTCGAGGTGGTCGGTCTTGAGTCGCTCGAGCGAGCGTTCGATGGACGCGCGGATCAGGGTGGGCGACCAGGCATCGCCTTCGAGCGCATCTTCGTCGTGCCCGGCTTTCGAGACGAGGATGACATCATCGCGTCGGCCCTGGAGCGCGACGCCGAGGCGTTCCTCGGCCCCCATGTACATCGCGGCGGTGTCGAAGAGGTTGACGCCTGCGTCGAGCAGGAGGTTGACGAGTCGGCCGGTCTGTTTCTCGGGCGTTTCGAGGAAGCCCAGCGGCGCGGCACCGAAGCCGAGGCGAGAGACGTGGAGGTCGGTTTGTCCGAGGAGTGTGGTCTGCATGGCCGGGCATTTTAGCGGGGCGATCGCGTGCGGGGTGGGTGTTGATAGAAACAGTAAAACTCCGCGCTTGTGCTTAGCGGGCGACGCGCAGCGTCCCGTGCCCATCGCCGATCGCTGCGCGAACACCGCGGGACGCTGCGCGTCTCCCGCTAAACGGTGTGTTCGATCACTTGAACTTGCGTGTGAGGATTGCGCGGAGGATTCGGCTGGTGAGTTTCTGTTTGCTCTTAGGCGCGTGCATCTGCCGTGACCAGCGGTTGGCCTGGAGGGTGAGGAAGCCGAACCAGACGACGGTCGTGCCGAGCGTGAGCGCGGCGGCGAGTCGGTGGACGAAGGTCTGCTCGGTGACGAAGCCGACGAAGAAATCCCAGGCGAAGTGGAGGAGGATCGCGCTGCCGAGCGTTTTGGCGAGCGCGAGGCGGTAGGGTTTTTGCAAGACGATGAGCCCGAGCGCGAACCCGCCGAGCCCGCCCCAGCAGGTGTGCATGAGCAGGCGCACGGCGTCCTGTCCGCGCTGTTCCAGGAGCGGCAGCCAGATGCCCGTGCTTGCGGTGTCGGTCGGCGCGTTGGCCATGAACCACACGGCCTCGTAGAGCGCCGCGCCGAGCCCGGCCATGCAGCCGTAGATCAGCCCGTCCATCGGGTCGTTGAAGTGCTTACGCAGCAGCAGCAGCGCGGCGAGAGGGACCAGGAACTTGCCGAGCTCTTCGAAGACCCCGGCGAGCGTCGCGTGGATAAAGGCGTAGTCGTAGTGGAGCCCGCTGTTGGCGATGGCGACGAGCGCGGCGTACTCCAGAAAAAACGCCCCAGCCATCGCGGCCGCGCCTGCAGCGCTGCACAGCAGCAGGAGCCACCACGGCTCGCGGTCGTGCATGTCGTAGCGGTACACGATCGACCCGAACAGCAGTCCGCCGAGCGTGAGGAGGATGTACGACAGCATGGCGGGACATCGTAGCGGTATGCGCAGGTGGCGGCGCGGAGGGTGTCATGCGCGCATCAAGGACCGGCGTCGCGTAGCGACGCGGCTATTCTCACTGATCAGTTTC
>JBCCWH010000009.1:0-58532 GCA_039193915.1 Planctomycetota bacterium
GGTTAGAGCGCACCCCTGATAAGGGTGAGGTCGCAGGTTCGAATCCTGCCAGGCCCATTTCAGCGCCCTGCATCCCGATGCAGGGCGCTTTTTTTGGATTGGGGCTGCCGGGGGGAGTGTCAGGGCCCGGCGCGTTTTGCTCGTGGATGCGGGCTTCGTCTGGGCGGTTTTTGTGCGGTGCCGAGGTGCGGAGCAGGAGCTGAACGGGACCAGATCTATAAAAGGATATCTTGATCGCTTTATCTTGACATAGCCCGGATTCTGGGATATGCTCCGGTTTGAAGGGGTTCTGGTCCGCAAGGGGTGGACCGTTTCGTTCGTCTCAGCGCAAAGGAGCTGACATGCCTCGCATCACTTCCCTCAGTTCGGCCGCATGTGTTGCCGCCGCCCTTACTCTTCCCGTTGCGGCGCAGCATGCCGACTTCGTCCTCTTTGGCGAGCCGGACGCCGAAGCTGCGGCCGTGCCGGAGAACGAGCAGTTCGTTCATCCGATCACCTCGCCGTACTACCACGAAAACTCGTTCGTGACGACGGACGTCCGGGCTTGGTACCTCTATCACGACTTCCCCAACAACGTGCTGGGCGGGGACGTGCAGGTTGCTGCGGTGCAGGTTCGGCTTGCACTGACCGACACGCTGCAGCTCGTTGCGTACAAGGACGGCTACGCGTGGTTCGACGACACGGTCGTGAATGATCACGGCTTGATGGATATTGCGGCCGGGATCAAATGGAACTTCTACCGTGACGCGGCCGAGCAGCTGAGTATGGCTGTGGGTGTCGGGTACGAGATTTCCTCGGGCGACGACCACGTGCTGCAGGACGACGACGAGCTTCGCCTGTGGTTCTCGGTTGACAAGGGGTTTGGCGATCTGCACGTCGGCTTCGCGTTTAACTACTTCTATCCCACCGGCGGCGAAGACGCCTTGGGCGATGCGGAGCGCATCACCTGGCATGTCCACCTGGATTACTACCTCAACGAATGGTTCAGCCCGGTGGTTGAGTTCAACGGCTACCACACCATTGACGCGAGCAGCACGGCACCTTTACCGTTTACAGGCGTCGATGTGACGAACCTCGGCGGCGGCGAGTCGCAGGACGTTGTCACGATGGGCATCGGTGCGGAGTTCCGGCTGGATGCCGACGTGTCCTTCCGGGTCGGGTATGAGTTCCCGCTGACGGACAAGACCGACCTGTTCGGCGACCGTTGGACCGCCTCTCTGGTTTGGGAGTTCTAGACGCGCATCCTTGGATAAGCACAGGCCACCTGTTTTCGGGTGGCCTGTTGCATATCCGCAGGATTCGTGGTGTCTGTCGGTTGCCCGGGCAGGGCGGCCGAGATGGGTGGGTTTTGCTACGACAGTTTTTTCATGGACTCAGCCATGATGTATTCCACGACTTGTTCGTATTCGATCCGAGCCTTGTGTCGGCTCACGGTCATCAGCCCCGACGGGTATGCCCGGATCCAGGACATCTGCGAGGGCAGCGAATTGCCCAGCCACTTTATCGCCAAGATCTTCCGGGACCTGGTCCGGGCCGGGCTGCTCTTGAGCGCGAAGGGGCGTGGCGGGGGGTACGCGCTCGCGCGGCCGGCCAAAGATATCCGGCTGTACGACATCGTCGACGCGATTGACGGGGTCGCCATCTATCAGCAGTGTGTGGTTGGTTTGGCGCAGTGCGACGACAAGCAGCCGTGCCCGCAGCACGAGCATTTCAAGGCGATCCGCCAGCGGATGCTGAGTTATCTGAACAGCACGACGCTCGAAGACATGAGCGAGGCGCTGAGCCGGAAGCTGGATCTGCTTGGGATGACGCTGCCGATTGTCGCGGACGAGTAGGTCCAGGCGGCGGGTCTTCGAGTTCGATCGTCGGGGGGCGATGTGTGCTTTGCGTTGGGCGACAGCGTCTTCAGGATTGATCGTTGTTTTGGTCGGGCTTCGAGTCGTCGTCGTCAAACAGCATGCGGACGGCGGGGGTGTCGAGGTCGTCGAACTGCCCTTTGCGGACGGCCCAGAGAAAAGCGGCGAGCCCGGCACCTGCGAGGACCAGCGCGATCGGGATGACGATGTAGAGTACGGCCATGTCAGTCTTGGTTCTCGGTGTCGCTGGCGTGGCTGATCGCGCGTGGGCGGTTGACACCGACGGCGAGGGTGAGCACCAGCGCGCTGCTGATGGGCATCAAGATGGCGGCGAGCAGGGGGGTGATGAGTCCGGCGGCGGCGAGGGCAATCGCGATGGCGTTGTAGCCCAGCGATAACGCGAGGTTGCGTTTCACGGTGCGCATTGCATGCCGCGAGAGGGTGAAGAGCTCGATGAGTGAGGCGAGGCCCGGCCGAGCGAGGTAGACATCCGCCGCGGTGAGGGAGCATTCGGCCCCTGCGCTCACAGCGATGCCGAGGTCGGCGGCGGCAAGCGCGGCGGCGTCGTTGACGCCATCGCCCACCATGACGACGGGGCCTTTCTGGTTCGCGTCTTGCTGTGCGGCGCGGACCAGTGCCAGCTTGTCTTCGGGGGTGACGTCGCCGAGGGTTTGCTCGGGTGCCAGCCCGACCGCCGCACCGACGCGTCGCGCGATGGCGGGGCGGTCGCCGGAGACGATCTTGGTCCGCCAGCCGAGTTGGATGGCTTGTTTGATGGCCGACTCGGCGTCGGGGTGGAGCCCGTCGCCGACGCGGGCGAGTGCGGCGATGTGGCCATCGTGGGCGATGAAGATTGGGGTGTGGCCCGCGTCTTCGGCCTGGCTGGCGGGTGTGGCCCAGCGCTCGGGGAGCATGACCCCTTCCCGCTGCATCAGGGCCGCCGACCCGACGCACAGTCGGCCGATGGGGGTGTCTGCCACAACACCGTCGCGGTGGTGCGTGATGTGTTCGACATCGATCGAGATGCTGTCGGCCGTGTCTGTTTGATCGTTTGCAAGCGCGACGGCGATCGGGTGGTTGGAGTCGGCCTCGATGCGGGCGACCCAGGGTTTGAGCGAGGCGTCGCCTTCCCACGCGAGGACACGCATCTGGCCGGTTGTGATCGTGCCGGTCTTGTCGAGGATCAGGTGGCCTGCTGCCACGGCGTGTTCCAGTGCCGTGGCGGACTTGATCAGGATATCGCGCCGCGCTGCTCGGCCGATCGCCACCGCGATGGTGAGCGGTGTTGCAAGCCCGAGCGCGCACGGGCACGCGACGATCAGCAGCGCAACGGTGTGGTCTACCGCGACACCGACACCGACGCTGCTCCATGCACAAAAGACTGCCAACGCGATGAGCGAGACGGCAATCACAAACCACCCGGCAATACGGTCGGCTCTCTGGACGACCGCGGGCTTGGACGCAATGCCGGACTCAACGAGGGACATCAGTCGGCCTACCCGGGTCTGCTCGCCGACCGTTTTGACTTGCATGACGATGGTGTGGCCGACGACCTGGGTACCCGCGTAGACCGCTTCGCCTCGCGAGACCGGTTGTGGGGCGGATTCGCCCGTGAGCATCGCGCTGATGACCGCCGCTTCGCCCGAGAGGACTTCGCCGTCGGCGGGGATGATAGCGCCCGGCGCGACCTTCACACGGTCGTCTGCCATGAGCGCTTCGATCGGTACGGTCTCGGTCTCGCCCTCGGGGGTGAGGCGCTGGCAATCTCCGGGAGTGAGCGAGGCCATGAGCGATACGGCGTCGTCGGCCATGCGCTGCTGGCGGAACTGGATGTACCGACCGACGAGCAAGAGGAAGACCAGAACCGCCAGGGAATCGAAGTAGATGTCGCCTCGGCCCAGCACCACATTGACGACGCCCGCGAGTCCGCCGACCCCCAGCGCCAGCGCGATCGGCAGGTCGAGGTGAGGGCTGCGGGCACGCAGCGCACTCAGTGCACCACGGAAGAAGACGCGGCCCGGGCCGAGCAGGGCGATGGCACCCAAACCTGCACCCAGCCACCGGAAGTACTGGTCGTACTGACGCTCGATGCCGCCCCATAGCCCGGCATACTGTGCAATGGCAAGCAGCATGATGTTGCCCGCCAACGCGCCCGCCAGGCCAATGTTCATGAGCTGCTTTCGCTCTTCTTTTCGGCGTAGCGCCTGCTTTGAGAGGCCTTTGGCAGGGTGGGGGCGGTAGCCCAGGGTGTTGAGTGCTTGCGCAATAGTTGAGAGCTTGACGCGCGTAGGGTCCCAGACGACTCGGACGACGGCCTGCCGCATGGAGAGGCGCGCCTCGACGACGCCTTGGCCGGCATCACTCCCCGCCGCGGCACGGACGATGCGCGGGAGTTTTTCGATGAGCCAGACGCAGGCCGCGCAGTGGACGCCTTCGAGGCGGAAGTCCACTGCGCAGAGCCCGCTGGTCAGCGGCTGGACGTGCAGCTTGTGGAACGACTCGGTGTCGTAGGAAGTGAACCCGCTGGGGAGGCGGTCGGGTGTGCGGGCGTTTGTGTCGACGGCCGCGGCGTCGCGTAGGCGGTAGTAGTCGTCGAGCCCGCATCCGCGAATGACCTCGTAGGCCCCGCGGCAGCCGGCGCAGCAGAACTGTGTGTCCGCCCCCGGCTCGATGAGCCCGCGCGGGACCGGCAGATCGCAGTGGGTGCAGCTTACGTCCAGACGTGTGGCAGCTTCCCCTGCTTTGTCGGCTTTGTGGCCGGCCGAGATGGCGGGGTTCATGCTCATGGTTCGCAGCACGCCGGGGTCTGGTCGTTGAGTTGTTCGACGCGATGGATGGCCTGGTCGATCGAGGCTGCGTCGGTGTCGTTGTCGAGCCCGGCCTCGGGGGTGTCGGCCATGGCCTGGGTCTCCAGGATCGATTGCGCGTCGAGGCCGGCCCGGCCCGCGAGGGTCCAGAGCCCGACGGCGATCACGACGAGGGCGGTGACGGTCGGGAGCTGCTTGCCGAAGACGCCGGTGAGTTTTTGGACGCAAGCGCCCAGCGAAACCATCACCGGCAGCGTGCCCAACCAGAAGACGGCCATGGTGGCGCCGCCCCACAGCGGGCTTGCCGTCCCGGCGGCGGTGACGGCGAAGGCATAGAGCCAGCCGCAAGGCAGCAGCGTCGTGAGCAGGCCGATGACAAGCGCACGGCGGGTCGGGCTCAGTGTCATCGCGAACTTCTGCCCGGCGATCATCGCGCGCTGCATGAAGGACGGGACAGGCCAGCGCATCGAAGACTTGCCGATCGCGTGCATCAGCGAGACCCCGCCGAAGCCGATCATCAGCGCTCCCGCGAGGATGGTGGCGACCCGGCTCACCCCGGCCAGTGCGCCGCCCAGGTTGAGTGCCGCGCCGACGAGGCCCGCGGCGACGCCGAGCAGGACGTAGGTCACCAGTCGGCCGCCGTTGTACGCGGCATGCAGGCGGATGCGTTGGCCGGGGGTGGTGTCGAGCCCGCCAACCGCGAAGGCGACGAACGCGCCGCACATCCCCGCGCAGTGGAGCGAGCCCAGCACGCTGGCGATGAACACCGCGATGATGAGTGCCGTCATGGCGTGCCCCCTTCATACGAGCCGCGGACAAACGTTTTCTCTTCTTGCAGATAAAACGCGTCGCCGCGTGTGACGTACAGGGTGATGTGCCAGACGCCTTCTTGCCGCATGTCTGCTATCGCGGTGTATTGGCCAGGCTCGTCGGCGGGCTGCAGGGTCAGCTCGCTGAGCTGTTTGGCGCGGGTAATGGGGTACAGCGTCGCCGCGACATGAGCGCTTTCGATCGGTCGGCCTTCACGGTCGAGCAGCTTGACCAACAGCTCGCGCTCGCCATGCATCGAGACTTCGCGTGCAGGCAGTATCTCGGCGGACCAGCCCAACGCTTCGCTGGCGGCGAGCAGCTCCTTGCGTTCGTCCCAGTCCACCGCCTTCTGGTAGTAGTCGGGGACGACTGCGAACGATCGGTCGCCGACCGCCAGCGAGATCGCGATGAAGATGAACAGCATGTGCGTGGCCAGGAAGCCGATGACGAGCCCCGGCATCAGGAAACGCTTGGGCGAGGCGGCGTCGTTGCGCTTCTCGCCCTGGGTTGTCTGTCCTTCATTCATCGTCGGCCTCCTCTGCGGCACCCGGCACGTCTTGTTCGGCTTCGCGTTGGGGCTGTTGCCAAGGCCCCTTGAGTTCGAAATCTTCGTCCGTCGAGAAGCCCTCGCCGTCGGTGACGGTCAGGACGACCGGCAGTCGGCCGTCTCGGAACATCGATGGGGCCGCGAGCACGTGGATCGGCTCGGTGTAGCTCTGCCCGGCCTGGAGCGTGACGGTGTCGCCCTCGACCATCCGGACATCCACACCGTCAGGCTCACGGACCGACACACTGTACGTGTGCGTCCGGTTGTCGCGGTTGACGATCTTCAGCCGCATCGTGTTCTGGACCTGGCCTGACGGGGCCATCATAAACGGCTTGCCCGTCTGCCTCACCACGGTCACGTCGGCGGGCGCTTTGGTCACAAGCAGGAACAGAAACAGCGACGACACCGCCAGGATAATCGCCGGGTAGATCAGCACGCGCGGCCGCAGGATACGGGTGTGCTTGCCCGCGATGGCTTCCTGCGAGGTGTAGCGGATCAGCCCCTGGGGGCGGCCGATCCGGTCCATGATCGGGTTGCACGCGTCGATGCACTGTGCGCAGCCGATGCACTCAAGCTGCAGCCCCTCGCGGATGTCGATCCCCGTGGGGCAGGTCGTGACACACTCGTTGCAGTCGATGCAGTCGCCGCCGTACGCCTGCATGATGTCGAGTGAGACGGTGCGCTCGGCTTCGGGTTTGTTTTTGTCGGCCAGGGCGTCGCGTTTTTTTCGGCCGAGCTTGCCCCGCGGCTCGCCCCGCGTGGGGTCGTAGCTGATGATCATCGAGCGGTTGTCGATCATCACCGACTGGAGTCGGCCGTAGGGGCAGGCGACGATACAAAGCTGCTCGCGGAAGAAGCAGAAGTCAAACATCATCATCGCGACGATGGCGATGATGACGAGGAAGGCGACGGGGTGGTTGAACGGGTTGCCGCGTGACCAGGCGAAGAGCTGGTCGACGCCGACGAAGTAGGCCATGAAGATGTGCGCGAGGTGGATGCAGATCAGGAGGTAGACGATGTACTTGGCCCCGGTGCGCCACGCGGCGGGTGGGCGTGAGGGCTTGCCGCCGACGCCCTTGCGTCCGTCGAAGAGGCGTTCGATCGGCCGGAAGATGAACTCCATGTAGACGGTTTGCGGGCAGGCCCACCCGCACCAGACCCGGCCGAGCAGGGCGGTGACGAGGAAAACCGTCAGGACCGTCGTCAGCATCAGGAGCGCGAGCAGGAGCGAGTCGGTCGGCCGGAAGCTGCCGCCGAAGATGTAGAAGTCGCGGTGGACGACATCGAGCAGGACGGCGGGCTTGCCGTTGATCTTGATGTAGGGCAGGACTGTGAACAGGGCGATCAGCGCGTAGGCGACCCAGCGGCGGTACGTCAGGAACTTGCCTTTGGAGAGCTTGGGACGCAACCACCGCCGAGCCCCATCTCGCTCCAGCGTCGAGAGGACGTGCTCTTCCGGTTCCAGAAGTGATGGGTTGTTAGACGGCATGACTACCCGTCGGGTCAGTCCGCGCTCCAGGGCGGGGGTTCTTCGCCTTCTGCCTGCCGGCCGGGCACACCATTGCCCCGCATGGCGGCGACGTAGGACGCGACCAGGACGATCTCGTTGGGGTGCAGCCGGGTCTCGTGCGGCGGCATCGCGCCGTTGGCTGCGCCGTCACGGATGACACTGGCGATGTCTTCGATCTCGACAACGTTCTTGTAGTAGTTGTCGGTGAGGTTAGGCCCGGAGATCCCCTCGCCGTCGGGCCCGTGGCAGGCGATGCAGTTGGTCTTGAAGACGTTCCCGGCAAACGCCATCCACTGCTCGTTATCCATGTACTCGATCAGCGTCGCGGCATCGGGCTCGAGTTCGCCCAGCTCGCCGAATTTCTTCTCGACGTTGGCGACATAGGCGCGGCGGTACTGGCCGTGCGGGCTCAGCTCGTCGCCGGCCGCGAGGACGAAGAAGAGGTAGACGACGGCGAAGATCACCGAGCCGATGAAGATCCATGTCCACCAGGCCGGCGTTGGGTTGTCATACTCCTGGATGCCGTCGTAGCAGTGGCCCGTGAGTTTTTCCGCGCCTTGGGGCAGCGATTCGTCTTGAATGTCTTGTTCGGTATCAGGCATGGCGGGACGTCTCCGTACCACGGGGTTCGATCGGTTGGTCGCTCAGCGGGATCGACGCCTGCGACTCCATTTCTTTGCGCGGCCGAAGCAGTGTACGCAGCACGACCGCGATGAACACCAGGAAAAACAGGACCAGTGCGATTTGGCTCAGGAGTGTGAAATCCATCGCCCGCAGGACATCTTTGAACATCAGCCGTCTCCTTCGGGAACGTCGGCGTCTGAGGATTCAGCCTCCGCGGCGTCTTGTGTCGCGTCGGCATCTGCCGGGGTTTCGCCGTCGGTGCCTTCATCGACCGGCTTGTTGAGGTCCGTGCCCAGACGCTGCATGTACGCGATCAGTGCGATGATCTGCTGGCGCTCCAGGCCCGGCCGGCCCTGGTCGGCCTCGATCTGTGCGGCGATCGCGAGGCCCTGTGCCTCGGCGTCCGCCACCGCGTTGCTGAGTTCTTCTTCTGTGTACGCCTCCCCGCCGTGCAGCAGGTTGATCGCTCGCATGCGCTTCTCAAGCGAGCCCCAGTCGACCTCGCGCTCGTACAGCCAGGTGTACGCCGGCATGATCGACCCGTCGATCACGCTGCCCGGGTCGTAGAAGTGCTCGGCGTGCCACGACGCCTGGGGCCGACTCACCCCGACCCGCGCGAGGTCCGGGCCGATGCGTCGGCTGCCCCACTGGAACGGGTGGTCGTAGACGAATTCACCGGGCTTGGAGTACTCGCCATAACGCTCGACCTCCGACAGGATCGGGCGGATCATCTGCGAGTGGCAGTTGTAGCAGCCCTCGGCGATGTAGATGTCCCGGCCGTAAAGCTCCAGCGCGGTGTACGGCGTGACCGACTTGATCTGCGGCACATTCGCACGGATCAGGAACGTCGGGATGATCTCAAACAGCGAGGCGACGACGACCGCGACGACCACCCACACGGTGAATCGAAGCGGGAGGCGTTCCCACTTGCGGTGCCACCAGCCCGTGGCCCAGACGTTGATCGCTTTGGCGCTGTTGGTGACGCCGTCGATCGTCGGCTCGGGCTTCTCGGGGTCGCCGTCGTAGACCTTGCTCAGTGGGGCGGCCTGGACGACGGGCACCTCGTACTGCTTGGGCCGGTTGGCCCAGGTCTTGACCAGGTTGATCCCGCCGATCATCGCGCCTGCCATGTAGCAGGCCCCGCCGACGATGCGCAGGATCCACATGCCCTTGGAGGCCATCACCGATTCGACGAAGTCGGGGTAGGCGAGTTGGCCGGTCTCGGTCATCGCACGCCACATCAGGCCTTGGGTGATGCCCGCGACGTAGATCGGCACGATGTAGAGGAGGATGCCGATCGTCGCCAGCCAGAAGTGCGTGTTCGCGATGGTCACGCTGTAGAGCTTGGTCTGGAACAGGCGCGGCAGCAGGAAGTACATCATGCCGAACGCGAGGAAGCCGTTCCAGCCCAAGGCCCCGGCGTGGACGTGGGCGATGGTCCAGTCGGTGTAGTGCGACAGCGCGTTGACGCTCTTGATCGAGAGCATCGGTCCCTCGAAGGTTGCCATGCCGTAGAACGTGATCGCCACGACGAAGAACTTGAGCACCGGGTCGGAGGCGACCTTCTGCCACGCCCCGCGAAGCGTCAGCAGGAAGTTGATCATCCCGCCCCACGACGGCATCCACAGCATCAGCGAGAACACCATGCCCAGCGACGCCGCCCAGTCCGGCAGCGCGGTGTACTGCAGGTGGTGCGGCCCCGCCCAGATGTAGATAAACACCAGCGACCAGAAGTGTACGATCGACAGCCGGTAGCTGAAGACCGGCCGCTCCGCCGCCTTGGGCAGGAAGTAGTACATCATCCCCAGGAACGGCGTGGTCAGGAAGAACGCTACGGCGTTGTGGCCGTACCACCACTGCATGAACGCGTCCTGAACGCCCGCGTAGATCGGGTAGCTCTTCACGAGCCCGGGGCCGAAGACGGGGATGACCAGGTTGTTAAAGACGTGCAGGACGGTGACGGTCACGATCGTCGCGATGTAGAACCACAGCGCGACGTACATGTGCCGCTCGCGCCGACGCAGCAGCGTCATCATGAAGTTGCCGCCGAAGAACCCCAGCCAGACCACCGCGATCATCAGGTCGATCGGCCACTCGAGCTCGGCGTACTCCTTGCCCTGCGTGATGCCAGCGGGGAGCGATACGGCCGCGGCGACGATGATGAGCTGCCAGCCCCAGAAGTGGAGTCGGCTAAGCACATCCGAAAACATCCGGGCTTTGCACAGACGCTGGGTCGAGTAGTACACCCCGGCGAAGATCGCGTTGCCCGCGAACGCGAAGATCGCCGCGTTGGTGTGCAGTGGACGCAGTCTGCCGAAGGTGAACCACTCCAGCCCGAAGTTGGTCGGGATATCCGTGCCCGGGATGTAGGGGAACGGCAACTGGATCGCGAGGATCAGCCCGACCAGAAACGCGACGAGCCCCCAGATGAACATGGCAGACATGAACATCCGGCAGATCTTGTCGTCGTAGCTGAACGAGTCCAGATGGGCCGAGGCGGAATCGTTGGTGTTTTGATCGGAGAGTGCGGTGGAAGCCATCATCATCGTCCTTGGGAGCGCAATCGGCGGGTTTCGGGGTCGATGCCGGTCTTGGAGCCGTGGGCGGCGTAATACAAGATAAATTTACCTTTTTATCCTTATATTGTCCAGCGGAAGAACTCAGGGGGTCTGTGCTGGAGCTATGCCTGGAAGCCAAGTAGGCTGAAATCGATCCGATTGAGTGGGGTGTACGGTTTCACTGTGGGAGACGGGCAAGCCGGGATTTTATCCGAAACTGGACGGCGGTGGGGCTGGCCAAGCCTCCTGCTCCTGCCGATAAGGGGATGAATTGATCGAATGATCGGTTATAATCGCTTCAGCGTTTTGCGTGCGGGGTCGGGGGAGTGTCGGATTTCCACATGATCTACTCGACTACTTGTGCGTACGCGATCCGGGCCTTGTGCCGACTGACGATCATCAACCCCGAGGGGTATGTGCGGATCCAGGAGATATGCGAGGGCAGCTCGTTGCCGTCGTACTTCGTCGCGAAGATTTTCCGCGATCTGGTTCGGGCGGGTCTGCTCGTGAGCGCCAAAGGGCGTGGCGGGGGCTACGCCCTGGCCCGGCCGGCCAAGGAGATTCGGCTGTACGACATCGTCGATGTGATCGATGGGGTCGGGAACTACCATAAGTGCGTCGTCGGGCTCGCTGAGTGCAACGACAGGCAGGCGTGCCCTCAGCATGAGAACTTCAAGGCGGTTCGGCAGCGCATTCTCAGTTATCTCAATGGCACAACCCTGGCCGACATGAGCTTGGCGCTAAGCAAGAAGCTGGACATCCTCGGAATGCAACTGCCGGTGATCGAGTGCGGGGGCGCTGAGAAGTCGGACAAGCAGGATTGAGCGTCGATCGTCGGCTCCCGTTGTATCCGCATTCGCTGGCATTGAGCCATGCATTGCTCTCGAAAAAACAAAGCAACCCCTATCGCTGATAGAGGTTGCCGAAGAGGCCGCGGAGGGATTCGAACCCTCGATAGCTTACGCTAGCGGATTTGCAATCCGCCCCCTTGGTCCACTCGGGCACACGGCCGGGGGTAGCAACACAGTTTACGTCAGACTTTGTGAGCCTGCCACTATTGGGCGGGGCGATCATGCGGGACACTATTGTTTCACCAGATCCCGCACCTTCTCCTTTATTGACACCTTCGAGAACATCGAGGGTTGCCTGGCGGTGGGGCGAAGAGAAGTAGGAGGCTGGTTAGCGGGTGGCGCGGGGGCACTGCTTCTCGTCTTCCCAATGGGTTTCTGGGCCGAGGCGTGTATTTTTTGCTGGACATGGCGTGCCCCGGGCACTATCGTGGAACTGTATTGTTGGATGGCCCCCTGTCTACTGGCTGTCCTTGGGGTGGTGCGGCGCCGCCTGTTGTTGAAGAGCGTCGCGTGTTTTGGGGATCGTCGGCACCTTTCTCTTGGCCGACGCGTTAGCCTCCGGTTCGTGTCTTTTGTTGGTGTGAGTCTGTAGCCCCGCGGTCGATTTTTCCGTGTCAAGCTCGATGCGGACGCGAGAGGTGTATGCCAGCCCACACGATCTAGCCACGGTTTCCGATAAGGCGATTCCCCCGGTCATGTCCAGGAGTTCTCTCATGTCGATTCACGGCGAAGTCAAATGGTTTGATCCCAAGAAAGGCTACGGATTCATCGTCGGCCCGCAGGGCCAGGACGTGTTCGTCCACTTCAGCCAGATCCAGGGCGACGGTTTTCGCTCCCTCAAGGACGGCGAGGAAGTGGACTACGACCTGGTCGAAGGCGACAAGGGGTTCCAGGCCCGTGAAGTGCATCGCCAGGAGGTAGAGGCCCAGGCGCACGCGCCGCAGCGTGTTCAGCGCGAGACTGCACTGCACTAACAGGCGTATGACGTCCTGAGTCGCATCCGATGTTGTGTCCGTGGATCTTTAGATCAGGCTCTCGCTTGCGCCGTCTATCTGGGCTCAAGCGGCGTTGCCTGCGTGTTTGCCTGGTGGTGGGCGGCAGTTGCTCGCTTGGGCACTATGTTGTGTCTGACGGTTCCTCATTGCCCCGTATGGTGGCCGGGGTCAGGCGCAGCCTGACCCCGGAACGGGCTGGTGAGTTGTTCCGGGGGTTCGCTGCGCTCAACCCCGGCCACCATGTGAGTCGTCAGACACAACCTAACTCGTTGGTCCAAACAGATTGGCTTGGATGTGGGCGATGCGTCGCTTGACGCGTGTGTCGGTGAAGCCGCTCAACTGTTTGCGGTAGGCCTTGCTGTGCTGCTCTAGCGCCCCGCGTGCCAGCAGCAGGGCGATCGGGGAAGACAGCCCGCGCGAGCGCGAGATCCGCCAGAGCAGGATGCGGTCGCCCCAGCCCAGCCCGGCCTTGCGCGCCAGTGCGCTGAACAGCACCAGTGCGCTCGGGTTCGTGTAGCGTTCCTTCCACCAACGCATCGCGGAGGCGATCGCCACGCCGATCAGCACCACGCCCAGGCCGATCACCAGCAGTTCCCACGGCATATCCCATCGGCCGTGATTGAAGCCGTCGCTGATCTTCCGGGGGTCTACGGTCTGTGCAAGCGCCTCCATCATCGGCGTTACGCGGCCTCCGTATTGTTGAGCTCGCCTGCCTGGTTTTCCAGGTCCTCGATCAGGTGCTGGATGACGTGGCCGGCGCGCTGCTTGACGCGGTCGTCGTCGTCGGTAATCGACATCTCCGCGACCTGCCGGGCGAGCTGCAATAGGCCGAGCTCATCGATGAGCCAGAGCGCCGAGACCCGGTGCTCGGCCCGGCTGTCGTTGAGCATCTTGGTAAGCGCGGGCAGCGCGTCGCTGGCGCTAAGTTCCATCAGTTCTTTGATCGCGTTGGCGCGTGGGCGCTGCTGGTCGCCGTCGGCCATCGCGAGTAGCTGGTCCATGTAGCGGGAGGCGTCGGCCTTGCCTGCGGCCTCGATCGCATTGGCGCGGATGCGTGGGTCGTCGTGTTCCATCGCCAGTTCGATGACGCGCTGCGCCTGCTCGCTTGGGCAGTCGCCCAATGCACGGATCGCGCTGGCGACGACGCGCGGGTCGTCGCTGGCGGCGAGTTCGATCATCGCCGGCTCGAAGAAGCCGCCTTGGCCCAGTGTCGAAACGATGCTCAGGGCACGCAGGCGCAGGGCCGGGTCACGCGAGCCCAGGCGTGTGCCCAGGTGGCGATGGAAGTCGGGGTCGATCTTGATGAGTGCTCGGCCGGCCGAGAGGCGTCGGGGCGGGTCGAGTTTGGGCCAGGCCTGCCAGAGCCGTTCAAACCCGAGCGGCGCAAGCCGGCGTGAGGCGACGGCCCTGATCTGGGGGTGTTTCGAGTTGACGAGGTTGGCGAGGATGCGTGGCAGCCCGGTGTAGTGGATACGGATCAGGTGCCACAACGCGGTGCGTGCCAGCGGCATCAGCGGGTCGTTCGTAAATGTCGCGATCGCGTCGTTGGCGTTGTCGATCGCGTACTTGTCTTCTGGCGCGGGGTCGGTCGCGATTCGAAGCAGTGCCCGGAGCGTCGCCAGCCGGGTCGACGCGTGTTTAGACCGCGCGAGCCCGGCGAGTCGGAGCACACGGTCTTGCGGGTCCATCGGCAGGGCGTGCGCGAAGGCGGGCAGGTGCCGCTGGGCCTCACCGGGCATCTCGCCGCGCTGCTTGGCGTTGGGCCAGAGCCGCTGGGGCTCGTGTGTGCGGCGCATGGCGTGCCGCGTCGTGGGGAGCGCGAGCAGGTGCCCGCTACGCAGCGGGTCGGCCAGTTTCCCCAAGTGGTTGGATTGACAGAGCCCATCGACGACGCTGGTGCGGATGGGGCCTAGCGATACGAGGGACAGGAGCGCCTTGCGGACCTGCTCGTCGGCTGCGTCTTTCGCGAGTGCGGCGCAGGCGGCGACCGCCGGGTGTTCGTTGTTCCTGAGCGCTGCGAAGGCTTCGGGCATCGGCCGGGGCAGGAGCTGCGCCATGGCGTCCATCACCGCCGTGTCTTCATGCGTGGCGAACAGGACTACGGCCTGCTCGACCGCCTCGGTCAGAAACGCCGTGCTGACGGCGTCGAGGTGGGGGGGGGCGTTTCCCGATCCGGTGCTGCACCGCTGGGCGAGGGATCGCAGGCAGTCTGCGGCCCGTCCGCGGATCGCCGGGTCTTTGTGCCGGATCAGGGCCGTCACGAGGTAGGCCATCCGGGTCGAGGCGGCTTGTTCGATGATTGCCAGGGCGTTCTTGGCACCCTGTGGGCCAAACCGGGTCGCGGCCCTGCGGATCGCCGAAGCGAGCTCCTCGGCCCGTTCGACCAGGGTGTGGCGTTGTTCGCTTGGGAGCTCGTGGAACCGCAGAATCAGCCCAACCGACCGGTCGGGCCGGTCACGCTGGAGCACCGCCTGCGCCAGCGGCCCCAGCTCCTCGGCGTGGGCGGCGCGGAGGGCTTCGGACAGGGCCTGGTCGATGAGTGGGCTCTTGTGCCCAAGCAGGGATGGCAGGATGTCGTGGAGTCGGGGCATGGGCAGGCCGTGCGGCAGATCGGCATGGGAAAAAACGCCCCAACACTGGGCGCTGCAAGCGGTTATCGGCCTAAATGCTCTGCCCGCTGCAAAGCCCCGACCCCGCCAGGCGTGCGGTACGTAGGGTTTGTGATGTCTGGAACCCCTGATTTCAACAAACCGGGCCAAAATCACACAACAGGGGTTCCTTTTTCGTGGTGGATCACTATAATCAGCCTCCGGGGACGTCATTTCGACTCCGGCATCTATATCTAGCCGCCTTAATCCACCTATACCACCATATATTGAGGTTGTTGACATGAGTATCAGCAGCAAAACCGCTGTCTCCCAAATCCCGAAGCTGATGGTCTACCGCAAGCCGCTCCACCCCGAGCTGTTCAAGTTTCATGGCCGCCGCGTTGATCGCCAAGGCGACTACGAGATCGAGTCCTGGGTGGTCCAGCGCGGGCATCTGGTCCGCTTCATCGTGGACGGGCAGAGCATGACTGAGGCCGTGCTCGAGGGCGGCGAGAACCTCCCCGAGGCCGGGCTGGCCCATGCGTTGCCCTGCGTGGGTGAGAAGGAGTACGACCACGGCGTCGAGGGCCGTATCCGCTACATGAGCACGCTGCAGACCGAGGTCCTGCCGGAGAGCTTGTACCTGGCGACCTATCGCGAGATGGTCGAATTCGCGTCGGACACCAACGCGCTATCCAAGGACGAGGACACCCCCGCGGGTCCGAATCTCGTCATCCTTGACTGCCAGAAATACAAGCGCGAGTTCCACTTCCAGGGCTACCACCTCACGGCCCACAACTCGACCGTCCTGCGGACCCAGTCCGTCTTCGAGGTCGTGCAGCCGTAAACTGGCTGCCGGGTGCCGAGCCCAAGCTGTAACAGATTCTGATCCAGCCCCTCATTGTGGTGAGGGGCTGTTTTTTGGGGGGGAGTTGGGTATCCAGCCTTTGATCGCCACCGTTTGGATCAAACTCGGTATCGTGATACGGACCTCGCCGACAAGGAGCTGAGTGATGGAACGAACGCGTAGATGGGGCCTGTCAGTTGTGGGCGTTGTGCTGCCGGCGTGCATATTGGCGCCTGTCCTGGCGGCACCGCCCGAGTCGCCCGAGATCGAGCAGGAAGACGACTATCGCATCACGATCACCGAGTACGAGGCGAGTACCGAGATCGACTATGAAGCGGGTGACGTGACCCATGAGGTCGAGCTGCGATGTCGGGTTGTGCAGCCCGATCGGCTGGACGTTGTTTGTCTGCTCGAACAGCTCACGGTCGTCGAGGCGATCGATGATGAGGGCGACGACATCTACCTCCCCCCGCGCCGACGCCGTGGCGGCAGCGGTGACCTTGAGTACATCGCGTTTGCCGAAGGCTGGGTCGAGCTCGAGCTCAAGGCGGCTGAGTTGGAGCGGCCGGCTTACACGGTCGATCGGTTGGGGCTCGTGACCGAGGCGGTGATTGCTGAGGATCGAGGCGAGTTCGAGATGCCGGCGATCGTGATGGATGATGAGCTGGATACCCCGTTTGCTACGACGGTGCGTTTGAGCGAGATGAAGATCGGGCAGGACCATGTGGCCGAGATCGTGATCGAGTTTGAGCGTGAGACCGACCCGGGCCGGCCGCTGCCTGAGGCGATCTACGCGCTTGACGAGGACGGCAACGTGCTGGGCGGCGGGCGCTGGACCGAGGGCTCGAACATCTTTGCGGGGGAGGGGACGTTTGAGGCCGAGTTCCTGGTCGCCGACGATGCCGATGTCACCTCGCTTCGCCTGGTGTTTTTGACGGAGTATGAGCTGGTGCCGATGCAGTTCGAGGTCGAAGAGATTTTTCAGCACTAGGTTGTGCCTGACGGCTCACATGGTGGCCGGGGTTGAGCGCAGCGAACCCCCGGAACAACTCATCGGCCCGTTCCGGGGGCAGGCTGCGCCTGACCCCGGCCACCATACAGGGCAATGAGGAGCCGTCAGGCACAACCTAGGCCAGTCACGTTAGGATGTGCTGGCTGTACGAAGATGCGTGCAGGACTTGACCACCGACCAGGGAAGGGCTTTGGATGAAACATGTTGGATTGACAGTGCTGGTGTTGGGTGCCTTGTTGGTGTCGTTGGGCGGCTGCTCGACGGCCCCGAAATCGCAGGCCGATCGAGAGGCGCTGGCGCGGGACGTGCAGATTGCGATCGAGCAGTTCGAGTCGCGTGATGCCGGTTTGGCGGCGTTGTTCGACCAGGCCCATGCCTACGCCGTGTTCCCCTCGGTCGGCAAAGGCGCGGTCGGCGTCGGCGGGGCGTACGGCCGGGGGCAGGCTTTCGAGGGCGGGCAGGTCGTAGGCTTTTGCGATCTGACGCAGGCGACGATCGGCCTCCAGCTTGGCGGGCAGGCGTATAGCGAGGTGATTTTCTTCGAGGACGCCCAGTCGTTTGAGCGGTTCAAGTTCAACAACCTGGAGTTTTCCGCGCAGGTCTCGGCTGTCGCCGCGAACGCGGGGGCCTCGGCCGACGCGGCCTTCCGCGACGGCGTGATGGTATTCACGATGACCCGGGGTGGGCTGATGTACGAAGCCTCCGTCGGCGGGCAGGGCTTCACCTTCGAGCCGATCCCGTCGTCGTTGTTGAAGCCGAAGCCTGTGTCGGGTGGGCGCTGAGCGGCGGTGTCCGTTGTCGTTAGACGGGCAGGGCGATGACAAAGTCGGTGCCGCGGCCCGGTTCGCTGTGGACGGTGAGGGTGCCGCCGTGCTGCTCGATGATCCGGCGTGACGTCGGCAGCCCGAGGCCGGTGCCGCTGCGTTTGGTGGAGTAGTACGGCTCGAAGACGCGGGCGGCGACATCGGCGGGCATGCCCGGGCCGGTGTCGGTGACGTGGATGCACAGCGCTTCGTCTTCGCGTGTGGTGCGCAGCAGCAGTTCGCTCGCGCCGCCGTGGGGCTTCTCGGCATCGCGGGCGTCGGCCATCGCGTGGACGGCGTTGATCAAGAGGTTCAGAAGTGCTTGTTTCAGCAGCGATGCGTCGGCCTGCGCTTGGGCGGGGCTGGCCTCGCACTGCACCCGCAGGTTGATGCGCTGCTCCGCCGCCTGGGGCTCGAAGAACACGGCGAGTTCATCGACGAGCTGGTTGATGTCCGTCTCGGCGGTGTCCAGCTCAAGCCGACCCGCGAAGCGGAGGAAGTCTTCGAGGATTTCGCGCAGGCGGTCCGCCTCACGCCCGAGCCCCGCGAGGCGGCGCTGGACCCGCCCGACCTGCTGCCCGGTGTCGGATTCGACCTCCACCGCGCCGGCGATATCGGTGAGGTCTTCCTGCAGGAGCTGGACGTTGAGCCCGATGGTCGACAGCGGGTTCTTGATCTCGTGCGCGAGGCCGGAGGTCATGGTGGCCTGTTCGGCCAGCCGTTCGGTCGAGCGGGCTTCGCGTTCAAGCTCGCGTACCCGCCGCTCGGTCCGCCGGTTGAACAGCCACGCGCAGGGGAGCGCGGTGATTACACCGACCGCGATGCCGAGGAAGAGCCAAGCCATAGGGGGAGTTTAGCTTAGATTCATAACACGGCGTCATCAGCTAGATGGAGTGAGTCTTCTTCCCGCCGAAAGATTTTGGACAGAATGTCGATAAACTTCCTGTATTGTTGTTCGCAAACTTCGAGCCGAACAATCACAGAGCTGTATTGCTTCTGCCAGTCAATCGGTTCGCCCAGTTCAATCTTGATTTGATGGCGCGCGACTTCACATGCTCTAACACATTGGTACGCACCATTGATTTGGTCATTGAACTCAAAATAGATGCCATCGTCGTCATCCCCGTCTTCGGGATGGCGCTGGAACATGATGTAGCTGTATGGCTCTTTTTCGCTCCCGGCACTTGCGCATAGCGAGTCTTCAGTCTCGTTGCCGCTTGCTTCGGACGCTGTGAAAAAAAACGTTGTCATGTTTTTTGGAAACGACGGTCGAGAAGGTGTTGTCTACATCCCGCCCGACCCGCGGGTGCGGGTGCCGTAGAGGTACTCTTGGAGGTAGTGGATCTCGGCCTCCTGGGTGTCCATGGCCCAGGCGTTGGCGTCGCCGATGGACATGACGCCCAAAGGCTTGCCGGTGTCGTCGACGACGGGCAGGTGGCGGATGCGCTTGTCGCGGAAGATCAGGCGGGCCTGCTCGACGGTGGTCTCGGGCGGGCAGCAGACCAGCTCGCGGGTCATCACCTGTCCGACCGCGACGTCGGCGGGGCGTTTTTCCTCGGCGACGACTCGGCGGAGGATGTCACGCTCGGTGAAGATGCCCTGCATGGTCTCGCCCTCGACCACGAGCAGCGCGCCGATGTGCTTTTCGTTCATGAGCACCGCCGCCTCGAGCACGCTGGCGTTCGGGCTGACCGAGAGGACGTGGTGGTCCTTGGCTTTGAGCAGTTCGCCGACGGTGGCCATGATGGAGCTCCTGAGCAGGACATGGGACAGGCGTGTCTACGACACCATCATGCCATATCGGTGGGGGGAATGGAAGGGCTTGAGCGTGGGCCGGGCGTGTTTTGTTTGGCCCCACTACCATGCCCGCATGAGTACCACGCCCACCACCACCGACCGCTATGCCAAGTCCGCCGCCGCCCACGCCCGCGCGAAGCGGGTCTTGCCCGGCGGGGTGAACTCGCCGGTGCGGGCGTACCAGGCGGTGGGCCGCGAGCCGATCACGATCAAGGAAGGCAAGGGCCCGCGCGTCACCGACATCGACGGCAACACGTACATCGATTACGTCGGTTCGTTTGGGCCTTTGATCCTGGGGCACGCGGCTGAGCCGGTGGTCGCGGCGGTGACGAAGGCGGCGCGACGGGGTGCGAGCTTCGGCATGCCGACGAAGCGTGAGACGCAACTCGCCGAGCGGGTTGTCGCGGCGGTGCCGAGTGTGGAGGTGGTGCGTTTTGTGAACTCGGGGACCGAGGCGGTGATGAGCGCGATCCGCTTGGCACGCGCGGCGACGGGGCGGAGCAAGATCATCAAGTGCGTCGGGTGCTACCACGGCCACACCGATGCATTGCTCGTCAGCGCAGGCAGCGGCGCGACAACGCTCGGCGTGCCTTCGTCGCCGGGCGTGCCCAAGTCGGTGACGGACGAGACGGTGTTGGTGCCGTACAACGATCTATCCGCAATGGAACATGCGCTAGGCGAACACCACGGGAACATCGCGTGCATCGTGGTCGAGCCGATCGCGGGGAACATGGGCTGCATCCCGCCGCGCGACGGGTACTTGCAGGGACTGCGCAGCATGTGCGATGAGTACGGCGTCCTTCTGCTCTTCGACGAAGTGATGACGGGCTTCCGCGTGCATTACGGCGGGGCGCAGGCGCTCTACGGCGTGACGCCCGACCTCACCACACTGGGCAAGGTCGTCGGCGGCGGGCTGCCCTGCGCGGCGTACGGCGGTCGCGAAGACCTGATGCGGCAGGTCGCGCCCGACGGGCCGATGTATCAGGCCGGCACGTTGAGCGGTAACCCACTCGCGATGGCGGCGGGGATCGCGATGCTTGATGCGCTGAAGGAAGACGACTGCGCGGCGTATGCACAACTCGAAGAATCCGCACGTCACCTGGAGATGGGGTTGGGCGAGGCGGCGGAGTCGGCCGGGGTGCCCGTGTACCTGACGCGCGTCGGCTCGATGCTCTGCCCGTTCTTTGTGCAGAACGAAGGCGACACCGTCCACGACTACGCCGACGCGACGGCCTGCCGGACCGACCGCTTCGCCGCGTTCTTCGGCGCGATGCTGGACGCGGGGGTCGTGCTGCCGCCCGCACAGTACGAGGCGTGGTTCGTCAGCACGGCCCACGACACCGACGCGATCGAGGAGACCATCGCCGCGGCGAGCAAGGCGTTTGCGGTCGCGGCGGAGATTTAGCCAAGCAACTGTTCGTTCTCGTTCTCGTTCTCGTTATTCGTAATCGAAAGCTGGGGCTGCCGATGCAGCAGTTTGACCACGAGCGTCTAGATGTCTATCGGATTTCGATCGAGTTCGTTGCTTGGACATCCAGGGTGGCCGCCGACCTAACGGGTCCGGATCGTCATCCGCGTGATCAGATACTTCGCTCCTCTCAATCGATCCCCCAGAACATTGCCGAGGGTAACGGGAAGCGACAAGGTGCCGATCGCCGCCGGTACTTTGAAATCGCACGTGGTTCAGCAATGGAATCGGCCGCAACAATTAATGTCCTGGTTGCGACAGGGGCGATCACGCCTGCGGCTGGCGTGGAGGGAAAGGGGATGTTGATTAGGGTTGTCCAGATGTTGACTCAGTTGGCTCCGCCGTCCAGGGTCTGATTCGATTACGATGGCCGATTACGAGAACGAGAACGAAAAGGCACGCCATGACCCCAGCGACCGCAACCCAGACCTTCACCATCCTCGCCGCCGACAAGCTCGCCCAGCAGGGGCTCGACTGGATCGACGCCCAGCCCGATGCCGAGCTGATCAACAAGCCCGGACTTTCCGAAGCGGAGTACGGCGCGATGCTCGCCAAGGGCGGCATCCACGCGATGATCGTCCGCTCGGGCATTAAGGTCACCCGCGAAGTGCTCGAACACCCCGGCGACCTCAAGGTCATCGCCCGGGCCGGCGTCGGCGTCGACAACATCGACCTCGCGGCGGCGACGGAGAAGGGGATCCTCGTCGTCAACACGGCCGAGGCCTCGACGATCACCACGGCCGAGCACGCCTTCGCGCTCATGATCGCGCTGCTACGCAACATCGGGCCGGCGTACAAGACGATGTCCGCCGGCGGCTGGGACCGCGCGAAGTTCAAGGGCCGGCAGCTCAGCGGGCTCACGCTCGGCGTCGTGGGCTTTGGCCGCATCGGGCAGACGATGGCCGAGCGTGCCCTGGCGTTTGGGATGGATGTTGTTGCGTTCGACCCGATGTACAACAGCCCGTCTGCGATGGACGGCCGTGTCAAGATGTACAACGATTTTCATGCGATGCTGCCCGAGGCGGATGTGCTGACGTTCCACGTCCCGCTCAACGACGCGACGCGTGGGATGCTGAACGATGAGACGTTCGACCTCTGCCGCAAGGGCGTCTACGTCGTGAATGCGGCGCGCGGCGGGGTGGTCGATGAAGACGCTCTGGTGAAGGCACTGGACGACGGGCGCTGCGGTGGGGCGGCAGTCGATGTGTATCCCAGCGAGCCGCCGCCGGAGGATGCGCCGTTGCGTTCGCACCCCAAGGCGCTGTGCACCCCGCACCTTGGCGCTTCGACGCAGGAGGCGCAGGTCGCGGTGAGCAGTGACGCGGCCGCGGCGAGCATGGCCTACCTGCGCGGCGAAGGCATCAAGGGCGCGGTCAACGCCGGCGGCCTGCGGGTCGACCTCGACGCCCGGCAGCATGGGTTCGTCGACCTGGCCGAGCGCATGGCGATGCTCATCAGCCCGATGATCACGCGCGGGATCGCCAAGGTCCGGATCGAGCTGGCCGGGAAGGAACTCGCCAAGGCCGCGGGCACGGTGGAGCGGTCGGCGCTCGTGGGCCTGCTGCGTGGGCACCTGGACGAGCCGGTGAATATGATCAACGTCGCCAACGTCGCCGAGTCGCGCGGGATCAAGTCGCGTGTCGCGGTGGTCGACGAGCCCACCGAGCAGGGCCCGCAGCTCACGCTCGAGGTGCACGGCCCCGAAGGCGCGACCGATGCGAACACGCACAAGCAGGACCGTGTCCGCCGGATCGTCGGCCGGGTCTACGACGACCTCAAGCCCCACGTCGTCGAGATCAACGGCTACCACATGGATATGACGCCGCACGGCCACATGGTCGCGCTGCAGAACGAAGACATGCCCGGCATGATCGGCTGCATCGGCTCGGCCTTCGGCGAGGCGGAGGTCAACATCGCCGACATGACCATCAGCCGACGCGACACCGGCGACGGCAAAGCGACGGCGCTCATGGTCCTCAAGACCGACGCCCAGCCCAGCGAAGCGCTGGTCGCACAACTCAAAGCGACCCCAGGCGTCCTGAAGATCGCGTCGGTGGAGCTGTCGGGGTAGGGCGGTACGCAAGGCACCGGCGTCGCGTAGCGACGCGGCTACTGCACCTATTGAGATCGCGTCTTCTGTAGGGCACATAGCCGCACCGCTACGCGGTGCCGGGAGCACATCCGATTCCGCGGGATTCGCACATGCCATGCTACCTCTTCACATTCCACGCGCACGGGACTTGGATGCCCGACAAGGCAAAGGGGTATGTGCATCGAGCGAAGGGCCTCAAGCCCAAAGACGACGCGATGGCTTCGAACTATCGAGCTAAGCAGAAGCATCCAACGGTTCTTTTTACGCATGATCAACAGGAAGCCATAGCCGCGTCGCTACGCGACGCCGGTCCCTGCATAGAAGCGACGATCCACGCGATCGCTACCGAGCCTAGCCATTTCCACGTCCTGGTGAGTTGGAATCACGATCGAAAGTGGGATTCCATCCGCCGAAGTCTCCGTACATCCGTTTCGCTGACACTCAACAAAACCTTCGGCAAGCGAGAGTGGCTCGTCAAGAACAGTTCACGCAAGCAGGTCAAGGATGAGGAGCACTTTATCTATTTGATCAGGCAGTACCTGCCATCGCATCGTGGTTTGTTTTTTCTACGCGATGAAGACCGCAAACGTTACGCTGACCCCGGGACCGGCACCGCGTAGCGGTGCGGCTATTCTCGCACGCTAAGACGTCGATGAGTTGCCGCGCCAATAGCCGCGTCGCTACGCGACGCCGGTGCATTGAATCCCAACCCGCTATCATCCCTGCCATGAGTGGAATCAACCAGACAGACATCAAACGTATCGGCGTCCTCACCGGCGGGGGGGACTGCCCGGGCCTGAACGCCGTCATCCGCGCGGTCACGAAGACTGCGATCTATGACTACGGGCTCGACGTCATCGGGATCGAAGATGGTTTTCTCGGGCTGGTCGAAGGACGCATGCGCCCGCTCGATGAGGCCGCGACCTCCGGCATCCTGACGCGTGGCGGGACGATCCTCGGGTCGAACAACAAGTGCAACCCCGCACGCTTCGCCGTGCCGCGCGCCGACGGCAGCGGCTACGACTACATCGACGTCACCGACCGCTGCCTGGGCCACCTCGAGCAGCACGGCATCGACGCACTCGTCGTCATCGGCGGCGACGGGACGATGGCCTGTGCGCAGAACTTTGTCGAGAAGGGCGTGACCTGTATCGGTGTGCCCAAGACGATCGATAACGACCTGGTCGGCACGGACGTCACCTTCGGCTTCGCCACAGCGGTGAACACCGCGACCGAGGCGATCGACCGGATCCACACCACGGCGATGAGCCACCACCGCGCGATGGTCGTCGAGGTGATGGGGCGAAACGCCGGCTGGATCGCGCTGTACGCCGGGGTCGCATCGGGGTCGGACATCATCCTGCTGCCCGAGATGGACTTCGACCTGGAGGCCGTCTGCCAGCGTGTGACCGATCGTAGCGAGCACGGCAAACGCTTCTCGATCATCTGCGTCAGCGAGGGGGCCAAGCCACAGGGCGGCGAGCGCGTGGTCAAGAAGGTGGATATGGCCAGCCCGGACCCCATCCGTCTGGGCGGCATCGGCCGGGTGCTGACCGACCAGATCGAGGCGAAGACCGGCATCGAGACCCGCAATACCGTGCTTGGCTACGTCCAGCGCGGCGGCACACCCGTCCCCGAAGACCGCATCCTCGGCACGCAGTTTGGGCACAAGGCCGTCGAGGTCTTGATGTCCGGCCAGAAGAGCCGGCTGGTTGTGATGCACGGCCGGGACGTCACCCACGAATCCCTCACCGCCGCCGCAGGCAAGCAGCGCACCGTCCCGCTGGACCACCCGATGATCGCCGCCGCCAAGGCGGTGGGGGTGTCGTTCGGGGTGTGAGGGTTTGCAAATGCAGTTCGGGATTCTCTCACACCTGCAACCTCCGTTGTCTTTAGAGTGTGTACACATGGCCGACAAAACCGACACAACCCAGGCACCCAAACGCAGCTTCGCCTGGCTGGGCGCGTTGATCCCGCTAGTTCTGATCGCGGCGGCGGCAGGTTCATTTTTCCTGTTTGGGGGCGGTGCAGAGACACCCGACGCCGAGCCCGATGACCGCGCGTTCGTTCAGGTTGATAAGGACTATTACGTGCTAGTCCGGATGATTGAGCTCTACCCGCAGCGGCCCGGCGGTGAAGACTGGGACCGGCTCGGCGGGTCTGCGCCCGACATTCGTTACGAGCTGGAGTGGCAGGGCAACGTGGTCTTCGAGGGCAAGGAACGCAAGGACACACTCATCGCTTCGTGGGATGCGTTGTCGCTTGATCTCAAGTCGGCGATCCTCAGTGGGCAGGTCGACCTGGGCAGCTCGGTGGACGCGGCGATTATCCACGTCACACCGGACACCGAGGTCGTGCTCAACATCTGGGACGCGGATGTCGGTGACAAGGACGAGGCCGGGACGATCACGCTCCGGCTGGGTGAGATGTCGCCCGGGGATAATGAGCTGGCGTTTGAGGCGTCCGAGACTCAGGCGGTGAAGCGTGTCGTTGTTCGGCTGATCGATCACACGCTGCCCGTGGGCGAGCTGGTCGAGGCGGCGACCGCGCCATGATGCGATCTCCACGCCTGGTCCGTGGGCTGCTGGTGCTGGCGTCCGTCCTCCTTGGGATCGGGCTGGTCGCGCCGTGTATGACAATCCACCCGGACTTCGGGCAGTACACCTCATGGGTGAAGTGGTTCAAGCCCGACTTGGCCGCGACGACAACCTACTCGATCCTCGGCGGCATCTTTGAACTCATGCGCGGCGAGAGCCCGGCGATCGGGGTCCTGCTATTCGCCTTCTCGGTGGTGTTCCCGGCGGCAAAGCTCGCGACGCTGTGGTGGGGGATGACACGGGTGCAGCTTGGCCAATCCGGCGGCGTAGCGCTTTGGGTCACGCATCATGCGGGCAAGTTCTCGATGCTCGATGTTATGGTGATTGCGGTGATCGTGATCGCGATCAAGGGCCTGCCTGGGGGGACACGCATCACGGTCGGGTGGGGGCTTTATGCTTTCGCCACGTCGGTGGTTGTCAGTATGCTGGCCTCTCACCTTGTGCATCGCCTGGACGTGAAGGGGGAGGAGTAGTAGGGGGAAAGCGAGCACGCTTGATCCGATCAAGTGGCAACGGGATCGGCTATAATCGACCCCTTGGCCCGCAGCTAACCCAGGCCCTGGAATCCTCCGATGACCTCCGCCCAGACCGTGATTTCCCCTGTCCGCAATAAGCTCCAGCTCTCCCCCGGCCACGCGACGATTGTCGGGCTCCAGTGGGGCGATGAGGGCAAGGGCAAGGTTGTCGACATGCTCGCGGCCGAGTACGACCTCGTCGCCCGCTACAACGGCGGGGCCAACGCCGGGCACACCGTCGTCGTCGGCGATGAGACCTACAAGCTCCATCTCATCCCGTCGGGCATGCTCTACGGCGACAAGATGAACGTCCTGGGCAACGGTGTCGTTATCGACCCCGCTCAGCTCGTCAAGGAGATCCTCGGCCTGCGCGAGCGCGGCATCACCGTTGATGCGACGACCTTCGCCATCAGCGACCGGGCGCATGTCGTCCTGCCCTGGCACCCCTACGAGGACAAGCTGCTCGAAGAGACGAGCGCCTCGCCGATCGGCACGACGGGGCGCGGCATCGGGCCATGCTACGCCGACAAGGCCCTGCGGCTCAACGCGATCCGCATGGGCGACCTGGTTGATGAGGCGAAGATGCGCGACGCGATCACGCGCGTCGTCGCGTTCAAAAACACGACGCTCGGCTCACTTGCCAAGGCGCACGGCCGGGACTTCACACCCTTCGACGCCGACGCGATTATCAAGACTACCCAGGAGCACATGGCCGTCCTGGGCCCGATGGTGGCCGACACCGCGTCGATGCTGCACAAGGCCGCCGACGCGAAGAAGAGCATCCTCTTCGAGGGTGCCAACGCGACGCTGCTCGACATCGATCACGGCACGTACCCGTTCGTGACCTCGTCGAACTGCTCGTCGCTGGGCGCCCACACCGGCACGGGCACGCCCGGCCACCAGGTCCCCAACATCATCGGCATCGCCAAGGCCTACCAGACCCGCGTTGGCGAAGGCCCGATGCCCACCGAGCTCACCGACGCCACCGGCGAACGCATCCGCGAAGTCGGCCGCGAGTACGGCACGACGACCGGCCGGCCCCGACGCTGCGGGTGGATCGACCTCGTCGCGCTGCGCTACACCACCCGCGTCAGCGGCGCGACCGTGCTCTGCGTCATGTTGCTCGACGTCCTGGCCGACCTGCCCGAGCTTAAGTGCTGTGTCGGGTACAAGCTTGACGGCAAGCCCATCGACCACTTCCCCGCGTGCAGCGAGATGCTCGCCCGTGTCGAGCCAGTCTATGAAAGACTCCCTGGTTTCGAAGGGCCGGTCGATCAGTGCCGCACCCTCGCCGACCTGCCCGACAACGCCCGCAAGTACCTCGGCTTTGTCGCCGACTTCCTCGGCGTCCCCGTTGTGCTTGCGAGCGTCGGGCCCAAACGCGACCAGACGGCAATCGGATAACAGGGATCTCTGATCTCGGATTTCTAATCTCGAATCTGGATCAGTTTTAGCAGTATGAAGAGGGTGTGTGGATGACCAAATCAGAGATTCGAGATTCGAGTTCAGAGATTCTCCTCCCTAAGCACCTCGCTGTCATCATGGACGGCAACGGCCGCTGGGCCCAGGCGCGTGGGAAGAACCGCAGCTACGGCCACAAGCAGGGGGCCGAGGCGGTACGCCCGATCGTGACCGAATGCGCGAAGCTCGGCCTCGAAGCGCTGACGCTCTACTCCTTCTCGACCGAGAATTGGACGCGTAGTCAGGACGAGATCGATGTGCTGATGGACCTGTACGTCTCGTACCTGCAGTCCGAACGCGGGCTGTTCATGGACAACAACGTCAAGCTCGTGCAGATCGGTCGGCGCGAGGGGTTGCCGCAGCGTGTGCTCGATGCGCTCGACGGCATGGCCGAAGACACCGCGAAGCACGACGGGCTGACGCTCGCGCTGGCGATCAACTACGGCAGCCGGGCCGAGATCACCGACGCCGTCCGCGCGATCGCCCGGAAGGCGGCCGAGGGTGCTTTAGCGCCCGGCCAGATCACCGAAGCCACCGTCGCCGACCACCTCTACACCGCTGGCCTGCCCGACCCCGACCTGCTGGTCCGCACCGCCGGCGAGCTTCGGCTGAGCAACTACCTGCTCTGGCAGCTCAGCTACGCCGAGCTTTACGTGACCGAGGCCTGCTGGCCCGATTTTACGGTGCAGGAACTGCACAAGGCATTCGCCGCGTTTAAGGGCCGGGTCCGTCGCTTCGGCGGTGTCGTGTAAGGCGGGATCACAGGCGAATTCCGCCTTCGGTTTTTAGCCCCACCGCTACGCTGCCGGTCCCTGTCCACGTAGCGCCCCGGCACCGCGTAGCGGTTCGGCTAAAAACGTGGCCGTCCATGTTTCTGCATGAGACCCTGCAACCCGGCCCCCTGAGGGCGGTAGTCTTTTCGACGTTGTCGCCGCCCGGAGGGGGCCGGCTACAATGCCTTGTTTTCCCTGTGTACCCGATAGACCACCGTTTTTTTGGAGCCCCTTGATGACCGTATTGTCCCGACGTTTTTCGACCCTCCTGATGGCGATGCTCGCCGTCGTCATGCTTGCCCGGCCCGCGGTGGCCGAGGTGCCCGAGACGGCCGTCTCGGAAGAGACCGCGTTGGTGGTCTGGGTCGACCTGACCCTGGTTGATGAAGACATGATCGCCGACGCAGGCGAGCTGATGGACGGCCTGTCCAACAGCCCGATGCTGGACGGCGCCGGGCTTCCCATGGGCGATCTCGCGGGTGGCATCCTGCAGATGCAAGACTTCCGCGACGCCTTTGTTGAGGCAGGCGGCGAGGGCATTGCCCTGCTGATGGCGATGCCTGACGGTATGGACAGCATGCCGCCGATGAGCGCGCTGGTGAAGGTCGGCGAGGGTTACGACGCCGAAGCGCTGCAGGAAGCCGTTGCCGGGATGGCTGACGGCACCGCGATCGAGATGGATGAATACGCCGACGGCTGGCTGGCCGTCAGCATGGACGGTGCCGAAGCGGTCACCAAGACCGGCAACGCCGATGACGCCGCCCGTTTCAACGCCCACCTTGCCGAGCGTACCGAAGCACCGATCACCGTCGTCTACCGCATGGACGACAACGCCCGCGACATGCTCGACGGGATGATGGAAGCCGACGACCCGCAGATGGCGATGATCGCCGGCGTCCTTCAGCCGCTGCATGGGATGGACACCGCGGCGCTCTCCGTGTTCGTGGCCGACGAAGGCGTCGAGGTCGATGTGGCCATGGCGTTCGCCGACAAGGAGCTGGGCAGCCAGTTCCTCAACTCGTTCAACGGCATCCTGATGCTTGGCCAGGGCATGCTCGGCATGCAGATGGCCGAGTTCGACAACGCACCAAGCGAAGAAACCATCGCAAGCTTCTTCAAGCACCTCGCGATGAGCAGTGACGACGGCGGCGAGACCCTCCGCATGCGTTTAGGCCAGGAGTTCTTCGATGCGGCTGAAGAAATGGGGCCTGCCTTCGAAGAGATGATGGGGCAGATGCAGGGCGGCGGCCAGGTGTTCTAAGCCGAGCACACCCCACGCAATGATGCAACGCGAAAACGCCGCCCTTCACGGGGCGGCGTTTTTTTGCTTGGCGTGCGCCTACCAAGAACGGGTGCCACACAACTGGCCGAAGGCCTGCTGTGTGCAGATCGCTCGAATCGCTGCACGGCCCCGCACACAGCAGCCCCGCGGGCAGTTGTGTGGCACCCGGAGACGGCAGACCAGAAGATGCCTATGTCGTAGCCTTACATCGCCAGGGCCACATCGATCGCCGCGAGTTCCTGCGGGTCAAAGGCGGTCTGCTCGGCGGCCTTGAGGTTCTCGATTATCTGCTCGGGCCGGCTCGCGCCGATCAGGGTCGATGTGACACGCGGGTCGCGCAGGGTCCACGCCAACGCCATCTGCGCGAGGGTCTGCCCGCGGCGCTGGGCGATCGTCGCGAGGTTCTTGAGCTGGGATTGCAGCTTGGGTGTGATGCGGTCCTGGTCGAGGTAGCCGTCGGCGTGGCCCGCCCGGGAGTTCCTGGGCACCTTGTCCAGGTACTTGTCGGTCAAAAGCCCTTGCGCCAGCGGGCTGAAGGTGATCACGCCAAGCCCCGCCTTGTCCGTGACACCCAGCAGGTCGCGCTCGATCCAGCGGTCGAGCATCGAGTAGTTGGGCTGATGGATGATCGGTCGGACCAGCCCGTTGTCGGCACAGACGCGCAGGACCTCTTCGGTGCGTTCGCCGGGGTACATGCTGATCCCGCAGTAGAGCGCCTTGCCGCTGCGCACGGTGGTGTCGAGCGCACCGAGCGTTTCTTCGAGCGGGGTGTCGGTCGGGTCGGGCCGGTGGGAGTAGAAGATGTCGACGTAGTCGAGTTGGAGGCGCGAAAGCGACTGGTCCAGCGAGGCGAGGATATGTTTGCGTGAGCCGAAGTTGCCGTAGGGCCCGGGCCACATATCCCAGCCGGCCTTGGAGGAGATGATAAGCTCGTCGCGGTAGGCGGCGAAGTCGTCTTTGAGGATGCGGCCGACGCGGCTTTCGGCGCTGCCCGGTGGGGGGCCGTAGTTGTTGGCGAGGTCGAAGTGGGTGACGCCGTGGTCGAAGGCGGTGTGCAGCATCGCCTTGCAGTTGGCGTGCATGCCGGCCTCGTCGGCGTGTCGGCCCGAGTCGCGCCCGGCCTCGCCGAAGTTGTGCCAACAGCCCAGCGATACCGCGGGCAGCCAGAGCCCGGAGGTGCCGCATCGGCGGAACCAGCCGTCGTGTCGGTCGTCGTAGCGCGATTCTTCAGCGTGATAGGCGGTCATGGGTGGGCTCCGGCTTTCAGTTCGCCGGCGACGCCGACAAAGCCCACCATGTTAGGGCGGATGGTGTGTGGTGTGTGTTGGATTGCCGCCTGGGGAGTAGTCAGGCCGGGCAGCCACAGCCAGATGCTTCGGTGTCACCGCGGCGCGAGAAACAACGGCAGGCGAGGATGTTGCCGGAGTGGCCGGCGATTAGCATCACACTGCCGAGGATGGTCAGCAGCCCGCCGGCGGGGAGGCCCAGCGTCGCCGTGCCGGTCTCGCTGACGGCCAGCGTCGGGCAGCAGCCTTGGGCGCAGGCCGCGTGCCCCCCGGCGGTCGGCGCGGTATTCGTCGGCCCAGCCAGGCTGGCAAGGAACGCGGGGGCCGGGGCCTGGACCAGCGGGCGGTCGTTGATGTACGGCGCGACCAGACCGGCCGTGACCAGCGCCGCACCGAACACGGCTGCGACTAAAACCCAGCGCCGACGATGTCGGCGATAGCCCCGGTACACCACCAGCATCGCCAAGGGCAGGACGAAGACCGCCATCACCCAATGCACCCACGGGGCAGACCAGACCGACCCGAGCGTAGGCAGAAGCAACAGCAGGAACGGCGCGACCAGGCAGTGGATGGCACAGGCGACTGACGCACCAATCCCGAAGCGATCCAGCCAGGGGCGGTCTGCGGTCGTAGTTGGCTTGGCGGGTAGCTGCAAAGTGTGGCTGGCACTCATCGTTAGAACCCTGTGATAGATGATGCGTAGAAACGTTGATGCGGCTCCTCCGCCGCATCAACGTACTGCAAGAACCGCGAGCGAACTCAGCGACGACGCCGGGCGGCCAGCAGCCCTGCGCCGGCGAGCAGAGCTAGTGCGCTGCCGGGCTCGGGGACCACGTCGGACTGGACGTAGGCGATCGCGGCTTCGTGGGCGTCTTCATTGTCGATGCCCAGGCCGTGCACGAAGTAGAGCGGGTTAGTCTGGAGCCCGGGTCCTGCGTTGATTGTGAGCGACCAGAGGTAGAAGCCCGTGGCGGGTGCCGAGTCGTCGGTGTTGTACACGCTGAAGTCGAGGTGCTTGTGGAGGAACCCGTCAGCCGAGGTTGTCTCGATCTCGAACCCGGCAACCCCCGAGGCCGATCCGTCAAGGATCGTCGAAAAAACCGCGGTCGGAGATTTCGAGATCTCCAAGACCGTCGGGGCGGCTACGGCCGAGAAGCTGACGGCGCCGGTCCCGTCCCAGTGCCAGAGGTTGGCGGTGTCGGTGCCGATGGTGATCGCGTTGGCGTCGAATGTGACGGAGGTCGAACCGGGGAGGGTCGTGTAGCCCGCGGGGAGCCCGGTGTTGCCGGCCAGTGCGTTGAAGCCGGGCTCGTCGGTGGTCCAGACGCCGGAGAAAGGCCCCTCAAACTCGCCTTCGTAGATCTGGGTTTCGACGTTGAGGACCGTGCCGTCTTCAAAATCGTATTGGCCGGTGACAAGATTGCCGCTTGGGTCGACCGCGAGCAGGCCGTCGGCGTGTTGCGCCACGGCATTGCTGCCGATCGCTGCGGAAGCGGTGAGTGTCAGTGCGAGTAGTGGGGCGGTTTTCATCTTTCGTCTCTCTCTTGTTTTGTGATGCTGATCCAAACAGCAGATCGGCAGTGTCGGGGCGGTTGATCGGGTAACAGCGGGCTGGGTTAGCGCGCTTTCCAAGGGTCGAAGTTGTTGTTGTCGATGTCTGTCACCAGTTCGCCGAAGGCCTGGGCTTCGGCATGGCCATCCAGGTATCCCCAGTTGCTGACGGCGCTGTCGCTGGCGGCTGCGCCGCTGACAGCATTGATCTGGACCTGGGTCGAGGCTTTGTATGCCGGGTCCGGGTGCTCCAGCCAGCTCTCGACGTGTGGGTGATCTGCGCCGGCATAGTCGCCGGTGTACGCCATAATCAGAAAGTGCACGACTGCGGAGGGGCGCTCGACCTGGTCCCAGTGATACCCCTGCCAGGTCGTGTCGTAGCCCGGCCCCCACGGGTTCGTGGTTCGGTCAAGGAAGTTGTTGATGCCGTAGCTGGTGACCCGCCGTTGTGTCGCCGGAGCGCCGGGGATCGGTTCGCCTGTGGGCGCCGGCCCCCAGTGCGGGCTGTCATCGAGCGGGGAGCGGGAAGAGACGTCGGTCCCGTAGTCTTCGGCGAGCGTGACGAACCATGGGTCAAAGCTGCCGTGGCTGATCCCACCGTGGGCGAGGTTGGCTTGGATGAGTTGGCCGTCGTTATCGACGAGGTACGCCGTGTGAGCGATCTGCATCTGTCGGATGTTGCTGAGGCACTGCATCGCGCGGGCGGATTGTCTGGCCCGGCCGAGTGCAGGCAGGAGGATGCCGATGAGTAGTGCGATGATCGAGATGACCACCAGCAGTTCAATCAGCGTGAACCCACGGGCCTGTTCGCTGCGCGGCGTCGGGGTGGCGTTCGGCATGGCGGGTACAATGGGGCGGTCCATGCCGAAATGATAACGAGTTATCAATATCAGTCAAGGGGCAGTTTTGGCACAGCGAAAAACCAGCCAACGGCAAGCGGTGCAAGCGGTTTTCGAGTCGGCGGGCCGGCCCCTAACGGTGGCGGAGGCCCACGAGTCAGCCCAGCAGTCGGTCGAGTCGATTGGGACGGCTACGGTCTACCGAGCGATCAACGCGCTGGTGGATGAGGGGTTCCTCGTGCCGGTCCAGGTCCCCGGCGAGCCGGACCGCTACGAGCTCGCGGGCCTGGCGCACCATCACCATTTCCACTGCACCGGCTGCGGCAAGGTGTTCGATGTCGAAGGGTGCCCGGGGGCGATGAAGAACCTGTGTCCGCCGGGGTTTGAGCTGACGGGGCACGAGGTCATGCTCTACGGCCGATGCGGCGAATGTGCCAGCGCAGCCTAGATCGAGTCGGCTGGCCGCAAGCCGGGTCATCAGGCATCACTCAGTCGTCGCGTGCGAGCGTGGCTTTCATGGACGCTGGCGTGGGTTTGGGTGCGACGTCTTTCCGGCGTTCAGGCGATGGAGGGTGGCGCTTGTCATCGGTCGGTACTTCGGCGACTTGCGGCTCCTCGTCCGTTACGGCGGCTTCATCGTCAGCCGCGTCGGCGGAGTGAGTGGCCGAGTCGACCGGTAGCGGGGTGTTGTCGTTTGCCGCAGTCGGTGCGTTGGTGGTCGCCGGTGGTTCGGGGGGCGGTGTTTGGTCGCCGGGGGCCGCGGCCGGTGTCGGCGGTGCTTCATCAACGCCCGGCGCAGCAAAAGCGCTGCTCCGGGCTGGATCGGTGTCTGCGGTGGCGTGCAGGTTGATGCCTTGGCCAGGGCTTTCGGGCTGTTGGGCTAAGGCTGGATGGTTGAGTGCGTCGGATTGCGTAGTGGCTATAGGCGCTGCGCGTTCGGGGATCAGGCTGTCGCGCCAGGTCGTCGCGAGCTTGATCGCCGCGCCTTCGTTGTACCGGCCGCTGAGGACGGCGATGTCGTGGGCTGACAATGCGCGGTTGTAGATCCGGAAGTCGTCGATGTGGCCCAGGAATGCTGCCGCGCCGCCGCTGCCGTCGGGGAAGCGCGTGTCGCCGATGCCGCCGAGGGTGATGTCGCCGCTGTGGGGCCAGAGTTGCGAGCCCTCGCCGCTGGCGAACAGTTGGCCGTCGAGGTAGGCGTGCAGCGCGCCGGGCTGTGTGGTCGGCCCGCCGTCGAGCGTGAGCACGACGTGATGCCAGTGTCCCGCCACGATCGCGTCGGTCGATAGCCAGGTGCCTTGCCAGCCGCTTTCGGCGCGGTTCCATCCGCCGACGACGAGTTGGCCGTTCTCGATGTAGATGTTCAGCCCACGGGTACCGCCGCCTTCCTCGTAGAGCATCTGCCTGCCCGGGGCATTGAGATCGTCCGCATTGAACCAGAGCGCGACGGTGCGCTGGGTATGGGTATCGAGGTTGATATCGCTGTGGTTCGCGACGTTCATCTCGCCGCCGGTGAATACTGCTGCGCCGCCGCAGAGGCCGAGCGCGGAGACGGTCGCCGCGCCGTTGAGTGTGCCCGTGTGCGAGTTCGCGCTGCCGGAGTCGTCGGTGATAGTCGTCACGCCGACTTCGTCGAACCGCCACCACGCGTCAAGTGCGCTCGCAAGGACGGCGGTGATCGCGTTGCTTGCGCAGAGCAGCACCCGTGGCTCGAGCGGCTCGAGGCCGGGGAGGTGGAAGGCCGGGCTGGTGGATTGCGCGCGCATCGATCGATCGCCGCCCTGTCAACGGGTTGGCTATCGTTATCAACGGGCGGATGGCAAACGCGATCCAGCAATAACATGGTTTCGCGTGATAAGCCCGGGGATTCGTGTGTTTTGCCCGGGTGTGCCGACGTTTTGTAGCGGTTATGCGGCCGGTATCAATCCTCGGATTCTGCAGAGGCGGGGTCGCTATCACTTTCGGCGGCGGCGTCATCGATCGCGGTGATGCGTTCGATGTGTTTGGCGTTGTCGCGGCCGTACTTGAAGACGACCATCTGGCAGGCCTTGCACCGCCAGGCCAGCAGGCGGTTGCTGCGCATGACGGCGTGTGTCCCGGGGAGGTCCTCGGCGAAGGCGTTCGAAGCCTTGCCGTCGCCGCGCACGAAGTGTAGCCCGTCGGAGACGGGGAGGTAACCATGCTGCATCTGGGTGTGGCAGGCCGGGCATCGCAGGGTGTCGTGGGGGGGGGTCATGTTGATCGCCAATCTTGTTTGGCCGCAGATTTCGCAGATGACAGCAAGTAGAAGCACGCCCGTTGATTGTATGCCCTAGGCCACAGAGGAGCGTTGCGATTGTACTACCCGTGGCGGGGCACCTGTCTTACCAGTCATCGTCCATGATCTGACGGCGTTTGGCCTGGTACTCTGCCTCGTCGATCAGGCCATCGGCGCGGAGCTGTTCTAAATCACGAAGCCGGTCGGCGAAGTCGGGGGCGTTTTGTTTATCTTGCAGACTGTGATCGGGCGTGTCGCCGCTTACTCGGAAGTCGAACTCTTCGGTATTGACCCCATCTTCCGAGAAGGCGTTGGCGAGGTGATACATGACGCCGCCGACAGCCATCAAAACGAAGAGCACGATGAAGCAGGGTAGTGCCGCTTGGGGTCCGCCGGTGAACGCGACCAGCGCCACCCCCAGGACGCCGATCATGGCAACGACCGAGAGCAGCGACATCGGTTTGCTTGGGCGTGACCCGCCGGAGCCTCTGAGCATGCCACCACTCTATCCGATAGGCGATTTGCAGGCTTGGGCAAGCCGGGTCTGCCGCCTGCAGGCTTGCGAAAGAAGCAGAGCAATCGGTCTGTTCGTTTAGCTACGCGGAAGAAGGGGATTTACCGCGCGAACTCCACGGTGCGCATCTCGCGTAAGACCGTCACTTTGATTTCGCCGGGGAAGGTCATCTCTTCGCTGACGCGTTTGGCGATGTCGCGGGCGATGAAGTTGCAGTTGGCGTCGTCGACGCGTTGGGGATCGACGATGACACGGACCTCGCGGCCGGCCTGGATGGCGAAGGCCTCGCGGACGCCCTTCATGTCGGTGGCGATGCCTTCGAGCTGTTCGAGGCGCTTGACGTAGCGGTCCAGCGTCTCGCGGCGAGCACCAGGCCGGGCGCTGGAGATCGCGTCGGCGGCCATGACAATCGCGGTGTAGGGCGTGGTGTGGGGGATGTCGTCGTGGTGGCCGCCGATGGCGTTGAGGACGGCTTCTTTCTCGCCGAGCTTGCGGCAGAACTCCATGCCGATCGCGGGGTGGCCGCCCTCCATCTCGTGGTCCATCGCCTTGCCGATGTCGTGGAGGAAGCCGCAGCGTCGGGCGATCGCGCCGTCGAGGCCGAGCTCCTCGGCGATGACCTGGCAGAGGTAGGCGACTTCCTGGGAGTGCTGGAGGATGTTCTGGCCGTAGGACGTGCGGTAGTGGAGCCGGCCCATCATCTCGCTGATCTTGCCGTGGAGCCCCTGGATGTTGGCTTCGATGCAGCCTTCCTTACCGAACTTGATGATGCGCTGCTGCATCTCTTCGCGGACCTGGTCGGTGACTTCTTCGATGCGCGCGGGGTGGATGCGGCCGTCGTCGAGCAGGCGGCGGAGCGTCTCGGCGGCGACGGCCCGGCGGATCGGGTCGAAGCACGAGACCACGATAACGCCCGGGGTGTCATCGACGATGACATCCACACCGGTCGCCGCCTCGAAGGCGCGGATGTTGCGGCCCTCGCGGCCGATGACCCGGCCCTTCATGTCGTCCGAGGGGATCTGGATCGCGTTGGTCGTCGATTCGGAGGTGTGGTCGCTGGCGTAGCGCTGGATCGCCTGGAGCGTGATCTTCAGGGCGTTGTCTTTGGCTTCTTCTTCGGCGCGTTCGGTGATCTGCTGGATGAGCTGGCCGGCCTCGTGCTGGCACTCCTGCTCGACGACCTTGAGGGCCTCGCGCTTGGCATCCTGCTCGTTCATGTTCGCCAGCCGGAGCAGCACGTTCTTCTGCTCCTGGCGGAACTCGTCCAGCGCGGCGCGGCGTTCGGCGGCCATCGCGTCCAGCTCGGCTTTCTTGCCCTCGATGGCCTGCTCACGCTTCTTAACCTCGGCTTCCAGGTCGGCGGCGTTCTTCTCCTTGAGCGTGAGCATGTCGAGCTTGCGGTCGAGGTTGTCCTCGCGTTTGGTCAGCCGGCGTTCCTTCTCGGTGACCTCGTCGCGCATGGCGTCGAGTTCTTTTTCGAGCTGTTCGCGGCGCTGGGCCTGGGCGTTGCGGGCGTCGAGTTCGATCTGTTTGGCGAGCGTCTCGCCCTCGCCTTTCGCGCTGGCGACGATGCCCTCGGCCTCACGCTTCGCGGCGTTGATCGCGCCGATGCCGGTGGCCTTCATGAGCAGGAACATGCCGACGGAGCCGAGGATGAGCCCGGCAACCGCGCCGCCGACGAGTATGCCGGTGTCGAATGCGACGGGGAGGAGGGAGGTATGCACTGCAAAGCCCCTTTCGTCGGCCGCGTGGATGCGGCCGCGTTGGGGCACGGATCGGGCCGGTCGGGCTTGGGTCAAGCCTTCCCGGGGCGGTGGGGGCGATCAGGCGGGATCAGCGATTGTCGGCGGTGACGCGGTCGGGCGGGGCATCGGCTGTGCGTGGGTTGGGCACAGCGGAGGACGGTCGGCGCGCATCGGTCGCGCGTCGGGGGTTTTGCCCGGTGTTGGGTCGAAGCGAGTCAGGGGGGCGTCACGGAATTGCATCGTTAATCTATGCCCGCCCGGGGTTTAGGCCGGGCGTTCGCGGGGTGTCGGTCCCGCCGCGTCTGATCGGCATCCCGGGCGTTTGTGCCCGATCGTGCCGGTGTTGTATGGGCCGTGTCTGGGTTCCAGTCGTGCCCGGGTTAGGTCGTTGCGTGGGCATTTGGCACCCACGGGTTTCATCTTAGTCTTGTTGGCGCGAGCGGGTCAAGCGCAATCGGTGTGAACCGGGGCTCACGAGGCGGATCGGGGGTTGGGATGGCAGGTCTTGTTAGCCGAGTCGCTACGCGATGCCGGTTCCCCAGACGCACCAAGCACCGGCGTCGCGTAGCGACGCGGCTATTGGGGCGAGTGGTGTTGGCCGGCGGTATGGGCGGCGGGGGCGATCGGATCGGGCGGTGCGGGCGCGGGGGTGTTGGCGAACTTGACTTGGCGGACGCCGACCCAGACGAGGGTCTCGAAGCCGAGCATGGCGAGGACGCCGACGAAGAAGACGATGACCCAGGCGGCGTCGTTGGCGTAGTTGGCTCCCGCACCGCTGGCGACGTTGCCCAGATACTCACGCATGAGCTTCTGGAGCGAGAAATCCCGCAGGGCGTGCATGGCAAAGCCAAGTACCGCCGCCCCGGGAAGCCAGCCGACCGAGGCGTAGCAGGCGATGCGTTCTGCGACAGGCAGCGGCACCCGCCAGCCGCGCCGTCGGCTAAACCACGCGACGCCGAGGACCTCGATGTAGGTCAGGATGACGATGCACCCCGAGACTAGCGGGATGCCAATGAGTGCCTTATTCACGAGAAGACGGTAGCCACTGTTTTCCAGCGCAAAGTAGTTGGGTAGACGGTGTGTGTGTTGGTATAGGGCGATGTAGAAAAACGCCCAGAGCATCGCGGCTAGCAGTGCACTAATGAGAAGATACCGCCGGCACGGTTGGCGCAGGCCATCCACACGCATGGCTCGAAACGTTCGTTTGGGATGACGGAGTACAGCGAACGCCGTCTGCACATACCCGATCGGCCCGGGGCGTTGGTCGAACGCGGGGCCGTTGCGCCGGTCCGGGTGTGAGTCGGCGACGGCGCTGCCGCACTCGGGGCAGTGGCCGGCGGGGTGGATGCCTTTGATCGGGTAGCCGCAGTCCTCGCACAGGGCGTCGTCGCCGGGGAAGGCGTCGGCCGGCGTGTCGGCGTGCATCGCGCTGGTCGGGCTCGCGGTCATGCTTGTGACATCATAGGAGCCACGACACTTGGAAGCGCGAGCGCAATAGCCGCATCGCTACGCGATGCCGGGGCGTTGCGGAGACGATGGTCATCACCGCCCGCCGACATCGCGTAGCGATGCGGCTATTCAACACACACAGCGACGGAGGCACCGCGCTGGGCGTCGAGGTGCTCGGAGATCGCTTGGGCGAGGTCGCTGGGGCGGCCGGTCGTGGTGTGGATGTGGAGCCCGGCCTGTGTCGCCCAGTAAGCGTGGAGCGTGGGCCTCGCGCTCGGTGCGGTAACCAGCGCGGCATCGCAGGCGGGGTAGGTCCGCCAGGGTTGGTCGAGCTTCGGTTCCTGGATGAGGAGTGATGCGTGGTCTGCGCTGTCGAGCATGCGCTGGGCTTCGCGTCGGCGGGGGTGCTGGGGGTGGCAGATCAGGGCGAGACGGCCGGCCTCCTTGCCGCGCGCGTCGAGGATGCCCTGCACCATGACCCCCGCGAGCGCGGCCAACGCGGTGTCGGCGTCGCCGAGCGTGCGGCCGATCATCGCGACGGCGTGGTCGTTGTCGGCGAGCCCCCAGCGTCGTCGCATTGCTTCGCGGTCACAGGTCTCAAGCCGGTCCGTGTCGGTGCACTGCTCGGCGAGTCGCGCGAGGTTCGCGGGGTGGAAGCGCGGCTGCACGGCCGGGGCGCCTGCCTGTCGGGCGAGCTTCGCGGCGCGGGGGGTCCATGCGTCGACCCGGTCGCACTGCGTGATCAGTCGTCCCTGGCGCAGCGTGCAAGGCAGCAGCCCCGGCCAGGGTGTCTGCCGATCAGGAAGCAGGGTGAAGGGCTTGAGCCCGGCGGCTTTTGCGGCGTCGCGCAGCATTTCGCCGCCACGCAGCAGCGCGTGATGCTCGCCCGGCTCCTGCTGAATCACATCGGCGACGAGTGCGGCCAATGCGGCGCTCGGCGTGCCGGGCTCGTCGGTGAGCAGGTGAAGCACACGCGTCATGGCTGGTTGTCGTGCAGCAGGTCGCCGGGCTCGGGGCGCTTCCACTCATGGAACAGCCGGGCGATCTCGATCCCCGCCTGGTCGGCGAGTTCGCGTGCGGCGATCGCGCGTGCCGCGTTGCCCTCGGCGGTGCGGTTGCGGGGTTGGAGCTGGGTGACGACCGAGACAAACGACTGGCCTTCGACGATGCCGGTTTCCGGATCGACAGCGCGGGGGTACGAGCGCGCCCCGAGGTCCATGTCGATGACCTTGACCTCGAACGCCATCATCGGCCGAAAGATCCCGCCGCCCATTTCAAGCTGGTAGCCGACCACCTTGGCGTAGATCAACTGCTCGGCTCCGAGCCGACGCGCGATCTCGCCGAGCGACGTACGCAGGTAGTCCTCGCCCAGTTCGGTCTGCAGCGCGGTCAGTTCAGTCTGTGGCACGAAGCCGGCCGTAACGACTTTTTCATCTTCCAGTGCGCCGCGGATGCTGGCGGTCACCTGCCGTACGACGGACGTGTCACGCACGATGCTGCCGCGGTCTTCGACGATGATGAGTGTTTTCTTGTCGGGCAGGTCGTGCTGTGCGGGCACGGGCGGCTTAGGCATGATGACCGCGGCCGCGCCGATCAGGTTACACCCGGGCAGCGCGAGCAGCATCGCCAACAACACAAGCAAGGCAGGACTTCGGCGGATCATCGGCGGCACCTTCGGGTTAGCGGATCACGGAGTGGTCGTAGAACAGGCCGGCGACGTCTTCGGTGAACCGGCTGACGGTGATCGTCCGGATGTCGTCGACGCTCGCGGCGGGCAGCCCGACGCGGGTTCTAAACTCGTCGGGGAACGACAGCCGGACCGACTGCGTGAAGCCGAAGTTGTCCGGGTCTGCGGCGTCGGCCTCGATGACGTTGACGTTGCCACTGATCACGCCGCGTTTGATGTTGGTATCCCCCGGGTCGGTCATGCGGTACTCGCCGATCTCGACCATGACGACGCGGTCGACGTTGAGCGCCTCGATCACCATCGACGGCGGGCGGGCGGTCCAGTAGGGGTTCTCGGCCTGCCACTGGATCAGCACGTCGGGGTTCACGACGTCGATCCCGGGCACGCTGATGGCGATGCGGCGGGTGATCTCGCGTGCGATCTGCTGCCGGGCGTCGGGGTAGCGGTACTCGGTCTGGTCGCTCATCGCGACGATGACGGCGACGCTCTGGTCGTTGAGCCCGAGGTACTGGGCCTCGCGGTCATAGGTCTTGGGGTCGTGGACAGACTCATGACACGCGGCCAGCGTGAGTGTCGCGGCGAAGAGTGTTAGCACAAGGAGGCGGGCTCGGAGGTCCATGCGTCCTGCTCCTGAGGGGTGGGGTCGGGGGTTTAGGCCGTGGGCGAGCCGGAAGGTTCAATCCGGTGGGGTGACATCGTACCGGATGCGGGTGTCGGGGCCTAGCGGTGTTTGGTTTTGCGATCGTGGTGTGCCGCTTTGCTAGCCCATGTGCCGCAGGATGTTGTAGCCCCAGGCGAGCATCATGAAGACGATGAACCCGGCGATGACTTTGCCGCGGCCGACGAAGTAGATCACGGGCGCGAAGGGCATGTTGCTGACCAGCGCGTAGCCGGAGATGAGCACCGCCATGGCGGTCATGACGGCGAGCACCGCGCCGAAGGGCTGGGTAATGAAGGAGGTGAGCAGCGAGCCCTCGGCCGCGTGGGCAAACGAGGTCGTGCAACCGCAGGTCGCGCAGGGGAAGCCCGTCACCTGCTCGAAGGAGCAGGGCGGCAGCCCGAGCTGCTGGTGCGTGCCCATCCCCCTGGCGTCGGGGTCCATCCACGCCGCGAGCCCAAGCACCGTGGACCCGGCGAGGAAGACCGGGAGCGCCAGCAGGCGGTTTTGGATGCGCGAAAGCGGTCGGGGCGGCACGGGGACCGGCAGGGGGGCGGCGGGCGGTGTAGCGTCTGCTTCGGGCATGGAGGCATGATAGCCGGGTGTGGACGCTCAATCGCGCGGGCTGATAGCCGCGTCGCTACGCGACGCCGGTCCGCGGTCTCCCAGCGTGTTGGCCTGGATCGGGGACCGGCGATGCGTAGCATCGCGGCTATTCACAAGGCGCATCTTGCGGTTGTCGAGAAGGTGCGATCACCCAAAAACTGTCTGCCGTTTCAGAATCGCCGCCCATCCCCCCGTATCCGCTAAAATCCTCGCCCTATGACGACCACCACGACCACCGACAATCTCTTCGACGTCCTGCAGTCACGCGGCCTCGTCGCGCAGTGCACCGACGACAAGATCCGTGAACGCCTGAGCAAGCCCGTCACCGCCTATATCGGCTTCGACCCCACGGCCGACGCGCTGCATGTTGGGTCGCTGGTCCAGATGATGCTTCTCGCCCACGTCCAGCGCTGCGGCCACAAACCCGTTGCTCTCGTGGGCGGGGCGACCGGGCTCGTCGGCGACCCGTCGGGCAAGACCGACGCCCGCCAGATGCTCACCCCCGAGACCATCAACCACAACGCCCAGTGCATCGCCAAGCAGATCGGCAAGGTCGTGCGGTTCGGCGACGGCCCGACCGACGCCAAGCTCGCCAACAACCTCGACTGGTTCGGGTCGATGGGCTGGATCGACATGCTCCGCGAGGTCGGCGCACGCATGAGCGTCAACCGCATGATGTCGATGGAGAGCGTCAAGGGGCGCATGACCGGCGAAGGCGAAGGGATCAGCTACCTCGAGTTCAGCTACATGCTCATGCAGGGCTACGACTTCGCCCACCTCTACAAGCACCACGGCTGCACGCTCCAGATGGGCGGGCAGGACCAGTGGGGCAACATCGTCATCGGCATCGACCTCGCGCGACGCCTGCATGATGCAGACCTCGCCGGGCTCACCACACCGCTCGTGACCAAGTCCGACGGCGGGAAGTTCGGCAAGAGTGAGCAGGGCAACGTCTGGCTCGACAAGACCCGCACGAGCGTGTTTGATTTCTTCCAGTTCTGGCGCAACGTCAGCGACGCCGACGTCGGCCGATTCCTCGGGTTCTTTACGTTCCTGCCGATGGACGAGGTGAATGAACTCGCCAGCGCTCAGGGCAAGGCCATCAACGAGAGCAAGGTCCGCCTCGCGTACGAGGTGACCAAACTCGTGCATGGTGAAGACGAGGCCCGCGCCGCGCAGGACTCCGCGGCCAAGGCATTCAGCGCCTCGGCCGACATGACAGGGGATGCGATCCCCAGCGCCGCGCTCGACCTGGCCGAGCTTGAAGCCGGCCTCGGCATCCTCGCGCTGCTCGTGCGGGCCGGTTTGGCGAAGTCCAACAGCGAAGCCCGCCGGCTGATCCAGGGCGGCGGCGTCCGCCTGGGAGAAAACAAGGTCGAAGACCCCAACCGCACCCTCACCGCCGAGGATACGATTGACAGCACGCTCCTCCTGCGTGTCGGCAGAAAACGCATGTTCCGGTTTGATGTGGGGTAAAGCAGGGTGCCACATAGCGAAGCTATGTGCGAATACGACCTCGACCGCGAACTCCGGCACACAGCTACGCTGTGTGGCACCCTTTGGCTGAGGCACCCGACCCGTCGTCTATAATTCATGCGTCATGCTCAAGATCGGCCCGCTCACCCTCCCGACCAACCTGCTGCTCGCGCCGGTCGCCGGTTACTTCGACCTCGCGAACCGGCTCGTGGTGCGCTCGGTCAAGGGTGTGCCCTGCGAACCCGGCCACCTCGGCGACCCGCAGTACGACATCGGCGACGGCACCTACGGCGCGGTCGGGCTCACCTGCACCGAACTGCTCTGCCCGCAGGCGGTGCTGAAAGAAAACGACAAGTCCATGTGGCTCGCCTCAACCGCGCCCGAGGACCGGCCCGTCGCGATGCAACTCTACGGCGCGGACCTCGACATCCTCGTCCAGGCCGCGCAGTGGGCCGAGGAACACGGCGCGGCTGTGATCGATATCAACATGGGCTGCCCCGTCGACAAGGTCACCAAGAAGAACGGCGGCAGCAAGCTCCTGTGCGACCCCTGCAACGCCCAGCAGATCGCCAAGGCCGTGGTCGATGCGGTCAGTGTGCCCGTGACCTGTAAGATCCGATTGGGCTGGGACGACGAGTCGATTATTGCCGACACGCTGCCGAGCATGCTGTGCGATGTCGGGGCGCAGATGATCACCGTGCACGGCCGAACCACCGCGATGAAGTTCCGCCCCAGCGTCCGGCTTGATGGGATCAAGATGACGGTCGATGGCGTCAAGAAGCATCACCCCAACATCCCCGTCATCGGCAACGGCGACATCAAGACCCCCGAAGACGCCGCGACGATGATCGCGCAGACCGGGTGCGACGGCGTCATGGTCGCCCGCGGCGCGATGGGCCAGCCCTGGCTCTTCCGCGATATCGCCTACCACCTCAAGACTGGCAAGACCCCGCCGCCGCTGCCACGCGTCGAGCGGGCCCAACTCGTGCTGGATCACTTCGAACACCTGCTGCGCTACCGCGGCGAGCGCGTCGCCATCAACACCATCCGCTTCCGCACCGCGAAGTACTCCCCGCACCTCCAACCCTGGCCCCTGCTCCGCCGCAACGTCCAGCCGATGAAGACGGCAAAGGAGTTCCGCGACTACTGGCGCGAAGGGATGGCGAAGATCGCGGAGGAAGGCGCGGCCTTTGCCTGCTGACCGGCGTTGCGTAGCAACGCGGCTATTCTGGATCGCTTCATGCACCAACCCATCACCGGCTATCACCAGGACGACGAGGGGCACTGGGTCGCGCAGCTTGCTTGCGGGCACAACCAGCATGTGCGGCACGACCCGCCGATGATGTGTCGGGAGTGGGTGACAACCGCCGACGGCCGGGCGTCGATGCTGGGGCAGACGCTGGCGTGTAAGAAGTGCGATGCAGGCGCACCGGCGGACGAGCGGCCGTAACCGCCGCGTCACTACGCGGGGGCGTCGCGTCACTACGCAGGGGCGTCGAGGCATGGCCGGGCGACGCACCGCACACCCCCGGGCGTGGCCCGGCGGTTGCATCCGCGTACAATACCCCGATGGTTGCACGGCTCCCCGACACGTCCGAGGCAGAAACGCCGACCGCCGATGATGCACCGGCCAGGAAGCAGCGGCGTCGCCCCCGGCTGCGCGTGCGTCGGCTGCCGGTCAGTGTGCTGCCGACGATGCTGACGCTGGGCAACGTGCTGTGCGGTTTTGTCGCGGTGTTTTTTGCGTCACGCAGCCCGGCGGAGGCGGACCTGCCCTTCGACTGGACACCGTTGACCTTCGCGGCTGGGTTCATCTTTATCGGCATGGTGTTCGACGCACTCGATGGCCGGGTCGCACGACTCACCAACAGCACGAGCGAGCTGGGCGAGCAGCTCGACTCGATGGCGGACATGGTGACGTTCGGCGTCGCGCCGGCGTTTATCGCGGTGCAGTTGGTTGGTGCGGGCGTGCCTTACATCTCGAGCGATGCCGACGGCATGTTCGGCCGACTGACGCTGGTGATCGGCTGTGTGTACGTCGCGTGCGCCGCGCTCCGGTTGGCTCGGTACACGGTTGAGGCCCGCGCGAAACGAGCGGCCGACCCGAACATCTTCAGCGGGCTGCCCTCACCCGGCGCGGCGGGCACGATCGCGGCGCTCGCGCTCCTGCACCAGCACGTCTTCTTCGGCGGCAGCGCGATCGAGGCCGACTGGCTCGACAACGCCGCGGCCGTCGGCATGGTCGCCGTCCTGCTGCTCACGGCCTTGGCGATGGTGAGCAAGCTGCCCTACACCCACGTCATGAACCGCTACATCCGCGACCGTGCGAAGGTCGGCACCGTCGCCGCCTACGCGATCGTTGGCCTGCTCCTCATGATCGCCCCGCAGTGGTCGCTGGCGTTTGGGTTCACGGCATACGCGCTGTCGGCCCCGGTGGGGTGGGTGTGGCGGAACGCTCGGCCGCAATGAACGTGATTGCGCGATCGTCATAGCCGCGACGCTACGCGTCGCCGGTCGGGTGTTGCGTCGTAACAGTTGTGTCTGCGCAAGAGGATTGTTCGCGTGTGCGACATCGCTCGCATTAGCGAGTGGCGTGGGGCCTGGGATAGGGATACGGCCGCTGGAGCGGCCTGCGCCTGGGGCGGGGGTGTTGAGGTGGGGGTTTAGTCTTCCCCGAACTTGTCGTTGACCAGCTTCTCCAGCGACGCGATCGCCTGCTCGGCGTCGGGGCCCTCGGCGGTGATCTCAAGCTCGGTGCCCTTGGTCGCGGCGAGCATCATGATCTGCATGATGCTCTTGCCGTCGACGGTCTGGCCTTCCTTGATGATCTGGATGGTCGAGGCGAACTGCGAGGCGTGATCGACGAACGCCATCGCGGGCCTCGCGTGGAGGCCGAGTTCGTTCTGGATGGTCACCTTGGTTCGCATGGCTTGCATGAGGGGGCGTGTTTCGGTCAGGTGTCGGACGGGGACGTGATGGCCGCCCGTGGGCCGGGCTTGGCGTGTCGGGGTTGGCGTCGGGGGGTCAGCCGGCGTACTGGCCGGCGTCGGCTTCTTCGAGGACTTCCTGGACGGCCTGGGTGGTCTCAGCCATCCGGAGGAACTTGCGGAAACGCTCGTTCTGCAGGTTCGCGAAGAGGTTGTTCATCGCGTCCAGGTGCTCCTCGGGTTTGTCCTTGGGCGATGCGAGGAGGAAGATCGCGTAGACCGGCTCGCGGTCCAGGGCGTTGAAGTCGACGCCTTGCTTGCTGACCGCGACGCAGGCGGTGACCTTCTTGATCTTCTCGTGCTTGACGTGCGGGACGGCGACACCTTTGCCAAAGCCGGTCGAGCCGTGCTTCTCACGATCCAGAACCGATTTTACGAGCTCGTCACGCAGCGCCTTGGGGACGGCCTTGGCGGCGACCATGGCGTCGGCCATCTCATGGATCGCGTCGTCGCGGGAGGTCGCGTTCAGGTCCGGCAGGATGGCGTCGGTGACGACAAAGTCGCACAGCTTCATCGGGTGTGTTCCAAAAGAGGCATAGCCGCTGAGCCGTCTCAGGCGAGCGAGCAGGGCATTTTAGCGGAAACAGCGGGGCGTGTCAGTCGGAGCGCCGGAGGCGGCGAAGGCCCCACCCCGGGTTTTCCAGGCACCGCCCGGCTCCAGCGACCCGGCGCGATGGTGGCCGGGCTAATGGCTCTTGTGCTTTTCCTTGTGGTCGGTGAGCTGGCGTTCCATTTTGTTGACCGCGGCTTCGAAGCCGTGGTAGAGGTCGGCGTGGGCGGCGGTCGCGACCAGGTGGTCGGCGCCGTCGATGTGGGCGATGAGCTCGACCTCATAGTCGCGGGCGTCGGGCTTGCTCACGACGGCTTCGACCTTCGATAGCCGGTGGTTATAACGCTCGAGCTTGCCGACCTTCTCGGTCGCGTGCGTGTGGATGGCGTCGGTGATCTCGACGTGGCGGCCGGTGATAAGGATGTCCATGCCTTCTCCTGGTCGGTAGGGGGTGTGAAAGTGAAAAATCAGGCCGAGGTATCGCTCGGCGGTGTCGGTGTGGCAGGCTCGGGCTGCCCGTTGTTCAAGGTCTGCGGCGCTTCGGCGGGCTCGGGCTGTGTCTCGAAAAGCTGGGGCGCACCGCGGTCGATCATCTGGGACGGCGGGATCAGCACGCCGCCGCTCACGGCAAACTTCAGCGCGTCCTCGATCGTCAGGCTCAGGTCGATCGTGTCCTCGACCGGGACCGTGATCACGTAGCCCGTAAACGGCGTCGGCGAACTTGGGATGAACACCGTCAGGCACTCGACCCCCATCCGCGCCTGGATGTCGCGCATCGTGTCGCCCGTCACAAGGCCGACCGACCACAGTCCTTTACGCGGGTACTCGACCGCGACGACGCGGTTGAATTTCGCTTGCTGGTCGTTGTCGCCGAAGAAGAAGTCCGTCACCTGTTTGACCGCCGGATACACCCGGCGGATGAGCGGGACGCGGTCGACAAGTGACTCGCCCTTGTCTTTGAGACGCCTGCCGACGATGTTCGACATGAACACCCCGGCGAAGTAGAACAGCACGATCGCGACGAGCAGGCCGATCAGGTCGAGCACCTGCCACTTGCCGATCGCGACGGAGTCCCACCGCTTCTGGAGCTGTTCCCGCCGGGCGAGGATGACGATCTCGGGCTGCCCCTTCATCCAGTCCAGCCGCCGGGCACGCAGCGTCGCCTCGAAGACCGGGTTGTCGGTCGGCAGCATCGGGAGTTGTTCGAGGTCGCCGGGGTTGGACCCGAAACGTTCGGTGAGGTAGGTCCAGATCTTCTGGTTCTCTTCGCGCTGGAACTGCCGCCTCTGCTGGCGGGACTCGAGTTCCCACGATTCGCGCCGCGAGGGCGAGAGCCCATTGTCCCAGACGTCGACGAAGTCGTCGTCGGTGGGGATCGGCCAATCGGTGAACTTAATCACGGCCTGCTGGATCCCCCAGTTGATCGGCTCGGCGATCTTGTCGCGCACGAAGCCGTAGGCGATGACGATGAGCCAGAGCGTGAGGACGGCCGGGAGCAGCGTCGCCATGCCGCGGATCATGAACTTGCCGAACGTGGTGCGCGGCTTGGGTTTGCGGGGCGTGTTTGTAGGGGCCGGGTTCATCTGGCAGGCGGTTTCCCGGGAGAGCCGAGGCTATAAGCGGGCGAGACCCGATTCCATTCATCGGCCAGCCCAGCGGGTCATTGTAGCAGCCTCGGCGTCGGGCGATCGTCAGTCAACCGCCTTGCACCGCGTCCCCCGGCCTGCGCGCTTCAGCGGGCAGGCGTACCCCAACCCCTATATCCAACCATCCACTTCTTTTTTCATCACCGCCGGGATTTCCCTTGGCCCTCGCTCCTGCGCGCGTTAGGATCGTTTCCGATCCGGCTCTCTTCCGCAGCGTCTTCGATCAGGAACCTTCCGATGCCCACGTCTCCCCGCCTTTTCCGGCTCCCGCTCGTCTTCCTCCTCCTGCTCTGCCTTGCCGCCGCGTTCCTCCTCCCGACCGGCCCGGGCTCCCTCGCCCAGGCCGACGCCCCCGCCCCCGGAAGTGAGCCCGCCCCCGAGAGCGAACCCACTACCGGGGACGAGCCGACCGAGTTCGTCACGGCCGACGATCCCGATCCCACCGACCCGGACGAGGGCGAGTTGGCCTTCCTCTACACCGGCGACGGGATGGCCGAACCCTACCGCCGCGACTTCCCCGTCCAGCCCGAGGTCTCGCCCGACCTGCCGTTTACCGTGACGGATATCGTCGCCGTGACCGACGGCCCCGCCGACCCCGTCGTCGGCTACATCTGGAACGTCCGCAACGCCACCATCGACCCCGCCGCCGAGAACACCACCTTCGCCTTCGCCGGCTACGCTATCACCCGCCAGCCCTACGTCGATGTCCTGGTCAAGGGCAGCAACCCCGGCGAGTTCAAGATCGACGCCACGATGTTCGTCATCGACACCCAAGGCCCGATCCCCGGCCGGCTCCGTGTCCAACTCACGAAAAAGGGCAAGACCAAAGTCAAGATCCAGGACGACGCCAACACCCCGCCCGACCCCGAAACCCCCGGCTTCGTCGATCTCGTCGCCAGCCCCGCCTCCATCGGCGTCGGCGAATACGCCGGCTTTGTCGCCGAACTCCTGACCCCCGACCGCGAGCACGACAACACGAGTGGCGTCGAGGTCACCATCACCACGCCGATCGACGCAGACCCCGTCAACAGCGTCGATGGCTACGCGACGTTCCCAGCCGAGTTGTTCAACACCGCGAACCTCTACCCTGTCGCTGCGACCGCCGAGGGCTATCTATCCGACGAGCCGAATCTGTTGGCGGTTGTCGAAGTCGCGTCGCTATCCCCGGACCGTGGTTTTCTCTTGGAGGACTTGGTCGTATCCGGGCCGGAGAATCTTGAAACCGAGGTTTGGTGGATCCCCATGGACGCGGCTGCGACGGCCGTGGTGTTGTCGGCACAGCCGAACCCGTCTGTATCCGAAGCCGATCTTCCCGAAAGCTGGGTGCTCTATGTCGGCGAACACGGTACACCGGTCCCTCACGCGAACAGCCTGCCCGGCGACAGCCGGACGCGCGTCACCGTGGACTTGGCAATCGGGGAAGAGGTCTTGGTCATCGCCAAGTGCGGCACCAGCGAAAAACGGGTGCTGATCCAAGGCGTAGATGAGGCGGACTTGGAAGGATTCATTTGGGAGACAACTACGGATGCCGTGATGGAAAATCTCCCTTATCGTCTCCTGGCCGATGGTTCCCTCACGAGAGAAATGCTCGCATCGCCAGGGTCGCAGATCGATCTCTACACCTACATCCAAGACCAAGACAAGAAAAACTACAACCATCCACTGACGCAAGACGAGCGTTACGACCGGATTGATGGCGACTGGAGACAAGACTGGGTCATCAACGGCAATGCAAGTTTTGACCCCGAGGATGCAGAAGCCAAGACACTGTCGGTAGAAGAAATGGATGAAACCGTAGCAATCTATGTCTCTAGTGATTTTGCTGAGGGAGATGAGATCACGGTCACGATCACTCCGGTTGATCTGGTTGAATCTGCCGGCGAAGGAGAAGAAGGTACAACGATCGATGAGAACCTATCCGCAGTGACATGGACAATCCGCTTTACTGATTTATGCCCAACCGAGTTGGAGCCCGTTACCGGAGTAATGGCAGACGGCCGTACGACGCTGTGGAGCTATGAGGCTGCGGAGAATGACCCGACGTATTTCGCTCGCGACAGCCTGGTGGCAGGGTACAAAGCAGGCCCCGACCTTACGGTTGAATTGGGTGGTGGCCAGGAGGCGGATTACGAAGGGATCGCCATCTTGGAACGCTTTGATCCGCCAACATCAGACATCGTGATCGAAGATCACATCTCCGAAGCCGGCCAAGGACTCGTTCCGGATGGTTTTACACGAGAGGACTGGATCACTCTGCTGTTCACCAAGGAAGATGGCCATTCTTCGTTTATCATTGACCACCGCGATGAATTTTATGACCAACACTCTGGATTTATTCGCGAGGACATGATGAACGCATACCTCATTCTACCGCCTGAAACGCCTTTCACATATACGATCGTTCAGACTTACTGGTGCTTCGGCAACGATGGCGAGAACACGCTTGTTGAAGGACATATCTACCGGATTATTCGCAAGCTACGGCATCGGCCCAATACAATCGATTCCTGGCAAGTACTCTTCCGCAAAGAACCCGGAGGGTAAAATGGAAACAATCAGATTTGGTTTGTGTCTGATGATCTGCGTTTCGATGCTGGCATGGTCATGCTTGGCATCTGCGCTGCAGGTAGATGCGACTGCACCATCCGGTACAATCGAAGAAGTCCTCGAAATGCCCAACACGGCCGATCCGGCATGGATCAGCTACGTTAGCGATCTTATCGACGAACAGCCGGAGCATCCCCGTATCATGGAACTCAGGCTCCACCGGGCGCTGCGAGTTTATGGGCTGTCTAATGAGCCTGAACACAAGTTGCAGGTCATTCTCGATCTGAGATCAATCGTACAAGATGCTGGCCTAGAGTCGGAAGTTGGATATCGCGCCCAGACGAAAATGGGTTACATCTATTTTCATGACCTGCACGATTCACTTGCCGCATATGAAACATGGAAAAAGATCGATGGCCATCCTTTCATCAGCGTTGAGCAGGAACTGACGCTGGAGGATCGTCCTTCGGACGACCGCGATGCTCTTGAAAGAGACCTCCGCCGAATCACGTTGTACCTCAATCTCGTGCAGTCGGCCTTTGCAACCGTCAGAGATAATGAAGACCTGGCAGAGACGATGCGCGATGAGATTGATCATTATGCCCACATCGTCTTGGCATATCCATATTTCCGTGGCGAAGAACTCCGTACAACGCACCGGCATGACCTGTTCCAACGATTCTTGCAGCACCACCGAAGCGCCGGCGGCTTGTTTGTCTCTGCTTTCACAGATGACCTGCTCATGCTGCAAAGTGTGTTTATATTCCCGCACCACGACGCCCTGTGGTCTCGGCATCGCCAACGTGTCGAAGCGTTGAGGGAGCAGGCCGAATTGACACCGCAGTTCGGTCTGGAACGTTCTGATGTGAATGCGGTGGAGCCGCACGATGAAACGGGCCGGCTTTCTGAGTATGATCGTCAACAGGCCGAGGGAATCCCCGTCTCATCTTCGGCCGGGCCTGCATCCCCTTCATCCTCAGGCCAACCGTTCTGGCTGTGGGTCTGTGTCGCCGCGAGCGTGATGGTGCTCTCGATCGCGGTAGTGTTCGGCCTATCGCGCCAAAAGAGTGTTCCTCCCCAGGTGAATTCGGGCAGAGCGGGTTAGTTCAACATGAGTAAACCGGTCAATCGTTTCTGGATTCGATTGCTTCTGATTGTTTCTTGCGCGGTGCCTGCGTGGGTCCAGGACGATCCGGTTGATTTTGATGCGTTGTTTCTCGAAGCGTATCAAGTGCTCGACCGCGCGGAGCGGGCCCGGATGATGGAGGCGGCGCTGGCGTTGCGTCCCGATGACCCCGACAATCTCAGGTTCGAGTATGAGATCGCGGCCTGCTACGCGCACAACAATGCGGGACGCCCCGAGTTGGCGGAGCAGCGGTATCAGGCGCTGCTGATGTTCGAGTCGATCATGGAGAAGTACGATTACTCGGGCTACTACGTTCCTGAACTGCCTGACACCCTCGGCAAGCCACAAATCCTAATGCTAAGTGCTGCTTTGCGGGCCGCGACAATGCGGATGTTCGATCATCGTGAGCACGACCGGGGACGGGAGCACCTGGTGCAGGGGATGGATTGGGTTTACGAGACCTATGACCGGCGTCGTTCGGATTGGCTCAATGCGCCCGAGCCGGTTTGGCCGGAAGACCTCCCCAAGACCTACGCAAATGACTATGACCGTTTTCAGGTGTTGCACCTCCGGTGGGAGCGGCACCTTGAGATGGCGCGGCGCGACGCGGTGCTTTCGGAGTTCGAGATGGAGGAAGTCGAGCTTATTGTCGAGCACTACGGCAAGACCTTCGGCCAGGTCCGCCCGTGGGAGGTGCAGGGGATCATGCGGCCGGTGATCCAGCGATACCCGGACAGCCCGATCGCGGCCGAGGCGCAGCGGCAGATCGATCGGTCGCACGAGGCGATGCGCCAATCGGGGGAGTTTGATCACGAGGGTTGGGAGTCGATGGAGCAGGCGGCGGACGCGATGGAGCAGCACATCGGCTCGCCGCACCGGGAGGTTAGCGAGCGGGCGTGCGCCCGGCCGACGATGACGTCGGTGGAGGCCGAGCACGAGCCGGTGGCGGCGCAGGAGCCAGTCGCTGCCGTATCCGAAGAAGACGAGGCGGATTCGATGCCGGTTGCAGCGGCGGCCGACGCCGGGGTGTCGCCGCCCTCGGCGGGGGGGCAGGGTTGGCTATGGGGCGGGCTGCTGGGCGGGGCGGCGCTGCTGGGGTTGGCGGTCGTTTTCAGCGTGACCCGCCGGGGGGCGACGCCTTCCCCGGCGGGAAGCGGGTGAGACGTGGTCGCTTGGTCGGGCACTTAGGTCGTTGCTCTTTGCGGATTCACGCCGGCCCGCTGTGAATCTGCGGCTGCGGGGTCGCGCGTGGCCGATTTGGGGCTTTGGGGATGGCTGGGCATGGGCGGCTGTGTGCGGGCGCGGAACGCAGGGCGGGAGGGGGGTGATCAGTGACGTATTACGCACTTTCGATTGAGGCGGGGCAGGGGTTTCCCGGGTTGGCGCAAGAAAAAACGCACGGTGGTGGCCGTGCGTTTGGAGGGGTGCTGGATGCTCGTTTGGCTAGCGCTTGCTCTTCTTCGCGGCGTTGTCGAGGAAGTACTTGCGGGCTTCGCCGGCGAGGTAGAAGCTGCCGGTGACGATGATGAGGTCTTCGCGGCTGACGGCGCGGCCGGCGAGCTTGAGGGCGTCGGGGAGGTTGTCGGCGGTCTGCGCCATCTTGCCGGAGACCTCGCCGAACTTGCTCAATAGGTCGGGGACTTCGACCGCGCGGGGGTTGAGGCGGGCGCGGGTGAAGATGACTTTGTCGGCGCCGAGGGCGACCTGTTTGAGCATGCCCTCAACGTCTTTGTCCTGGCCGCAGCCGAAGACCATGACGAGCGAGTCGTACTGGATGTGTGCGCCCAGGGACTTGATGAGTGCCTGGATGGAGGCGGCGTTGTGGGCACCGTCGATGATGACGCGGGGGCGGTCGTGGACTTGCTCCATGCGGCCGGGCAGTTTCGTGGCGGCGAGGCCCGCGATGAGCTTCTGCTCCTCGAAATGGAAGCCGTGGCGTTTGAGCTTATCGAGGATGGCCAGCGCGAGGCCGCAGTTCTGGGCCTGGTGCTCGCCCTTGAGGGGGACGGGCAGGTGCTCGAACTTGGAGGTGTCGGTGTTGATGCAGACGCGGGTGTGCGGGCCGAGCTCTTTGTTGGCTTCGAAGCGGTAGGAGAATTCGACTTGCTTGCCGGTGTATTCGAGTGGGGTCGCGGTCTCGTCGGCGCACTCTTCGAGCACGGCGGCGACCTCGTCGTCCTGCTTGATCGTGAGCGCGGGGACGCCGGGCTTGAAGATGCCTGCTTTTTCGCGTGCGATCGCGCCGAGGGACTCGCCCAGCAGGTGGGTGTGGTCCAGCGAGATGGAGGTGATGGCGGTGACCAGCGGGGTGACGACCGTCGTGCAGTCGAGTCGACCCCCGAGGCCGGTCTCAAGCACAGCGATATCGACGGCCTGCTCGGCGAAGTACATGAAGCAGGCGGCGGTCATGATCTCGAAGAAGGTCGGTGGGCCTGCTTCGAGTTTCTTCTCGACCTGTGCGATCTGCTTGAAGATCTCGGCGCAGTCGGCGTAGCCGATCATGTCGCCGTTGATCGTGATGCGCTCGCGGAGATCGATCAGGTGGGGTGAGGTGTAGAGCCCGACGGTGTAGCCGCAGCTTTCGAGCATCGACGCGGTCATCGCGCAGGTCGAGCCCTTGCCTTTGGTCCCGGCGATCTGGACGCACTTGATCTGTTCGTGCGGGTTGCCCAGCAGCTCGAGTAGTTCGCGCATGCGGTCGAGCGAGAAGGTGTCGTCGTTGTACTTGACCAGCCGGAGGCGTTCGTGGTCGACGTGCTCGTAGAGCCACTTGAGCCCGGTGGTGTAGTTGGTGATCGAGGAGGCGGGCGAGATCTTTTGGCCGCGGGCGGGCTGGGGTTTCGCGGAAAGCCGGCCCTTGGAAGCGGGGGCCTTGGCTTTGCTTTTACGTTTGGGGCGGGTGGTTGGCATAGACGAAAGATTGTAGCAAAACCAGTGTTTTTAGTCAATCTGTCGAACGCAAACCTTTTCGAGGGAATGACTTACGAGTTTGTGCTCCGAAAGGGAAAACTGCCTAAACAGGGTTCGCTGTCGGGCGGCGGCGGGTGAAGATAGGGCGGGTTAGAATGAACGTCGAATCGATTTTCTCACGGACTTGGAGCGACAACGTCATGGATCGACACCGTTTTGCGTTTGTTCGGATGGCGGGTTTGTTGGCGCTGGCCGCGGTGTTGGGGGGCTGCACGATGGTTCGGCCGCTGCTGCTGCCGGTCGCGGGGTCGGACGGCGACCCGGGCAACGGCGGGGCTTGGGACGATCTCGATATCTACCTCGTCGATCCGTCGGGCGATGCTCAGGCGGTGCGGCTGACGGACACGCCCGACTTGATGGAGACCGACCCGGACCTCAACCGGGATCGGGATGAGGTGGTGTATGTCGAGCGGGGCGTGATCGACGGGGGGTATGTGCCCTGGCTCACCGCAGACGAAGATGCGCGCGTGCGCCCGACGGATGGCCTGCCCGATAGCGGAAGTGCCTGGACGCCGGTGAGTATGGTATTGGAGTCGCGACTGGTCGTGACGGACACGGTTGGCCTCGCGCGGCGTGTGGTCCTCGAAGCGGATGGGTTGCTACTCACCCCCGTCTGGTCGCATGACGGCAAGCGCATCGCGTTTGCGGAACTCGATGGCGAGGGGCGAGTTCTGGTCAAGCTCATCAACGCCGACGGCAGCGGGCTCGTCACGCTCGGCTACGGCTCGAGCCCGTCCTGGCGCAAAGACGATGGGGCGATCTTCTATTCTTCGCAAGACAGCCTGGATGCGCCGCATGGGGAGCTGCGGATGCGCGAGCTTCAGAACGGCGTGATTCATGACATGGGGCTCACCGGCATCGACTACACCAATCTCCGGGCCGGCGTGTCGTTTGCTTACTATTCACCCGCCTACTCGCAGCGCAACGAGGCGGTCTGGCTGCTGGATGGCACGTCCAAAATCTTCCGCCTCACCGACCCGGGGGCCGACGAGCACGACCGGTTCCCCGTGTTTTTCGGCAGTGACGGCGAGCTGTGCTTTACGCGGTTTGATGCAAGCACAGGCACGCACCGGCTGATGAGCATCCATCGCAATACGGATGATCGGGTCGCGCAGCCGATCGCCCAGCCCGCACGGCACTGCTTTACGCGCGGCGGGCTTTGGATCGCGAAGCACTATCCGCGGTGAGATTGTGGGCGTGGGACCAGACGCTTCGCGGACTCAGCGTCGGCGTGGGTGCAAACGCTACGCAGGCTCGGCGTTGGCGTGTGGGGCAGGCGCTTCGTAGTCTCAGCGTCGGCGTGGGTGCAAGCGCTTCGCGGGCTCGGTGTTGGCTTGTGGTGGAGTTACCCGATCTTTTCCTGGCCGCCCATGTAGGGGCGCAAGGCCTCGGGGATCGTGATGCTGCCGTCGGCGTTCTGATGGACTTCGATGAGCGGGATCAGGATGCGGGGGCTGGCGGCGACGGTGTTGTTGAGCGAGTGGCAGAAGACGGTCTGTTTCTTGCCGTCGGCGTCGATGGTGCGGTAGCGGAGGTTGAGCCGGCGGGTCTGGTAGTCGTAGAGCCGGCTGGCGCTGTGGGTTTCGCCCCAGCCGCCGGAGGCGTTGCCGCCGGGGGCGCTATCGTCGTCGGCCGCGGTTTTGCCGGGCTCGCAGCGTGAGGGCATCCAGCACTCGACGTCGATCATGTCGGCGTTCTTCATGCCCAGGTCGCCTGTGCAGCACTGCAAGAGGCGGTAGGGCAGTTCGAGTTGTTTGAGGATCCCCTCGACGTAGCTGATCATTTTTGCGTGCCAGTTCCGGCTTTCCTGCTCGTCGGCCTTGCAGACGACGACCTGCTCGACCTTGTCGAACTGGTGGATGCGGTAGAGCCCGGCGGTGTCTTTGCCGGCCGAGCCGGCCTCGCGGCGGAAGCAGGTGCTCACGGTCGTGTAGCACTTGGGCAGGTCTTCTTCGTCGAGGATTTCGCCTTGGTGGACGCCCATGAGGCCGACCTCGCCAGTGCCGGTGAGGAACATGTCGTGCCCGCCGCCGCGAGCGGTTTCCTCGATGTGGTAGGCCTGGTCGCGTCCGCCGGGGAAGAACCCGGTGCCGACCATGAGCTCTTCACGGACCATGACGGGGACGCTCATGGCCTGGAAGCCGTGTGTGCCGGTCATGTAGTTGAAGGCGAACTGGAGGACGGCGTTGTGGAGGCGCATGCCGTCGCCGGTGAGGATGTAGCTGCGAGAGCCGGCCATCTTCACGCCGCGTTCGAACTCGAACAGGCCTAATGCCTGGCCGAGCTCGATGTGGCTTTTGGGCGCAAAGCCCTTGTTGTCTTCAAATGTTTTACGCGGGTCGAAGCCGCCGGTCGCGTGCCAGGTGCGGAGCGGGACGTTGTCGTCGGCGGACTTGCCGACGGGGACGTCGGTGTCCGCGGGCTGGGGGACGGTAAGCCATTGCTTATCGCGGATGGCGGCGAGTTCTTTGACCCGGCCGTCGAGTTCTTGTTCCTGCTGCTTGAGCTGCTCGGCCTCTTTTTGGAAGCCCTGGGCGAGGACTTGGACCTCGTCGACCTGGCTGACGAGTGCCTGGAACTCTTCGCTCTTGGGGTCAAGCCCTGCGGCACGGGCCTTGTTGAGCTTGCCCTCGAGCTGCTTGGCCTGGCCGATCTTCTGGCCCATCAGCTTGCTGATGCGGTTCTTGGAGGCGAGGAGCTCCTGGTGCTCAGTCAATGCAGCGCGTAGGGCGGTGTCGGCGGCGAGAAGCGCATCGATATCGCAGTCGTAGTTTTTGTCGGCGGCGCCCTTGCGGAAGCGTTCGGGGTCGGAGCGTAAGGCTTTGAGGTCGATCATTGTGGGGAC
>JBCCWH010000010.1:0-58507 GCA_039193915.1 Planctomycetota bacterium
CCGGGCCCGCCGGCGTCCTCGGGACGCTGGACCAAATTTCTTTTTCTACCCCACCCCGTCCGGCTTCCGTTGGCCGCCGGCTAGCAGTGCAAACCACGATTAACTACGCCAAGCGCTTGGTTGCTACGGTGCCGTCCTTGGTGGTCTTGACGTCGTAGCCTGCGGCTTCGAGCTCGGCGCGGATCGCGTCGGCGGCGGCGTAGTCTTTGGCGGCGCGGGCGGCGTCGAGCGCGGCGGTCTGCTCATAGATCACGGCATCCTCGCTGGCACTAGCCGTTGACTCCGTACGCAACACGCCTAGCACGACATCGAAACTCTTCAGTACGCCGAGGGCGACCGCTGGGTCTGTGTCGGGCGCGTTCAGGTAGCCGAACACCTCACCCAACGCCCCGGCAGTGTTAAGGTCGTCGGCCAGCGCCTCGACAAACCGTGCGACTGCCGGGTGGTCGAGCCCGACCTCGGCCGGCTCTGTACCACCAAAGCCCGCTGCAAACGCGCGCAGCTTCCGCACCGCGCTGGCCGAGTCTTCCAGCCCCTTGCGAGTGAAGTTGAGGTTGCTGCGGTACTGGGCCTTGATGAGTTCGAACCGCAGCACCGCCGGGTCGACCGCATTGCCGGTGACCGCGCCGTCGAGCACCTGACGCACGGTATAGAAGTTGCCTTTGCTCTTAGACATCTTCTCGCCCTCGACCATGAGGTGCCGGGTGTGCATCCAGACGTTGGCGAAGCTGTCGCTGCCGTGGGCGCAGCAAGACTGCGCGATCTCGCACTCGTGATGGGGGAAGATGTTGTCCTCGCCGCCGGTGTGGATGTCGATCACATCACGGCCGAGCAACTCGCGGGCCATCACCGAGCACTCCAGGTGCCAGCCGGGGTAGCCCGCGCCCCAGGGGCTGTCCCACTTCATGAGGTGCGTGCCGTCGGGCTTCCAAAGCAGGAAGTCGCCGGGGTGTCGTTTGGCGGACTGGTGGGTGTCGCTGACGCGGCCGCCCGCGCCACCGCGCAGCTTGTCGAGTGTGTTGCCCGAGAGCTTGCCATAGCTGGGGAACGACTCAACGCTGAAGTAAACGACGCCGTCGTCCGCCACGTAGGCGTGGCCCTTGTCGATGAGCGTCTGCGTCATCGCCTGCATGCCCTGCACGTGCGCGGTCGCGCGCGGCATCTGCCCCGGGTACTCCTCGGCCACCTTCACGCCCAGCAGCTTCGCGTCCTCGATAAACGCGTCGATGTAGAACTCGGCGATCTGGTACGGGTCGTTGGGGTCCAGGTCCACGCCCTCGGGCAGCTTGCCGGACTTCTTCGCCTGTGCCAACCGCTGGCCCGCGACCTGCATCTTGTCCTCGCCTGCGCCGTCGGCCACGTCGTCCTCGGTCATGTGGCCGACGTCCGTCAGGTTCATCACCTGCCTGACGTCGTAGCCCACCAGTTCCAGGAACCGGCGAAGAACGTCGGCAAACAGGAAGGCCTTGAAGTTGCCGATGTGGGCGTAGTCGTAGACCGTCGGCCCGCAGTTGTACATGTACACCCGTGGCGCATCGACGGGTTCAAACGTTTCGACCTGCTTGGCCAGGGCGTTGTAGAAGCGGATTTCGGGAAAATCGTGAGCGGTCATGGGCGGTAGTTTAGCGGCCATGAGCCGTATCGCTGCGGGAGAGTAACGAGAATTGGCCGGGCACCCTCTAAGTGCCTGGCTCCATCAAGCCCTATCCGCCCCACCGCCCGCGGGTTCGGCCGATTCTTCCAGCCGCTCGATGCGGACCGAGACGACCCGGGTCCGCTCCGCCTCGGCGACCGTCACCCTGCAGTCGGCGTATGTAAACGACTCCCCTCGCTCGGGGATATGCCCAAGTTCGGCCAGGACGAAGCCCCCGACGGTGTCGTAGTCGCGGTCTTCGGGGAAGTCGACCCCCAACTCGTCTTCAAGGTCGTCGATCTCGACCCGGCCATCGGCCTCAAGCGAGCCGTCAGCCGTAGCGCGGATGCCCGGTTCTTCCTCGCCGTGGTCGTACTCGTCGCGGATCTCGCCGACGATCTCCTCGAGGATGTCCTCGATCGTCACGAGCCCGGCCGTGCCGCCGTACTCATCGAGCACGATCGCCATGTGGACCTTGCGCTGCTTGAATTCCGCGAGCAGCGCACGCACGGGCTTAGACTCGGGCACAAGTAGCGGCTCGCGGATGATCTGCCGGAGGTGGAAGTCGTCATCGGTCCCGACAAACCGGACGAGGTCTCGCACATAGAGCAGGCCGATGATGTTGTCGAGCGACTCCTCGTAGACCGGTATCCGAGAATGGCCAAAGTCGAGCACGGCCTTCTTCACATCAAGCAGCGTCGCCTCCACATCAAGGCCATGCACATCCGTCCGCGGGGTCATGATCTCGTCGGCGTTGGTGTCTTGAAGCTCGAACACACCCTCAAGCATCTCTTTCTGCGTCTCGTCGATGTCGTCGGCGTCCTCGTGGTCTTCGATTGTCGAAAGGACCTCGTCGGAGATGTCGCTGTCGTCATCGCCTCGCAGGTCGGCGCCGGAGATGCGTCGGACGATCGGGTCAAAGACGTGCAGCATGACGGCGAATGGGGCGCAGAACAGCAGCATCACATGCAGAATCGGCGCGGACCAAGCGAGCAGTCGCTCCCGCCGATAGCGTGCCCAACTCACCGGGATCGCAACGAGAAACACACTAAGCAGAACCGACGCAACACCACCGGCAGCAAGGTACCTGGCCGGGACGCTCCGGGTCCACTGCTCCTGCTCGACAACATAGAGCGCAGACATGGCGATGACGACACCCAAGCAGACGCGAAGCATGCCGGTCATCAACAGCAACTGGCTAAGACGATCGGCGACGCGTTCGGCCCGGCCGGCGTGGCCGCGCGGTTCGAGCAGGTCGCTCAGGCGTTTGCGCGAGTACGTCTTGAGCGCGGTGTGGCATGCGGCGAAGTAGCAGCCAAGCACGCAGGCGGCGAGTGTTATCCAGAGAGCCGGGTTCAAGGCGGGGTCTCGTCTCCCGGTGACGCGTGACACTACTCACCGCCGGGACAGTGGGCAGCAGAAAGAATTCGGTTAGGTCAGGTCGTGTCCGTGTCGGCATCAAACACCCTGCCGACGCCGAGGCGCGTCAGGATGTCGTCCTCGCGTTGGTGCATCTGCTGGTAGCTGGCCGGGTCTTGGTCATCTTCGCCGAGCAGGTGCAACAGGCCATGCACGGCATACAGCAGCGCTTCATGCCGCAATGAGTGGCCACGCTCCTTGGCGACACGCCTGGCCTCGTCGATACACACCACGATATCGCCCTCGGGCTCGTCGGCCGGGGCGCCGGGCTCTGCCAGGTCGAACGTCAGCACATCCGTCGTGCCCGGGACATTCTTCCACTGCTCGTGGAGTTGTGCCATCTCTTCATCGCCCACAATCACAAGCGACAGCAATCCGCGCGACACGCCAGCGATTCCTGCCGCCTGCGACAGCATCCCTTCGAGCCAGCCCGCGAGCGGCGGGTCGGCGTCGTCAGTCTGCAGCGACAGTTCGATCGTCAAGGGCGGCGCGGGCGAAAGTCCGCCCGGGATAGACGGAGGTTCGTCGGGCGACGGTGTGGCGGATTCGGAGGTGTCGGCGAGGGTCACGGGTGGTTTGACAGCGATCGGGAAACGTAGCGGCTAACCATGCGGCAGCTTGCAGTCAACGGTCTTGGTCAGGGTAACGCGGTTGCCCGCCTTGTTGAACGCAACGTCCGTCATGTAGGCGTTCATCAGCATGACGCCGCGTCCACAGGGCCGACTCAGGTTTTCGTCGGCGGTGGGGTCGGGCAACTCGCAGGGGATAAAACCCGGCCCCTGGTCCTCCACGGAGATGACCGCACGCTGCGCATCGACATCCATCTCAACGCTCACGGTCTTGGATTCATCACCCCCGTTGCCGTGCTTGACGGCATTCGCGAGCGCTTCATCAAGGGCAAGGCGTATGGCGAAGACGGTTTCCCGGCGATAGCCCGCAGACTCGACCGCCGACACGATCTCCTTGAGCACGTCGACCGCCTGGGTCAGCGTGCTGGGGAAGACCCAGGATTTCGTGGTCGATTCACCCATCACTACGTGTCGGCCTCCCGGCGTTTCGCACGGGGCCGGATTACTGGAAGCTCGCCATCGCGCCCGCGAGGTCGTCGTGGATCTGGAACAGCTTGTTCAGCTTCGTGATCACAAACACTTCGTAGATCTGCTTATCGATGTTGGCAAGGCGGAGCTGCCCCCCCTTGGCCTTCACCTTGTTGTTGATGGTGATGAGCGTACCCAGCGCGGCCGAGGACAGGTGCTCGACATTATCGAAGTCGAGAACGAGCTTCGGGTTGGCCGAGGCATCGACCATGTCGCCGATCTCGCTGCCGATCTTCTGGATACTGGCTTCTTCAAGGATGTTGCGGTCGAGGAACCCGACTCGGGTCACTTCACCATCGACATCCAGCTTTAGCCGCGACTCCTGATTAGTCATCAGACTGACTCCAAGGGGTATTTAAGAGCCAAACCGTATCCGCCCCCCTGGGGGGTGTCAAACGATTCGCCTCGCGTATATTGCATCATCGGGTACATCCTAGGCGCGTCTGAATGGGCTTGGCCCAAACGTCCGCCGGGTGTTACAATTCGGCCTCACAGCGAACATGGAGGTCCGCGATGAATGCTTCATACAAAATCGCTCTGGTCGTGGCTGTCGGGCTGCTCATCGTCGTCGCCGGGTACTACGCGACACGCACGTCAGAAACCCCCGAACCCGTCGCCGATGTCTCCAGTGCGGCCGAGCAGGATGGCGGCGAGCAAACCCCGGTCATTACCCCCCCCCGTGACGAAGAGCCGACGCCCCCGACGCGTCGTACAGCGCCGACGCTGGACGACCGCACCGGCCCGGCCGAGCGCCCCGCCCCACGCACCGCGGTAAGACAACCCACCCCACCCGAGGTCGACCCCGCCGACGCGGAAGACACCACGCCAAACGTTGTGGACCTCGGCCCCGCGCCCGGCGGGCTGCCAAGCTCGCTCGCCGAAGCCCGCAGCTTGGGCGGCAACGATACCCCAGACGCTGCAGCCGGTGACCTTGCCGAAACGGAGCCCATCGAGGAAAGCACCGTGTCGGCCGGCCCCGATGAGGCCTCTGAAGCCACGCCGACCGAAGCCGCCCCAAGCCCCCAGCCCGGATCGCAGCCCAACACCGTGACAACCGCAGACGCGGCACCCGAGACGCGCCCCGCACCTACCGAACGCCCCGCCGAGCGTGCAGCCGAGCCCCGCGGCATCCCCGCGACCTACACCATCCAGGCCGGCGACATGCTCGTCACCATCGCCGAGCGTTACTACGGCACGCAGGCCGCCTGGGAAGCCATCGCACAAGCCAATCCGACCGTTGACCCGACGCGCCTCCGTGTAGGCCAGGAACTCCGCCTGCCTCGCCTCGACGCCGTCGAACGCCCACGCACCGAGCCGCCCGCCCCGACGCCCGGCCGACGCGACGCCTACACCGTCCGAGCCGGCGACAACCTCTACCGCATCGCCCAACGCTTCTACAACGACGCCGAGAAGTGGGACATCATCTACAACCACAACCGCGACCTCATCGGCGACGACCCGGGCAAACTCCGTGAAGGCATGACGCTCGTGATCCCCCCCGCCGTCGGCGGTGCGAACTAATCACGGCCACCGTGTGACCAGCGCCCCACCCCCTATCGCCTCCCACAACACCGCCAACCTCGCGGTTGATGTCGCCATCTTCGGCGGCGGCGTGGCCGGGCTATGGCTACTCGACGCCCTCGTCCGCGCCGGCTACCACGCCATCCTCATTGAGAAGAACGCCCTGGGGCACGGCCAAACCGTCTGCGCCCAAGGCATCATCCACAGCGGGCTCAAGTACACACTCAAAGGCGGCATGACAGGCTCGGCCCAAGCCATCCGCGAGATGCCCGCGCTCTGGAGGCGCTGCCTCAACGGCGAAGATCAGCCCGACCTCCGCGGCACAAACATCCGCAGCGACTACTGCCTGCTCTGGCGAACCCATTCGCTCACCTCCAAGCTCGGCATGGTCGGCGCACGGGCAGGACTCAAGGTCAAGCCCATCAAGCTCACCGGCGACGACATCCCCGAACCCCTGCGTGCCTGCCCCGGCGGCGTCTTCCGACTCGACGAGCAAGTGATCGCGCCCGAGTCGATGCTTGACGTCCTGCTTCAACGCCACAGAGAACGCATCATCTGCGCCGATATCGAAGCCTTCGAGGTCGTCGATAACCGTGTGATCTCATTCGAATTGCACGACCAACGCATCCGCCCCGCACACGTCGTCATCACCGCCGGGGCCGGCAACGCGGCACTACGCAGCGCGATTGGCCTGCCCAACGGCACCATGCAGCGCCGCCCGCTGCACATGGTCATGATGCGTTCGCCCTCGCTCCCGCTGTTGCAAGGCCACTGCGTCGATGGCGCGAAGACCCGCGCGACCATCACCAGCGACCGCGACGCCGATGGCCGGGTCGTCTGGCAGGTCGGCGGGCAAATCTCCGAGGATGGGGTCGGCATGGAACGCGACGAACTGCTCGCGTTTGCCAAGCGCGAGGTCGCGGCCGTGCTGCCCGGGCTTGACCTCGAAGGCGTCGAATGGGCCAGCTACCGCGTCGACCGCGCCGAGCAGCAGATGCCCGGCAACAAACGCCCCGAGCACTGCGCGGTGCTCGAAGAAGGCAACGTCCTCACCTGCTGGCCCACCAAACTAGCCCTCGCGCCGATCCTGGCCGCAGATATCATCCAGCGGCTGCCTGCACCTGCCCAACAACAAAGCGGCGCAGGCGTCTCGGCTGCGGAATCGCTTGATGCTGTGGCAAAGATGCCCCGCCCCGCCGTAGCCCCCCCGCCGTGGGAGACCACCGACGCATGGACCCGCAACCCCTAAAACAACTTGGGAAGGCGGCACGCCCACTCCGGCTCCCCCTCCCTCCCAGGGAGGGGGCTGGGGGGAGGGTCTGTCTTGGCACTTCCATCCAGACGACCGCGTGTTTTGCTGCCGACCCCCACCCCGACCCTCCCCCTAAGAGGGGGAGGGAGCCAAGACCGAGGAGCCGACGATGACAACCGTTGCACTCGGCAATACAAACCTCGCTGTGACGCCGATCGGCTTTGGCGCGTTCAAGATCGGCCGCGACGCCGGGACGAAGTACCCGGGTGCCTATCAAATCCCAGACGAGGGCGAGGCCGTCGCCATCGTCCACGCGATGCTCGACCTCGGCATCAACTACATCGACACCGCCCCGGCCTACGGCCTCAGCGAAGAACGCGTCGGCAAAGCACTCGATGCGCTAACCCGCGAGCAACGTGACAACGTCGTCGTCTCCACCAAAGTCGGCGAAGCGTTCAGTGTCGTCGATGGACAGCCGCACTCCGAGTACCGCTACGACGCCGCGTCGATCCGCGCAAGCATCGACCGCAGCCGGGAGCGTCTGGGCCGAGACACGCTGGACATCGTGTTCATCCACAGCAACGGCGAGGATGACCGCATCCTCAACGCGACCGACGCCGTCGAGACCCTCACCGCCCTGCGCGACGCGGGCACGGTCCGCGCGATCGGGCTGTCGGGCAAGACGGCCGTGGGCTTCGCGCAGTCGTTCGACTGGGCGGATGTCGCCATGGTCGAGTACAGCCCCGCCGCGCCGGAATTAGCCGACACGATCACGCTGGCCCGCGAACGTGGCATCGGCGTCATCGTCAAGAAGGCGCTTGCCTCGGGCCACCTCCCCGCCGACGAAGCACTGCGTTTTGTGTTCGACCACCCCGGCGTCAACGCCGCCGTCATCGGCACCCTCAACCCCGACCACATGCGTGCCAACCTCACGGCGGCTAGCCGTGAGTGAAGAGTCGCTAACGCATAGTGCACGCCCCCGTGATGTGTCGGCAACTCAGCATGCCGCAGCAGCTATCACTTCCGACCTGCCCTGCTCGCAATGCGGCTACAACCTGAGGTCGCTGCGGCTCGATGCGCAGTGTCCCGAGTGTGGTTTTGAAGTAGAACAGAGCACGGGGATGTATGTGGCGTCACGCTGGCCGTACACGGCGATCGAACCCTGCCGCGGCGTCGCGTTCGGCTTGATCTCCATGCTTGCGGTCGGCCTGGGGCTGATCCCGTGGACGATCGCGTTTGGAATCATCCTGTGGCGGATGCCGGCCACCGTGTTCTGGCGGGGTGTGAAACTGGCGGCAATGCTTTCGTATGCCTGCGTCATCGCAAGTATCAGCTGGGGGCTGTTCGACTTCCAATCGGTCTATGACACGATCGGTATCGAACTGTTGTTCGCAATCTTCTCCTTGTCGCTCCTTATCCATTACGCATGCGTCTTTGCGGTCGCGGTCAACATCACTCGCAGTGCACGGATGGTCGGCGCGATGTGGGTCGCGATCGTTTGCGGCGCGGCGCAAGGGGCCGTCGTATTGTTCGTGGTCATTGTGACGCGTTTTATCGATGGTGTCGTTGGTTTGCTGATCCTCAGCAGCCTGTGGTGGATGCTGTTCGGCACGTTTTACTGGTCCTACCTTGCCAACACGCTCGACCAACAACGCAGGGTGCTGATCCGAAACGCCACAGGTGTCCGGCAAGATCCCATCCCGACCCAGCGTGTCTAACGGGCACACAAAAATCACAACTCCGCATTGGCCCGCTGGCGAACGCGGGGTAGAATGGTCGATAGATTTACCGGCCACGCGGCGGCGCGTGGCATCCCGGCCGGACTTTTGCCGGCTGGTTCGACTGCCCGGTTTCGAGAGGCCGAACACTCGGCAAAGTGCTCTCGAACCTGTTGAACCTCAAGGGAGCGGGATCGGGCGCGACGGTCAAGCCCCCGCCGATGTCCTCGGACACAGGCGAAGGGGAAGGCCCGGATGACCCGGCGAAGCACCCACCTGATCTTGAGGTTCGGAACACGCCGACGGCCTCCCGAAACCGTGCAGTCCGCATCACGCCTCACACACCCCGCCGATCCTGTCAGGGTCTTCCGCACCGCAAAGACCGCGCCCCGCGGCGTCGCTAAAATGGCGCAATGGATCGCCCCAACCCAACACCGCCCGCCGACCTCAAACGCTCCGCCCACCTGGACCATGTGGTCGATGCGCTCGTCGCGAGCTACCCCGGCGACGGCCGAACCCAACACATCGACGCGACGTTCCTGCCCAGCCGGGCACGTACCGTCCAGTGCATCGAACTGACCCGCAAGATCGTGTTCCCCGGCTTCTTCGACGAAGAACGCCTGACCTCCGACCGTGTCCGCTACCACGTCGGCTCGCTCGTCGCCGAGCTCGACACGCTGCTCTACGAGCAGGTCCGTCAGTCGCTGCGCTACCACGAAAACGCCCGGCAGCACGGCCGGGGCGACGAATGCGACCATTGCGACACCCAGGCCCGTGCCGCCACCGACGCGTTCCTGCAGGGGCTGCCCGAGCTTCGCCGAGTGCTTGCGCTCGACGTGCAGGCCGCGTTCGATGGCGACCCGGCCGCGAAGCACACCGACGAGGCAGTGTTCTGCTACCCCGGCATCGACGCGGTCTTCATCCACCGTGTCGCCAACACGCTTTACAAGCTCGACATCCCCATGCTGCCACGCATCATGAGCGAGTACGCACACAACGAAACCGGCGTCGATATCCACCCCGGCGCGACCATCGGCGAGTCGTTCTTCATCGACCACGCGACCGGCGTCGTCATCGGCGAAACCACCCACATCGGCAAACGCGTCAAGGTCTACCAGGGCGTCACCCTCGGCGCCCTCTCCACCAAGGGCGGCCAAGACCTGCGCAACAAAAAACGCCACCCCACCCTCGAGGACGACGTCACCATCTACGCCGGGGCGACCATCCTCGGCGGCGACACCGTCATCGGCGCACGCTCCACCATCGCGGGCTCCGTATTCCTGACCAAGAGCGTCCCCCCCGACCACGTCGTCCTCTCCACCCAGCCCGAGCCCCAGCTCAAGGCCCGCGGCGGCGATACCCCCGGCAACTGGTCGATCTGAAGCCGACCGAACTCCAGAGAAACTTGGGGGGTGCCACACAACTGGCCTGTCCGCAGGCCTGCTGTGTGCCTTCTAGATCGCCCGTCCGGTGCCCCCACACACAGCAGCCCTCCGGGCAGTTGTGTGGCACCCCCGAATACTCACCCGCCCACGCTGCGCCTATGATGCACTAGCTATGCCGTTCACCCTGACCATCGATTTCAACAAGCCGATCGCCCTGTTCCCACTCCAGCAGTGCGTGCTACTCCCGCACACGACCGCGCCGCTGCACATCTTCGAAGAGAGGTATCGCGCAATGACGCGCGACGCACTCGACAGCTCCGGGCTCATCGCGATGGCGATGTTAGACGGCAACGATCCCGGGCATGACGACGAGGGCAGGCCGACGATCCGCGACCACCTCTGCGTCGGCTACATCGTGCAGCATGACCGACTGACCGACGGCCGATACAACATCCTCCTCCAGGGCGTCGCCCGCGCGAAGCTTCGCGAGGAACTCGAGCCCGACCCCGGTGGCTATCGCCGTGCGCTTCTCATGCCCAGCGAACAGGGCGCGATGGAGATCGACCTCGAAAGGCAACGCCAATCGCTCGATGCGCTGCTGGAGGATGAGGCGCTCAAGCAGTTGGCTGGTTTCAATGCCGTACACAACTGGGCGACGCCCGAACTCCCCACCGCGGCGCTGACCGACCTCGCCTGGAGCACATTGAGCCGGGACCATGAAGAGCGCTACGGCATACTGTCCGAGCCCTGCCCGCTGAGGCGAGCGGACCGCCTGATCGCGATGCTGCGCCAGACCCGAAAAACGCTGCAGATCGCCGAGCGCATGGGGCCATGCGTCGGCGAGCACGGGCTGGGGCTGAACTAGGCTGAGTCCGATCAACCCCCAATGGACAAAACACCCGCGAAGAATCTGTTTCGTAAGACCTGCCGATACGCATGCCCGGTGCTGGGCCTCCTGCTGCTTGCGTTGCTGGCGCTCTCCGTCTGGATCGTCATCGAATCACAGCGGCCCGAACCCGGGGCAAACATGATCCTGATCGCCCTGGTCATGCTGGCGATCCCGATCAATGTGCTCTGCATCATGCTGCTCACCTGCACTGCCCTGGCCCATCGATGGCTTGGGCGTGTCGAGAAATCGGCGTACTACATGCTGGGCGGCGCTTTCCTGCTGATCTGGGGCACGCTGTTTTTGCTGGGATAAGCCATGCCCGAACCATCTTGATTACACTGCCCCAATGGATAGCGAACACGCCCCCGTCATGGACGACGTCAATACACACGAGGCCGACCCCCTGCTCGCCGACCTCACCGCGCCCCAGCGGGAGGCGGTGGTGCATGTGGATGGGCCGCTGCTCGTGCTGGCCGGGCCGGGCTCGGGCAAGACGCGGGTCATCACCCGGCGGGTCGCGCACCTGATCCAGCGCGTGGGAATCGCGCCGTGGAACGTGCTGGCGATCACGTTTACCAACAAGGCCGCCGCCGAGATGCGCGACCGCATGGCCACGATGCTCACCGAGCGGCAGGCCAAGGCCGTGACGATGTGTACGTTCCATTCGCTATGCGCACGGCTGCTTCGGCAGTACGGCGAGCACATCGGCCTCGTCCCCGGCTACTCGATCTACGACACGTCCGACCAGAAGCGGGCGATGAAGCAGACCCTCGAAGACCTCGAGATCAGCACGAAAAACTTCCCCCCTGCGTCCATGCTCTCCGCTATCAGCGGCGCGAAGAACGAGCTCATTGGGCCCGAAGCGTTCGCCGACGGCGCAAGCAATTTCTACGACCGCACCGTCGCGAAAGTCTACGCCAAGTACGCCGCGATCCTTGAGAAGAACCACGCGCTGGACTTCGACGACCTGCTGCTCAAGACCGTCGAACTCATGCGGGATCATCCGCAGGTGCTCGCAGAGCTGCGCGACAAGTACCAGTACGTGCTGATCGACGAGTACCAGGACACCAACCACGCCCAGTTCATGATCGCCAACGCGCTGGCATCGGGACATCAAAACATCATGGCCACCGGCGACCCGGACCAGTCCATCTATGGCTGGCGCGGCGCGAATATCCGCAACATCCTCGAGTTTGAAGACCACTACCCCGAGGCGAGGACCGTCCCACTCGAGCAGAACTACCGCTCGACGCCGCAGATCCTCGCCGCAGCCGATGCGCTGATCCAGAACAACCGTGGCCGGAAGCACAAGCGGCTCTGGACCGACAACGCCCGGGGCCTGCCCGTCCAGATCGCCACCTACCACGACGAACGCGGCGAGGCACGAGGCGTGGCAGAGACCTTCCGCGAGCTCAACGAACAGCACGGCGTCGCATGGGGGCAGATGGCCGTGTTCTATCGCATCAACTCGCTGTCGCGTGTGATGGAAGACGCGCTCCGCGACGCGGGCATCCCCTACCAGATCGCGCGCGGCACGGCTTTCTACGACCGCAAAGAAATCAAGGACGCCGTCGCCTACCTCCGTGCGATCGCGAACCCGGCGGACGAGGTCAACCTGCTGCGGATCATCAACACCCCGGCCCGCGGCATCAGCGCCGCGACGGTTAAGGCGATGCAGGCGTTCTCACTGGCCCAGAACACGCCGATGGACGAAGTCATCGCGAACCCGTTAGCGCTGACGGCCGTGAACACCCGGGCGCAGAACAGCGTCGCAAAGTTCGACAAGGTGTTGCAAGCTTGGCGGAGGGACTTAAATCCCTCCGCCGAATCCGAACAAGAACCCCAAGACAACGGAGAAAACTCCTTCCGGAGCTTCGTCGAGCGCGTCCTGCGCGAAAGCGGGCTCGAAGATTTCTACCGCAACGACAAATCCGACCCCGACCAGGAACGCCTTGCCAACCTCGGCGAGCTCGTCACCTCGGCCCAGCAGTTCGAACAGGAACTCATCGCCGAGGTGCAGGCCGACTCCGACGGGCGTGTCATGCACGTGCCGCTGATCACCAAGCTGCTGGGCTTCCTCGAACGCGTCGCGCTCGTGTCTGATGTCGATGCGGTCAACTCCGAGATGGGGTCGGTGACGCTGATGACACTGCACGCCGCCAAGGGGCTGGAGTACCCGGCCGTGGCGATGATCGGCTTCGAGGACGGGCTGCTCCCCCACCAGCGCGCGAACAACGACGACAACGAGCTCGAAGAAGAACGTCGGCTCGCCTTCGTCGGCATCACCCGGGCTGAACAGCGGCTATACCTCAGCCACGCGCGTTCCCGCACGGTGTTCGGCATCCCGCAGTCCACTATGCGCAGCCGATTCCTCGATGAGTTGCCGCGCGACGTGATCGACGAGGTCGATAGCGTTGACGACCGCGACCCGTTCGGCGACGACTACGACGACCGCCCCACCCGCTCGGTCGCAGCGAAGCAGGCGTCGCTGTTCCCCAAGGGCTCCAAGGTCCGCCACGCACAGTTCGGCATCGGCGAGGTGCTCGATGTCGCCGCGATGGGCTCGATCAGCCGGGCCACCGTGCGGTTCAACACCCACGGCCGCAAGACGCTGATCCTGCAGTACGCGAACCTCGAACGCCTCGACGGCGCGACCGGCGAAGTGATCGCCGATGATGGGGACGAGGACTTACCGTTTTAGAAGCGACGCAGCCATGACACGCACACGCATCAAAATCTGCGGGGTCAAAGACGAAGCGATGGCCCACGCGGCGGTAGCTGCAGGGGCGGACGCGGTCGGGCTGGTGTTCGTCGAGGCGTCGCCCCGCTATATCGAGGTGCTCGACGCGGCGCGGGTAGTGGCGTCGCTGCCGCCGTTTGTCGAGCCGGTGGGTTTGTTCGTGGACGCCTCGGCTGAGCACGTGCTGCGGGTCTGCCACGCGACGGGCATCCACACCGTGCAACTCCACGGCCGCGAGTCGATCGCGCTGCTCGACCAACTGCCCGGCCTGCGGATCATCAAAGCCCTGCCGTTTGACCCCGACACGCTCGACACCGCGCTGATGTGGGACGCCGACCCGCGGGTCTCCGCCCTGCTCTTCGACGCGGCGACGGGCGGGAGTGGCGAGACGATCGACTGGCACGCACTCGCTGCGGTCATGCCGGGGCTGAGCAAGCCGGTCATCCTGGCGGGCGGGCTTTCGGCGGAGAACGTCGCGGAGGCCGTCGAAGTCGTTCGGCCTTACGCCGTAGACGTGTCGAGCGGGGTCGAGGCCACGCGTGGCGTGAAGGACGCGGCGAAGATCGCGGCGTTTTGTGAATCTGTCCGACTTTTCGGCTAGACGCCGTCGGCTTCGCAGCGCCACCGCGATCCACTACAATCCCCGCCCTATGAAACGAGTACTTTCAGGACTTCAACCCTCGGGCCAGCTCCACCTGGGCAACTATGCCGGGGCGATCAAGCAGTTCGTGCAGATGCAAGACACGCACGAGATGTTTGTTTTCGTCGCGTCTTACCACGCGCTGACGTCAGGGCGTGACGCCGAGCTGCTGCGTGCGAACATCCGGCAGGTCGTCGTGGACTACATCGCGTTCGGGCTCGACCCCGAGAAGACGAACATCTACCTGCAGCAGGACGTCCCGGCGGTCACCGAGCTGGCATGGATCCTGTCGTGCGTCTGCCCCAAGCACATGATGGACAAGGCCACGAGCTACAAGGACAAGGTCGCCAAGGGGCTGCCCGCGTCGATCGGGCTGTACACGTACCCGATCCTGCAGGCGGCGGACATCCTGAGCGTGGACCCGGACCTCGTGCCCGTCGGTGAAGACCAGCGGCAGCACATCGAGATCACCCGCGACCTGGCGAGCAAGTTCAACCACTACTTTGCCAGTGAAGACGCCCCGGTCTTCAAGCTGCCCGCGCCGATGATCCAGAAAGAGTCCGGCGTCCTGCCGGGGATCGACGGGCAGAAGATGAGCAAGAGCTACGGCAATGCGGTCGATCCGTTCATGGACGAGAAGCCGCTACGCAAACGCATCATGAAGATCGTCACCGACAGCAAGGGCGTCGACGAAGCCAAAGACCCCGAGAGCTGCACGGTCTACCAAATGTTCGCCGGGCTGGCAGGACAAGACGACGCGCGGACGGCGGAGTTGGCGGAACGCTACCAGAAGCCGGGCATGGGCTACGGCCACGCGAAGCAGGCGTTGTTCGAGCTGGTCATGGATGAGTTCGGCGAGGCCCGTACCAAGCGTGCGGACCTGATGAACGACCCAGGCTACATCGACCAGGTGCTCCAAGACGGAGCCGAGCAGGCGAACACCGAGGTCGCAAGGGTGGTGAGCAAAGTGCGTGAGGCGGTCGGGCTGTAGGTTGAAACTCAAGCGCCACACAAGGCAAAACCCACGCATGCAATGCGTGGGCTTCGTTGTGTGACTTACTGTCTGAGCGATTGAGTAGCTGAAGCTACGCCGCGTCGCTGGCGTTCTTTTCCATCAGCATGACCCAGGTCTCGCGTTCGTAGCTCAGTAGCTGGATCGCTTCGTTGAGCGGCTTGGTGTCCCGCTGCGTGCTCGCATCGATGAGCAGCCGGTAGATATAGGTGTAGAGCGCGGCGAGCTTCTCGCAGACGTCGGGCATGACGTCGGGCTTGAGTGAGTTGGAGAGCTCGAGCACGATCTTTTGGGCCTTGGAGATGTTGGTGTACGAGACGTCGTAGTTCTTTTCTTCGAGGCCGACCAGACCCGCCCGGCACTGCCGCAGCACACCATCAAAGAGCATCAGCCGGAGCTGCTCGGGGCTCGCGGCGAGGACCTGGTTCCGGAGATAGGCGTTGGGGGCTGCGGGTGTCATAAGTTTCCGTCGGTGGAGATGAGGCGTGGTCCAAAGGCTATCGGCGTGGGGCTGGCCGAAGGTCCAGCCGAAGCAAGGGGGTCCAATAATGGCTAAGGGACTCGGCCGCGGTGGCGCTTCAAAAGTTACTGCGTACGCTGGATGGGCTGGATGGCAGCGATCTGGGACAGGGCCGAGCTCTGGTCCTGGAGGTCGGCCAGTGCCCGCTCCATCGCGACAAACTGGGCCTGCAAGCGGGCACGCTTGGCCTCGAGCAGGTCGGTAAGGTCCTCGATCCTGTTCTCGTTGAGCTGGACCTGCTGGTCGATGACATCGAGCTGACGCTGAACGCTGCCGTCGATCGTGTCGGTGAGGCGTTCGAGGAGCTTATCGATCTCGACGCCGATGCCTTGGGCGACGAGCGTTTCGGTGGCCTCCCCGGTGTCGGGGTCGATCTCGAACTGCTCGAAGTTGAACAGGGCCTCAACGCCTTCGCGGTCGTTGGTCAGGGCCTGCCGGAACTTCGCCTCATCGAATTCAAGCTTCGCCCCGGCGCCAACCCGGATGCCGACCTGCGCAAGCATCTTGTACTGGCCGGTCAGCGCGTTGTTGGGATTGATGACCGCGTTGTAGATCCCCGAGCGGATTTGGCCGACCGTGCTGTCACCCAGCAGGAGCCCGCGGACCTCCTCTTCGGCGTCGTAGGAGTCGTACTTGTCCAGCGTATCGATCAACGCGTTAAAGCCCGTCACAAACTCGTTTGCGCTGGCGATCACCGCCTCATCGTCGCGGGCGATCGTCACCTGTGTGGGCTGGTCGCTGGTGGTCAGGAGCGTGATATCCGCCCCGGGGATGACGGAGGAGAGCGTGTTTGATTTGGACTCGATGACGATCGAGTTCGCAGGATCGTTGCCGCCGTAGAACACGACCGCGTCCTGGGCCCGGCTCAAGGTTGAACTGCCAAAATCGGCGGCCCCATCGTCGAAGGTAAACGCCCCACCCGAGCCCGCGGTTTCGGAGCTCAGCGACAACCGGAACGGCGCGCCGGGCGAGCCGTCATTGATGACCGATGCCGCGACGCCGATGTTCGCGTCATTGATCAGGTTTGCGACATCCTGCAGCGAGGCGGTCGCGCTGACCTCGATCGTGCGTTCAAACGTCCCGGCCAAGTCGGCGCCTGCGGCGCTCGCCGTGCCCAGCAGGCCGAGATCGCGGGCGGTGGTCGAGCCGTCTTCTTCGACCTCGATTGCTACGGCGCCGGAGCCAAGGTCTTCGATCACGATGCCGTCGCCCGAGTCGTTGACCCGCGCGAGGATATCCAGCCCACGGCTGTTAATCTCGCTGAGCAGGTCGTCGATCGTGATCTCGTTGCCCTGCGTGATATCGACGGTCGCGGTGTCGCCGTCGCTGTCACGGATCGTAAATCGGCCGCGTTCGATCCCGAGGCTGTCCAGGCGTGTCCCGCCGTTGAGGTAGGAGAACTCGAGATCGCCCGTGTCGGCAACGCCCTGCGTAAATGTGCCTTGGATGCCAAGCTGCTGAGCGGCGCTGCCCGTGCTATCGGCAATCACCAGATCCCCCAAGCCACCCGAGTTGTCGGTGACCTTGATCCCGGTGCCGGCATCGTTAACCGTAGCGACCAAGCTGAGCCCGCTGTTGTTGATGCCGTCCAGGATATCGGTGATCGAGGTCGCGCTGCCAAAATCAAGCGTCGCCGTCGCGCCCAAAGAGTTGGTGAAGTCGACCTGCGAGCCGGAAACAGGTGTGCCCGACGGATCGAGGTTGACGCCGGTGACGGAGCTATCCGCCGTCTGCGTAAGGATCCCAAGCGTTGTGGCGGAGGTTGCGCCAGCCGTGCCATCGCGAACGATAAGGTCGCCCGCCCCGCCGGTGTTGTCGGTGACCACGATCGCGCGGTTCTGGATCGACAGCGTGATCCGCCCGCCGGTGTTGGTGTTCACCGCATTGAAGAAGTCGCCCAGCGTGGTGTAGGCGTCGAGGTCAAAGTTGTAGTTCTGCGCGGGGTTATCCTTGGCGACAAACTGGATGTCCCGGTTGCCATCGCCGTTGGTGCCGGCCCCCGCGCTCTGGAAGAGGTCTGCGATATTGGTCGCGGTGGTGACGGGGACCTGGCCTTCACCCGTAATCCCTGCGACCCCCTGGCCGCCAAAGAGCCCGCCGATCAGCTTGGAGTTGATCGAGGCGATCACCCGGCCGCCCGCGATCGAGCCGTCCGCATCGTTGTCAGCGCCTACAGCCAGCCCGAGGTCGGCCAGCGCATTGGGTGCGCCCCCCGCAGTGATCGTAAACCCGGCCCCACCGCCCGAACTGTCAACGATCTGGATGCCCGTGCCGTCGGCATTGGCAAGGCCTGTCAGGACCCCGCCCGACTGCGTCTCGATCTGCTCGAAGATATCGCCTAGCGTAAGTGCGTTTTCGAGATCCACGTTGGCGGTCGCGCCGTTGGAGGCGGTGATCGTGAAGGCTGTGCCGACTCCGCCGCGGACGCCTTTGCCGTCGTTGAGCGAGGCGAGCAGGGTGTCTTCGCCCACCGTGTTGATCTGCAAACCGGTGAGGGTTTCGTCGCCGCCCACGCCGTCGGTCGAGCCGTTGCCCGCGAGGCCCAGCGAAGTGGCGGTGCCGGTGACACCGACGTCTGCGATCACGAGGTCGTTCGCGGTCGAGCCCGAGGCGTCGGTGATCTGGAGCCGGTCGCCATCGATCTCGGCGACGACGTTGACGCCTGTGGTCCGATTGATCTTGTCGATGACATCATCCACCGTCACCACCGAGGTCAGGTCGACCAGCGCGGTCGCCCCCGAGCGGTCGCTGATGCGGATGAAGCCACGGTTGATGCCCGCGCCGCCGTTGAGCGTCGCCAGCCGGGTCTGCGAATCGAGCCGGGCCTCACCGCGGTCGAAGGTAAGCGTTGTGCCGTTGGGCGCGACCGGGGTCGAGGTCGCGTCGGCGAACCCTTGGGTGATCGTCTGCTGCGCGGAGACCAAGCGGTTGACGATGAAGCTGTACGTGCCGGGCACGGCACCGACGCCGGAGCTTGCGGTCAGGACGTTATCGTTCGAGCTGTTCGCCACGGTGCTGCTGAACAGCGAATCACCGGAGAACCCCGACGCGGCGTTCTTGAGCGATAGCAGCCGGGCGTTGATTTCCTGAAACGCGACCTGCTGCGACCGCAGGACTTCGTTGCGGTTCTGCAGGAGCGTGCGCGGGCGGGCCTCAATCGAGACAAGCTGGTCAACGATCCCCGAGATATCCAGCCCACTGATCAGGCCGACGCCGGTGGTGATTTGGCCCATAGCGATAGCTCCCTGCATCTTTGCGGAACACAGGGGTTATCGACGCGATCAAGGGGTGTACTTAAATACACACCCATTGCCTCAAATGGCCGTAAATTCATTATACGAAACGACTTAAGTGCCAATCAACCCCGCCAACTCACACCCAAACCGCCGCAGGTACCCTGGAGATCACTCTTCGGGCTCGATCGAAGCCGCCTCGCTGTCCAGGGCGATCAGCTCATCGACCTTTTCCCGAACCAGCGACGCGGGCAGCGCGTAGGTCGCGATTCGGCCTGCCCGTGCGATGTTGAAGCCGACCACCTCGCCCTCCAGATTCACCAAAGGCCCGCCACAGTCACGCGGCCGAATCTCGGCATCGTGCTGGATCACCATCTCAAAGCCGACGTTCCTTTCGCTGACAGCCCCGCCCATCCGGTTCATCCGCTCCCCCCTGCTGCCTGGGTCGGGCTCCATCTCACGCAGTTCAACCTCGAGCTCCAGCGTCTCGCCATCCCGCAGTACCGAGATGGTCACGCGATCGCCCACCGCCTTCTCCTGAAGCACGCCGACAAGCTGCTGGACCGCGACGACCTTCTTCCCCATCAGGTGCGTGATGACATCGCCGACTTCGACCCCCGCATCGGCAGCGCCGTAATCCTCGGTCACTCGCGTCACCACAACCCCTTCGCCATTGGACGCGAGCAGGACACCCAGCACGAGCCGATTCGGCGCAACTGCGCGCGGCTGCGCACTGACGATCCCCGCTTGACGCGGCGTTTCCTCGGGACCCGCGACGATCACCAGCGCCCCGATCGCCAACGGCTCATCGACAAACGCCACCGCATCGAACACGCCCTCCGCCTCAACATGCAACAGCACCAGGTCGTTCGCCAGGTCGCGGCCCACCACACGGGCCTCGAAGTCAAGCCCATTTCCCGTCCGACAGATCAGCAGGTCGCTCCCCGCCACCTCGCTGGCCTTCGCCAACACGTAACCCCGCTCATCAACGACCGTCCCCAGAGAACGTATCGCGCCGTCGCCGATGACTGTGACGACGCTGCGCCGGACCTCTTCGATCACAGGCGCCAACACCGCACGCAGCTCGCGGTCGGCCGCGCGGCCACGCCGACTTCGATCCTGCGCAGCGACAGGCAAAGCCGTACACAGCAGCAGCGCCAGCACACAGGCCAGTGCAGGCAGATTCGAAAACAAACGATTCGTTGCGAAAAAACGGGCCATATGCATTCTCATTCGGGGCTTGCTAGGCTAAAAATATGACGACAAACAGGGACTTCACCCGCGCTACTCCTGGGGCTCATACCTCCCCATCTCGAGTTCGAGCTCGAGGGCCTCGCCGTCTCGCACCACCGAAAACACCACCTCATCGCCGGGCTTGTTCGCGCGGATCTCGTGCACGATGTCGCCAAACGATTCCACAGGTTTCCCATCGACCGCCGTCACACGGTCCCCCCGCCGGATCCCGGCGTTGTCCGCGGCCTGGCCTTCGATCACTTCGCCGATCACCGCGCCGCCCCGGCGGCTAGGCCGAACGCCGATGTAAGGATCACCCGCACGCAGCCCCGAAGTCGGCATCGCGCGGTTCCACATTTCACCCGCCGCAAGCCGCTCCCACGTGTCGGTATATGTCGATATCGGGACATGGAAGTTCGCGGTCAGGCCGCCACCGATCCTGCTGTGGATGCCGATCACTTTGCCGTTGAGATCCAGCAACGGCCCCCCCGAGTCGCCCCCGATGATCGTGCAGTCACTCTGCACCACATCGTCCCGGCTGTTCAAGACCCGGCCAAGCCGCGCGACCACGGGCCGCTCCGCGTCGAAACCGCCGGGGTGCCCCATCGCGATCACCCAGTCACCCCGTTCGACCGTCTCCAGGTCGCCCATCTCGACGAAAGGCCAAGGCCCTTCGTCGGTGATCTGCAAGAGCCCGCTGTCAATGCCCTCGTTGATGCCGAGCGCCTCCCCCCTCGCGGTGCTGCCGTCGGGGAAGACAAACGTGACACGCGTGCCGGGCCGCATCGCGACATGACCCGCCGTCAGCACGAGGCCATCCTCCGACACGATCACACCACTGCCCGAGCCACCGCCCGCACGGATACACACCGTGGCCGGCGCAGCCATGGCGACGACCGCCTCAACACGTTCTTCAAGTTCACGCAGATGCGCGAGCGTCTTGGGCTCGCGCAGTTCGGCGACATCGACGACGTCCACATCCGCAGGCTCAACCGCAGCATCCTCGGCCCCCTGCGCCGAGGCACAGGCCGCCAGCAAAGCCCCACAGCCCACCACCGTTGCAGCCAGTCCCCGCCTGTTCACAAAAACAAATCGCATTCAAGGGCTCCGTGGAAGGTCTCGTGTCATCCAAGCATACCGCGATACAACGCTGTAGGCGACGTTTTTGTTCGCGCAGATTGCCGCGTAGAAGACTGACGCCCCACCCCGACCCCGCATTGCACAGGCACGGAAAATCGCCCCGCAGCCGCTCAAGAGTGACACCCTCTGTCACCGCTCGGCGGTAGCGTGCCCTCATGGCACAGCAACTTCGCGACATCCCGACAGCCAAACGAACACCTGAAGATGTACGAAGCGCGATCAAACCTCTGCCCGCAAAGACAACGCGGAAGCAAAGCCCAGCCCCTCCTTCGCCGTGGCAACAACTCACCAACCCACTCGCGGGATTCAGCCAACATCTGGCGGCCCTGCTCGCATCAGAGTTCAGAGCCCGGGCAGTGGTCGTTGATGTCGGCCACAAGGCCGCCCCCGCCAACACCAACGCACTCACCAGTTCGCTCGGCACACGATACACCGGGCCGATCAGCGCGCACCAGCTACAGCAATGGGCGCGAAGATGCCGGGACTGGTGGCAAGCTGGCACGGGGTTGATGCAGGATTCAACAGTGCATGTGCTTGCTCTTTCGAGAGCAGGCGTGCGTCCACTGGCAACAACCAACCGGCTGCTCCTCGATCATCTCAATACACGCCACGCACTCCTGGCGAACATCGTGATCCGTCAGACAGACCTATCAATATGCCTCCTACTCGAGCCGCTCACGCCTGCGCGAATCACCGAACAGGCGGAGTTGCTCCAGGCCGCCCTGCCCAAGATCGCCGGCTCGCTGAGCCTGCTCCTCAACCCGCCTGCCATCACCTCCCCAGCCTACACTCGCCCCGAGCTGAGCCCCGCCGAACGCAGGGTCCTCCCGCTCCTGCTGCGGCGACTCTCCGAGCGCGCGATCGCCGAGCGCCTCCACAACTCACGCAACACGATCCACACCCATGTCAAGAGCATCTACCTGAAGTATGGCGTCCATTCCCGCAAAGAACTGCTCGGCAAGGCTGGCCCAAGCCACGCCAGACCCAGCAAGGACTGAATCGCCTCGCCGGCCCCGGCGGAGGTTGCGCGGCCATGACCACCTGAGTCATAGCTCCTGCATGACCAGGGCCACCGTGCCGACTATCGCACAGACGAACAAGACCACGATCAACAGGTACAACCAAGCCGGTGTCGATAAGCTGCTCGAGTTGGGACTGCGATGGGTGCTGCTCCCTGATCGGCTGTTCGACTGCCCAGAGACAGACGGCCCGCCGACTCCCGCAGTGCCCGAGAGTTCCACCCGATCGGGATTGGCCGGCCGGGTTAGCGCAGGCGGCATCACGCCTGGCACTAAGTGGGTGGTGTGCTCTACCGCGAGCTTCAATACCCGCTCAAAGTCCTGGGCGAGATGGAAGCGTTCGCCCGGATTCTTCGCCAACGCCTGCTCGATGACCCGCACGATCTGCTCGGGCACATCGGGCCGAAGCACGCGCAGGTCCGGCAGCGCCAGGCTGTCATGGATCTTCAAAACGTCTTTGGGGTTGTCGAGCGCAAACGGCGGCTGCCCTGTCAGCAAGAACCAGAGCGACGCCGCGAGCCCCCACACATCGTTTTGCGGGCCGTTGTGCCCACGTGCCGACTCCGGCGACTGGTAGTTTGGTGTGCCAGCACCGGGGTCTTGCATCGGCCCCTCGCCAGGCATATCGACACGCGTCGTGAGCCCGAAATCGACAACCTTGCAGTCGCCCCGCTGCGTCCGCATCAGGTTGGCGGGCTTGATATCACGGTGGATCATGCCCTGCTGGTGCGCGTAGGCGAGACCGTCGGCCGCCTGCTGGATCAGTGTGCACGCCTCGTGCCAGCCCATCGGACCACGCGTGCGCACCTGGTCGCGCAGGTCGCCACCGGGCAGGACCTCCATGGCGATAAAGACCCAGCCCTCGAACAGGCCGACCTCGTAGATCTGCACGATGTGCGGGTGGACCAGCGCGGCCGCGGCACGGGCCTCGTCGACGTACCGCTTCTTGACCTTGCGTTGCACCTCTTCGGTACCCGACACATGGAAGAGCTTGAGCGCGACCGGGCGCTGCAGCGTCAGGTCCCGAGCACGAACGACCCACCCCATCGCGCCCTTGCCCGTGACCTGTTCGATCTGGTATCGGCCAAACCGCCGGGGCACACTCCCGCCCCCGGCAGGGACCATGAGCTTCGTCGCGTCGGGGTTCGGCGTGGGCTTCGTCTCGGTCAAGGCGGGGCAGTCTCCGCAACGGGCCAACTTACGGTAAGGCCAAGCGTATGCTGACCTTACCAAACCCGTGCAATGATCATAACGAACCCTTCGCGGGCCGGGTTCGTGACGACTCGTCCTGAGGGGCACTTCTCGCAGACCCCAGGCATGGGCCTGGCGTAGCGACGCAATCCTGCGCCGTGGTATCCTCGGGGCATGCCTCAGCCCGACCCGTCGCGCATCTTGAGACAGCACCTGATGACCGACCGACTGCTCGGTGTCGAGGCGGTGCCCGTGCCCGAAGGGTTGGCGCTGCCTCCGCTACAGACAGCAAGGCCAGAAGCGCAGCCGCGCCCGCCCCGGCAGGCCCCGGCATCGCGTAGCGAGGCGGCTATTCACACACCGCGGCCCAGCTACACGCCGAAGCCAACGCGCCCCACATCGGCGTCAAGACCTACGCCCCCACCCGCGGCGGCGTCACCGATGTTCAGCAAGCGTTACCCCGTGCTGCAAGGCCTGTCGACGCAGGACAAGATCGACAAACTCGCGACGCTCCAGGCCGCGTTCGAGCAGGATGCAAACGTCAAGCAGACCCGCCCCACCGGCACTAGGCTCGTCTGGTCGGACGGCAGCCCCGATGCGGACATCATGTTCATCGGCGAAGGCCCCGGCGAAGTCGAGGACCGCGAGGGGCTCCCTTTCGTCGGCCCGGCGGGCGAGCTGCTCAACAAGATGATCACGGCGATGGGGCTCGACCGCCAAAGCGTCTACATCGCCAACGTCGTCAAGTACCGCCCCCCCGGCAACCGCGTCCCCACCCCCGAAGAAGCCGCGATCTCCGGCCCCTACCTCGCGCAGCAAGCAGCGATCGTCGCGCCCAAGGCCATCGTCGCCCTCGGCGGCACCGCCGCAAAGTTCGCCCTCCAAACCAGCACCGGCATCACCCGCCTACGCGGCCAGTGGAGTACCTTCGGCTTCACCGACCCCGGCATCGACCTCATGCCCACCTTCCACCCCGCCTACCTCCTGCGCAGCTACACCACCGACAACCGCAAGAAGGTATGGGAGGACTTGCAGGCGGTGCTGAAAAAAGTGCAGTGAACTAGGCGATTTGCGAACAACGCATAAAGCAACAAGCGGCTATTCACTGAAAGCCACCCATGGCTCGATCGCCGCGCGTTTCTTGGGGCCGATGCCGGAGACATGTTCGAGGTCGTCGGGGGTGTGAAGCGGGCCGTGGGTTTCACGGTAGGCGATGAGGTTGCGGGCGATGCTCGGGCCGACCTCGGGCAGGAGGCAGAGCGTGTCGGTGTCGGCGTGGTTGACGTCAACCCGGAATGTGATCGGCTCACGCTGAAGCTGCTTGATCGGTGTCGAGCGAGCCACCCCCACGAAGACCGCCGCGACAAGCATCGCAAGCGTGAAGATGGTGATCGCGAGTTGATTGCGTGGAAGCGGCATCAGACCGGATGATACGCCGTCCAACATGTCGTTTGCAGGCATGTCCGCTTTGCCGCCGCCCAGCGGGCGGCGCGGGGGTTGCCGTGTGCCGAGGCGCCGCCCGATGGGCGACGGCTAACAACGCTAGATCCCCGAACCGTTCGAATCGCCCTCCGCCATGGGCGGCATCGCGCCCGGCGCGGGCTGGAGCGCTTCGATCTGGCGCAGGTTCTTGCGGAAGCCCACGACCTTGCGGAAGACCTCCTTGATCCGGATCTCTTCATCCAGCAGGCCCGACAAGGGCAGCTCGATATTCGGGAAGTCGATCAGGTCCTGCCAGGCGATCGCCTCGACGTAGGGCTTGCTGATCGCGATCTGGAACACCGCCTCGGCCCAGCGGCTCTGCACCACCTGCGACCACGGCCGACGCCAATACCCACTCACCTCATCGACCGGGTCCTCGCGCTGGGCGTCGGCGATCATCATTGACGACACCGGCTCGCTCGGGGTCGAGACCGTCAGGTACAGCGGCTTGCCGAAGTGGGCGAACTGGTCGAACAGCGAACTCACCTGCATCAGGTCGCGGGTGTACTGCCCCTGCACCGCCTGGCCCATCGGCAGGCGCATCCCGAACGCATCGAACGCGATCGCCGACTGCACGATCAGGTCGGCGTACATCATCGGCGGGATCGACCGCGGGTTCTGCGCGTAGTACTCGCCGAACGGCTGACGCAGCTCGACCATCACCTGGGCGTGGGGCTGGATCTTCTTGACGAGCATGGTGGCCATGCGCGTCAGGTCCATGAGCTGCTCAAAGTTGAACGTGAAGTGGTTGTTGACGTGCAGCCCGGAGACAATGTTCCACATCGTGACGATGTTGCGGTATCGGCTGACGACCTTCTCGATATGCTCGTAGATCAGGTCGCGCACGGTGTCGTAGTCGTGCTCCCAGATGTAGAGCCAGTCGGGCAGGCACGAGGGCTCGAAGCTGATAACGGGCCCGGCAACAACCGGCAGGCGGAGCTTGCCGGCCCACTGGGCCCAGTCGTCCATGCGGTCCCACTGGTAGTCGTTTTCTTCGGGCGCGACCATCTTCCAGGGGATGGGGAGCTGGACATAGTCGAAGTTGGCTTGCAGCCCGTTCTTGAGTCGGTCGTCGTTGTGCTCGATGGTGACGCCGCAGCCGATGGGCGACTTGGGCAGCGAGCCGGTCTCTTTGCGTTTATTAAGCAGGAGCTCGGCGTGTGCGAGCGCGAGTTCTTCGGTGCCGTCGAGCGCGGCGACCAGACACTCGTGCGCGAGGCGGCAGGCGCGGGCGGGCTCGTCGTGCTGGATGCAAAGCGCCTCGACGAAACGTTCGCGGGCGTGCTCGGAGCGGCGCGTCACGGGGTGGTCATCGCCCAGCTCGAACATCCCCCACTCTTCGAGCTTGGTGTAGAGGATCATCAGGCGGTGGCGGGCGAGCTCGAGCCCAAGGAGGTAGGGCTCGTCGCGCTCTGGCAGCAGGCAGGTCTGGATCGTGAGTTCGCCCAGGTCACCGACCCGGTGCTGGAGGGCGAGTGCGGAGGTGCCGACCTCGCGTTTGTCGACGGTGATGAGGCCGTCGGCGAAGGTGATGTCGGCGCGCATGGCGTTGCCGTCAGCCCCGACGAGGTAGACGTTGCGCAGCGGCCAATCTGAGGCCGGCCGATCGCCATCAAACACCTGGAATCTGAGCATGCGCAGCGTATCTCGTCGCAGGGAGGGGCTGGGATTGGGCCAAGACCTCGCCGGGCCGTGTGATGGCCGGTCCAGCTTTCCTATCGGCTGGATTATGGTCTCACACCGCCCAAGACGCAACGCGGCGGGGCCGAAGCAGGCGTCGCGTTGTAATGCGCGCAAGCTATGCGTTCAACGAATCTTGACGCTCAAGCCGCGCCCAAGTAGATTGCACGTTCATCCTGACCGATCCCGCATACGCCGGAGTTCCCCCCATGGTGGTATCGTTGCGTTCACTCGCGGCCCCGACAGTGGCCTTGTCGCTTCTTATTGGTTCGCCCTGTGCGTTTGCTCAGGACGATGCAAACGAGAGACTCTGGAACCAGTTCGCACACTTCGTGCTGGTGGCACAGCCGACGTTGGCTGCGCCGCTGGGCGAGGAGCTCCTGGCGCTGGACAACGCCGCGTTCCTCGCCGCGATCGAGGCGAGCCCGACGCACGACGACCCGGACGTTCTCGAAGACCAGATGAGGCGCAACGAGCAGCTCAGCGGTCTCTGGGACCAGATCGAAGCGAAGTACGAGGAAGCGCTCACCGAGCGCAGCCGCGACGAGGCGCAGATCCGTGCCGACATCGAACAGCTTGGTAAGAGCCGCCGCGAGTACCTCAACGCTGTTGCGCGACTGCAGGTCACCGGCCAGTACGCCGCGCCGCTCATGCTCGAGTACCTCCAGAACAGCCGCCACAGCGCTTTGCACCCGCGTCTAATCGATGCGATGAAAGAAGTTGGCGTCGAGCTGGTCTACCCGCTCAGCCTCGCACTGCCCCACCTCGACGCCGCCACCCAAGGCAAAGTCGCGGTCGTGCTCGGCGACATCGGCTACCCCGAGGCGCTGCCCTACCTCCGCGAGGTGATGGAAAGCGACGACGCCACCGAAGCCATGAAGGCAACCTGCGCCAGCGCTTACCGCCAGATCCTTGCCAATACTGACTACCCTGCCGGCGCTTCCGCCGCCCAGCTCCACCTGACGCTGGGCGAAGGCAAGTACGCCGCAGGCACCCGCGGCGACGACCTCGTCGGGCTCGACTTTGCGTCGGGCCAGGGCATCCTCTGGCGTTACAACACGGACGCCGGCCTGGTCATGATTCCCGTGCCACGCCAGGTCCACGCCGACGTGCTGGCGATGCAGAACGCACGCTTCGCGCTGATGCTCGACCCCGAGTACACCGAGGCCGTGACGCTGCACCTCGCCGCCAATGTCCGCCGTGAAAACAACCTCAACGGCGAGCAGGACATCAGCTACAAGCTGCCCAACCCCGCGTCGTTCTACCTGCTGCTCGCGGGCCCGGACCAGCAGAAGGCCGTGCTCTCGCGTGCCCTCGACAACACCGACTCGGCCCAGGCGCTCGTCGCGATTGAGGCGATGGCCAAGACCGTCGGCAACACCGTCCTGCTTGATCAGAGCGGTGCCCGCCAGCCCGTGCTGGAGTCGCTGTTCTACGCCGACCGCCGTGTCCGCTACAACGCCGCGATCACCCTGGCGCAGGCCGCCCCGAGCGAGGCCTTCCCCGGCTCGGTCAGCGTCGTCCCCGTCCTGGGCCAGGCCCTGCGCCAGAGCGAAACGCTCAACGCCATGGTCGTCGCGCCCGACGGTAAGCTCGATACGGTCGTTGCCTCGCTCGAAGAGATCGACTTCAACGCGGTCGGCGCGGCCGACCTCGACCAGGCCAACGAAGCCGCCGCCAGCGCCTTCCCCGGCGTCGACGTGATCGTCTACTCAGGCGACCTGCTCGGCTTCCGCGCTTTCTACGAAGGCGCCAAGGCCGACGGCATGCTCAGCATCGCGCCCATCCTTGCGATGACGAGCGACAGCGTTGCCACCGCGATCGGCCTCGAATACCCCGATGTCATCACCACCGCGGCCCTGTCCGAAGACGGCGGTCCAGACGAGATCGATCGCCTCGAGCGCATCGCCGGCCAGGCCGTGCTGGCCTACGGCGGTGAGCCGATCGGTGCGGACGAGTCCCTCGCCTTCGCTGAGACAGCCGTGGGCCTGCTCCACACCATCGCGACGACCCCGTCGATCTACGACATCGCCGACGCCCAGGCCGTCCTCATCGGCGCACTGGACGACGACCGCCCGACCATCGCCATCGGCGCGGGCGAAGTCCTCGCAGTCATCAACACACCCGACGCCCAGCAGGGCCTCGCCGCTGCCGCACTTGCCCGGCGTGGTGATGTCCAGATCGCTCTGCTCGGCAGCCTGGCCGAGTCCGCCAAGGACTTCCAGAACATGCTCGGCCGCGACGCCGTGAGCGACCTCGTCGAACTCGTGCAGACCGCCGACGGCGAGACCGCCCTGGCCGCGGCACGTGCACTGGGTGCCCTGACCGACCGCCCCACCGGCGATACCACGGGGTTCATCCTCGGCAACTAAGCCGACCGCACCGCCCCACCTCGGGGCGCCACACCGCAAGGCTGTGTGCGAATCACTCCAAGCCGTTCAAAAACAGCAAGCCCCGGACCCTACGGCCCGGGGCTTGTTTGTGATGCGGCCCGTAAGCCGAGTTCTGTTCCACGCCGGGCCGAAACCCAAACGCGGTGCGACCATTTCTCTAGGCCCGCCGTTACCGACAGGCTCAAGCACCCTACCCGCCCCACGCCGGACCGGCGGCGGGAGCAAAACTCCCTGGGGCTGCTTGGGCTTGCACGCGGTGGGGTTTACCGTGCGACGCCGGTCACCCGTCGTCCGGTGCGCTCTTACCGCACCTTTTCACCCTTACCGGGGGAGAGGCGTGAGGCCTGAGTGGAAAGTCTTGGGTTGTGCGAAACAGTTTGCTTCAGTCACGCACGCTACAAGACTCATGCCTCAGGACTCAAGTCTCTCCCCCGGCGGTTTGTTTTCTGTGGCACTGTCCCTTTCCTGGCCGTCACCAGCCAGGACGGTGGGCATTACCCACCACCGTGTCCTGTCGTGCTCGGACTTTCCTCGTTTTGGCCGAAGCCAAACCGCGGCCGCCACAGCCGCATCACGCAGGCATGATAGCACGCCTCGCCCCAACCCTACGGCATCGCCACTGCAACGCTGCGCGAGTACCTCGATCTCCACACCCGCGCTCCCTGCGCCCGTCCCTGCTATCTTGCGCATATGCCCGCCCCCGACGCCAGCGCCGCCAGCTTTGCCCCCGAAGTCACCGTCTGGGCCGACGCCGAGCACATCGCCGAGGTCGTTCAACTGCTGGACCTGATGGGCCGGTCCATCCGCCCCATCGCAGCCGGCGGGCAAGACAGCGCCGTCGCCGCAGACCTTGCTAAATCACTGGATACCCCGGGATTCAGCGACCTGCGGCAGATGCTCGTCGAACGCCCGAGCGCCTTCTTGTTGCTCGCGTGTTCGCAAGACGCAAGCCCCCCTGATCTCGCATCCGCGCTCGCGGGCGGGACAACCGTCCTTGCCCTTGAACCCGCCAGCACCACGATCGCCGGCTACGCCGAACTCGACCGCCCCACCCGTACAGGCGAAGACGCCGCAACACTGCCCGGCCGACTTATCCAACTCCCACGCTTCACCCAATCGCCCGGGTTCCTCGCCGCCACCGACCCACACGACATCCTCGGCGACCGCCGATCGGTCACGCTCACCTCGATCGGTGGCGAAGACGCCGGCTCACTCTTCATGCGTCTTCACGACGCCTGGATGACCGTCCTGGTTTTCTGCGACCCGCCCGAGTCGATCCACGCCTCGATCGCTGGCCCCGCTGGCACCACGCTCGACAGCCCACGCAACCTGACAGGCCGGGTCAGCGCACACGCCCTTTGCCCCGGCGGCGGGTCTGTCCTCCTCTTTGCCTCCAACCGCAGCCCCGCGTCCGCCCACGCCCTCACCGTCCTGGGCGACACCGGCCAACTCACCGCCACCCCCACCGGCTACCGCCTAACCCGGCAGGACGGCACGATCGAAGACGAAAAACAGCCCACCCCCGACCCCGGCCGGATCGACCAGATCGCCGAGCAGTGGCGACGCCTCATCGACCGACGCGCCTCCACTGACGAGCCCGGCACCCGCCGGGAACAAGCCGCACTCGCCTGCACCCTCGCCACCCTCCTCAGCGCCAAAACCGGCCAACCCGAAAGCCCGGCACGCGTGATGCAGATGAGTAAGGGGTGAGATGAGAGCACCTCCACCAAGGCCCGCAACCCTCACGAAAGCAGTCATCGAACGGCTCGACATGCTGTTTTTCGGCGATGAACGTGACCAAGCGGCTGACCTGCTTGTCCACCAGTGCGGGCAAAACCTGCCTTTTTTTGGCGACGCGCATCCTGAAGACCTCGACCGATACCTGCTAGCAGCGCTCAAGGTAAGCCAAGGCAACATGGACTTTCTCATCGCCGCTGTCGAGCTTGCCAAAGCCGATTGGCGTGACTTGTTGATGTCAGCCGGCTTTGGCCATGATGTCAGCGCACATATGCACTGGTATCCCTGACCCGCACTTTTGACACCTCCCCCCACTCTGCTACGATATGGGGCTCCCGTTTGGGTCGATCGTGACGAGGCGAAAGCCGAGGCGCGGACTGGGGTGTTGGCCGCCGACCTGGCCAAACACCGAACCCGGACAGGATGGTCGGCCCCTCTCTGTGCCGCGACCTGCGGCCAGCCAACGGGGCACCCCCGGATGCGACGCACCCGTCTCGAGACGGTGTTAGATGTTCGAGGTGACCTTGTTTGGCCCATGGTGTAATCGGCAACACAGCTGGTTTTGATCCAGCCATTCCAGGTTCGAGTCCTGGTGGGCCAATTTCTTTTCCCCGACGCTACCGCCCCAAGGAGACGGCCTTGAACCACGCCGAACCCACACCCCCCGCCGCGATCATCCTCGCCGCCGGCAAGGGGACACGCATGAAGAGCGACCTGCCCAAGGTGCTTCACGAAGTCGCGGGCAAGCCGATGGTCTGGTGGGTCGTGCAGGCCTGCAAGGAGGCCGGGGCCGACCTGTGCGTGGTCGTGGTCGGCTACAAGGGTGAACTCGTACGCGAGGCGCTCGCGGGAGAAGAAGGCGTCGCGTTTGTTGAGCAGACCGAACAACTCGGCACCGCTCACGCCACGCGCATGGCCGAGCCGGTCTTCGAAGGCCGCCCCGTCGGCGACATCTTCGTCCTCGCAGGTGACGGCCCGCTGATCCGTGGCAAGACGCTGAGCCGATTGCTCGAAGTCCACCGCCGGACCGGCGCAGCCTCGACCCTCGCAACCTCTGTCATCGAAGACCCCACAGGCTACGGCCGGATCGTCCGCACCCCCGACGGCAGCTTCAGCGCCATCGTCGAGCAGAAAGACGCGACCGACGAACAACGCGCCATCCGCGAAGTCAATCCGAGCTACTACTGCTTCCGAGGCGACGCCCTCTTCAAGACTATCGACCAGGTCGGCAGCGACAACAGCCAGGGCGAGTACTACATCACCGACTGCCCGGGCCTGTTGAAAAAGCAAGGCCAGACGGTCACCGTCATCGACGCCGTACCACCCGAAGATGTCCTGTCCATCAACACCCTGGATCAACTCGCAGAAGTGGACCAGATCTTGAAACAGCGACTCGCGACAGCCTAAGACGAACACACCGGCAGCGTCCCGGCGTCGCGTATCAACGCGGCTAAACGTACGCGAACGAATGTCACCATTCGTTTCTACCCACGACCTGAACTCCTCCGCATTTGGGAACCTTGACATGAGTGCCTCCGACGCCGATGCCATCAAGATCTTCCACGGCCGCGCCAGCCGCGAGTTGTGCGAAGGCGTCTGCGACTACCTCAAACTCCCGATCGGTAATGGCACCACCCGGATGTTCCCCGACGGGGAGATCATGGTGAAGATCGACGAGGACGTGCGCGGCCGCGACTGCTACGTCGTGCAGTCCACCCACGACCCGGTCAACGCCCACCTGATGGAACTGCTGATCTACATCGACACGCTGCGGCGTGCCTCAGCCGGGCAGATCACGGCCGTGATCCCGTACTTCGGCTACGCCCGGCAGGACCGCAAGGACGAGGGCCGGGTCCCCATCACCGCGAAGCTCGTCGCCAACCTCATCACCGCTGCGGGCGCAGACCGCGTCCTGGCGATGGACCTGCACGCCGCCCAGATCCAGGGCTTCTTCGATATCCCCGTCGACCACCTCCACGCCGGGCCCGTCCTGCTCGAGTACTTCCGCAAGCTGCAGGCGGAGACGCCCGGCGAGATCGTCATGGTCAGCCCCGACGCCGGCAACGCGAAGATGGCTTCGGGCTTTGCCAACCACCTAGGCATCGACATCGCCATCATCGACAAACGCCGCAAGTCCGGCACCGAAGTCTCCTCGACCAACATCATCGGCGACGTCGCGGGCAAGACCGTCTTCATGGTCGACGACATGATCTCCACCGCCGGAACGATCCAGCAGGCCGCCATCCTTGTCAAAGAGCGTGGCGCCAAGGGCGTCATCGTCGCTTGCACCCACGCCGTCCTCGTCGGCCTCGCGATGGAGCGGCTTGCCGAGGCGCCGATCGACCAGGTCGTCATCACCGACACGATCCCCGAGTCCGACCGCTACGAACCGATCCGCGACAAGCTCGTCGTCCTCTCCGTCGCCGAACTGATCGGCGAAGCGATCCACCGCATCCACCATAAACGCAGCGTCTCCTCGCTCCTCCAGACCGGCAGCGGCGGCAAACGCTAAACCCACCCTCACATACAACCCCGCAACAAAACAGATTCGAAAGGAAACACACTATGGCAACCGGAACGATCCCCACACTCGAGACTCAGCCCCGCGAAAAGCTCGGCACCCGTTACGCCAAGCGCGAGCGTGAAGCCGGCCGCACCCCCGCCGTCATCTACGGGCACAAAGAAGCCCCTGTCCATGTCAGCGTCGACGCCCGCGCCTTCAGCGACATCCTCCACAGCGAAGCCCACGTGATCGATGTCACCGTCGGCGGCAAGAACGAGCACGTCCTGATCAAAGCCCTGCAGTGGGACACCTTCAGCCGATACATCGTCCACGTCGACCTTGAACGCGTCAACATGAGCGAAGAGGTCGAGGTCGAAGTCGAGCTCCAACTCATCGGCGAGCCCAAGGCGCTGAGCCAATCGGGCGTCGTGCTCGACCACCCGACCACCTCGGTCGGCATCAAGTGCCGGGCCGACCAAATCCCGTCGCACCTCGAGCACAACATCGCGGAACTCGGCGTCGGCGAGCCCGTGACGGTCGCCGACCTCACCCCGCCGGCCGGCATCGAGATCACCAACTCGCCCGAGACGCTGATCTGCCAGATCTCCGGCGTGAAGGTCGCGGCCTCGGTCGCCGAAGCCCTCGAAGGCGGCGCAGCCGATGAAGGCGACGCCGGCGCAGAGCCCGAGGTCATCGGCAAGGACGACGCCGAAGGCGAAGACAAGGGCGAATAAGCCCTCCCACGTCTTACAAAACAACAAGCCCGCGACCCAGCGTCGCGGGCTTGTTCTATCATGCACGGCAACATCCAGTCACTAATCACCAGCCACTAACCACCAGCCCCCCATGAAACTCATTGTCGGCCTGGGCAACCCCGGCCCCGAATACGCCAAGACCCGCCACAACGTCGGCTTCATGCTCGTCGACCGCCTCGCCACGCGCCACAACCTCAGCGGCGCCAAGCACAAGTTCCACGCCGGCGTCCTCGATGGGGAAATCTTCTGCGGCCCCGATGGCAAGATGTCACCCCACCGCTGCATCCTCATGCAGCCGACGACGTACATGAACCGCTCGGGGCTCGCCGTCGCGGAGGCCGTGCGCTTCTACAAGCTCGACCCCAAGGCCGACTTGCTTGTCCTGGTAGACGACCTCGCGCTGGACTGCGGCGTGATCCGCCTCCGCGCCGGCGGCTCGGCTGGGGGGCACAACGGGCTCTGCGACATCGAACGCGCCCTGGGCACCCGCGACTACTCCCGCCTCCGCATCGGCGTCGACCCCAAAGGCCGTGTCCCGCAGAAAGACTACGTCCTGGGCAAGTTCACCCCCGAGCAGTGGGACCGCACCGACCCGGCCCTGGACCGCGGCGTCAAGTGCATCGAGATGTGGCTGAGCGAAGGGCTGGAGAAGGCGGCGAGTTTGTTCAATGCGAAGGCGGTAGAGTAGCTGTGAGCGAGTAAGAACTCTCACCACCATGTCAATGCCACTAACATGGTTCCAGAAAGCGCAAAAAAAAGAGCGGCCATATCAGACAAAAAGCTATGGCTCAGATAGCTGCTCGCGTATCTAATCTCGGCTTTCTTTTCAGCTGCTTGCATATCAATCTTTGAGTTCACAAAACGATGAAACCAAATGAGATGCGCGACTCGCCCCGTCCTTGTGGCGATCGCATCATGTGCCAGCCCCACCATAGAAGATCGATGCCACAGTAGGAATGAAGCTTGGACTGCTAATGCGGCGAAGAAGCAGGTAATCTCAATCTTCCGCCAAAATGGATCAATTGCAGCAAACACAGAATCATTGCTTGCCGTCCCGAGCAGATAGATCATTGCGATCGCGAATCCCGTGATCCAACTACTACCCCTTCGAAAATCATGATGACGATCAGGCAGCAAGTCGGCGAGATCTACCTCGATCAACTCATCTATCGCTCCATTGTGAGTAGAACCTTGTTTGTGTTCATCATCCGGCACCTCGCCTTTGTTGGGAGATTCTGCCATAACATCTCTCTGATACACGGACTATTGCATACAACCGAATCACTTCATGGAGAGTGACGAATCGTAACCCTAGTCAACTTCTGCCGCTCATGCCCCCGCGATGGCCGCTTCCTGCTGGGCGAGCATGTCGTAGAGTTGTTCGGCCGACTCCGCCTGCTTGATGGCTTCGCGGAAGTCGTCGTCGGTGAGGAGCCGGCTGATCTTTGCGAGCGCCTGGATGTGCGGGCCGGTCTGGTCGGCGGGGCTTGCCAGGAGGATGATGAGTTCGACGGGCTTGCCGTCGATCGCGCCGAACTCGAGGGGGCTGGCGGGCAGGCCGATGGCCATGTTGAGCTGGGTGAGCCCGTCGGTCTTGCCGTGGGGGATGCCGATGCCGTGGCCGATGCCGGTGGTGCGGGTCTGCTCGCGTTGCCAGACGGCGTCCTTGAGCGCCTGGGCGTCGGGGATGTCGCACTGCTTGGCGAGCACATCGACTAGTTCGTAGAGCGCGTTTTCTTTGTCGGCCGCGTCGAGCGGGACTTTCACACACGTGGGCTTGAGGATCTCGGTCAGACGCATATCGGCTCCGGCATCTAACGGGGCGGCTCGGCGAGCGGCACCCCGAGGGGGTATATGGGTTCAGTTCCCGCTCGCAGGTTGGCGGGCCAGCGATCGAGAAGGCAACGTGTCAGCATACCCCCGTCCCATGCCGGCGACAACCAAAAAACAAGACCCGCCGCTGGCCACCGTGCTACCCTACCGCCATGAGTGTTTTGCACGGAAGCGACGACCCCGGTCCTGGACCGACCCCCGCCCCAGGACTGGAGGGCACGGCCGACGCGGTTGAGCCGGCCGAGCTCGATGACCTGCTCAAACGGCACTTCGGTCACAGCACGTTCCGCGCGATGCAGCGTGAGATCATTGATGATGCGCTGGCCGGGCGGGATGTGTTCGTCCTGATGCCCACGGGCGGGGGCAAGTCACTGTGCTTCCAGTTGCCGGCGTTGATGAGCCCGGGGACGACGGTCGTCGTGTCGCCGCTGATCGCGCTGATGCAGGACCAGGTGACGCAGCTTGAGCACAACGGGATCCGGGCGACGTACCTGAACTCGACGCTGGACCTCGACGACGCCTACGACCGCGAGCAGGCCGCGCTGCGCGGCGAGTACGACCTGGTCTACCTCGCGCCCGAGCGGCTGTTCAGCGCGGCCGGGTCTCGACTATTGAGCCAGCTCGATGTCGCACGCTTCGCTATCGACGAAGCGCACTGCATCTCGGAGTGGGGACACGACTTTCGGCCGGAGTACCGGATGCTGGCGCAGCTACGAAACGGGTTCGGTGGCCGGTTTGCCAAGACCCCCGTCATCGCGCTCACCGCGACCGCGACGCCACGCGTCCACCAGGACATCCTCGGCCAACTCAACCTCAAAGACCCGGCCCAGTACCGCGGCGACTTCGAGCGTAAAAACCTCATCTACGAGCTTCGCCCCAAGCAGAAACTGTTCGATCAGGTCCTGGCGTACCTGCGTGACAACCCGCTGCATGAGGGGATCGTGTACTGCAACAGCCGGAAGCGCTGCGACGAGCTGGCAGCCAAGCTGCGGGGCAATGGCGTCGCGGCCCTGCCCTACCACGCCGGGCTCGAGGGCCACGAGCGCGAGCGCAACCAGCACGACTTTATCCACGGCGACGCGCGGGTCGTTGTTGCGACGATCGCGTTCGGGATGGGCGTCGACAAGCCGGACGTGCGGTTCGTGTTCCACGCGGACATGCCGCGCTCACTGGAGGGCTACTACCAGGAGACCGGCCGCGCGGGGCGTGACGGGCTGCCGGCCGACTGTATCTTCTTCTACTCCGGCGGCGACCGCGGGCGCGTCGAGTACTTCATCGAGCAAAAAGAAAGCGAAGAGGAGCGCGAGCACGCCCGCTGGCAGCTCGAACAGGTCGTCCAGTTCGCGCACCACACCGGCTGCCGCATGACCCCGCTGCTGGCCTACTTTGGTCAGGAACACGCGGGCGACTGCGGACACTGCGACAACTGCATCAAGCCGCCAGACGTCACCGACGCCTCCGTCGATGCGCAGAAGCTGCTGAGCGCGATCGCGCGGACGGGCCAGCGTTTTGGTTTTTCACACGTCATCAACGTGCTGCGGGGTTCCAAGGCGCAGAAGATCCTCGACTACCAGCACGACCAGCTCACGGTATACGGCATCGGCGCGGACCAATCGGCCGCGTACTGGCGGCAACTGGCCGAGCACCTGCTCAACGAAGGCCTTGTTGCCGCGTCGGCGGATCAGTACCGCACGGTGCACCTGACCGAGGCGAGCCGGGCGGTGCTGGTCGGCGAGCGCAAGGTGTCGCTGGCGCTGTCGCGTGTCGCCAAGCGGACCGCCCCAAGCCGGGCCGCGCTCGTCGATGACGGCACCCCGGTAGACCAAGCGCTCTTCGAAAAACTGCGCACGCTCCGCAAGCAGCTCGCCGACGAGCAGGGTGTCCCGCCCTACGTCGTGTTCGGCGACAAGGCCCTCGTGCAGATGGCGCAGCAGCACCCGCAGGACGACAACGCCTTCCTCGCGGTCTCCGGCGTGGGGCAGAAGAAACTCGAACAGTACGGGCCGGTGTTTATGGAGTTGATCCGGGGACACAATGGATAATGACCAAGTCTAAATGTCCAATGGCTGAAAGTGATTCTTCTTTCATTTGTCATTAGGACATGATCATTGGACATTCCCCCCACCTTGACCTCATCGGGCAATCGAGGACAATACTCAATCCGCCCCGCTCCCCATACACCCCACCTTCCGCATGATCTCAGCCCAGCATCTGGTGAAGTGGTACGGCCCGGTCCAGGCGATCGACGACCTGTGCTTTGAGATCCCGCAGGGTGAGGTCGTCGGGTTCCTCGGCCCCAACGGTGCGGGAAAGTCCACCACGATCCGCATGCTCACCGGCTACCTCCCGCCGACGGCGGGCAGCGCGACGATCGCCGGGCACAACATGCTGACCGACTCTGTCGCCGCGCGGCGGAAGATCGGCTACCTGCCCGAATCGACGCCGCTGTACACCGAGATGCGTGTGAGCGAGTACCTGCACTTCTGCGGGAAGCTGTTCGGCATGGGCCGGGCCGACCGCGTAAAGCGCATCGACGAGGTGACCGACCGCTGCGGGCTTGGCCACAACAAACGGCGCGTCATCGGCCAGCTCTCGAAGGGCAACAAGCAGCGCGTCGGCATTGCGCAGGCACTGCTGCACGACCCGCCGGTGCTGATCCTTGATGAGCCCACCAGCGGGCTCGACCCGCAACAGACGCTGGCGTTCCGCGAGCTGATCATGGACCTGCGGGGCCAACACACGATCATGCTGTCGAGCCACATCCTGCCCGAGGTGGAGCGTAGCGCGGACCGTGTGATCATCATTGCTGGCGGCCGGATCGTAGCGCAGGGCACCCCGGCCGAGCTGCGCGACCGCGCAAGCCAGGGCGGCGCGGTGCTGGTCGAGGCGAAAGCAACGCCCGAGCAGATGACTCAGACGCTTCAAGACATCAAACAGGTGCGCGGCGTGCGGACAGAACAGCAGGGCGCATGGTGCCGGGCGGTAATCAAGAGCAAGGACGAGAGCGATCTACGTGAACCCGTCGCGCAGGCCCTCAGCGCCAAGGGCTACACGATCCGCGAGATGCACCTGGATGCACCGACGCTGGAACGCTACTTCGTCGAGGCCGTGGCGAGGAGGCAGGGATGACGCTGACCATCGCCAAGCGCGAACTCCAGAGCCTGTTCTTCTCGCCGATCGGCTATGTCGTGATCGGCGGGTTCGCGATCGGCTCGTCGGTGTTCTTCATGCAGGGCTTCCAGCCCGGCCGGCCCGCGACAATGCGCGGCACGCTGGACATGATGGTCTGGCTGCTCGTCTTCCTTGTGCCCGCGATCAGCATGCGGCTGATCAGTGAGGAGCTTCGCAGCGGGACCTACGAACGCCTGATGACCAGCCCGGTCAACGACATGCAGGTCGTGCTGGGCAAGTGGCTCGGCGCACTTGCCTTTTTCTGCATGCTGCTCTCGCCGCTATTGGTGCATGTGTTGGTCCTGGAGATCGTGGCCGAGCCCGAGCTTGGGCCGATCTTCACGGGCATCTTCGGGCTGATCCTCGTCGGCGGGCTGTACCTCGCGATCGGCGTGTTCGCCTCCGCATGGACGAGCAACCAGATCATCGCGTTCCTGCTGACGGTTTTCATCATCGCGCTGCCGACGTTTGCCGCCTTCTTCCTCGCGGACGGCACGGCACTAAGCCCCGCCCGCCGACACTTCGTCGAATACCTCAGCGTCAACGCCCAGTACCAGGACTTCGCCAAGGGACTGATCGACATACGCAACTTTGTCTACTTCCTGTCGGGCACCGCGCTATTCCTCTTCCTCGCGGTGAAGATCGTTGAAAGCCGGAGGTGGCGCTGATGGCCAAGCCCGGCAAAAACCCGCCCCCGACATCGCGGGAGACCCCCGACGGGCGAGCCGTCCCTTCGGCGCTGCAGCGTCGGCTTCTGTACGGGCTAAACGTCGGCGTTATGGTCGCCGCCGCGGTCGGCATCTGCATCCTGCTCAACTGGCTGGTCTATCGGCAGTACCGCGCGATGTCGCCCGACAGCCGACAGTGGGTGCGATACGACCTGACCTCGACGCGGCGCTACAGCCTGTCGGACCAGACACGCAGCGTGCTCAAGTCGCTCGACGAACGCCACACCATCGTCACGATGCTCGGCGGCGCGGAGGCGGACCCGACACAGACCCAGGAGATCCAAGACCTGGTCGACGAGTACGCCCGCGCCAGCGGACTCTTGGAGCAGGAACACCTGGACCTGGCGAGTGATACCGAACGCCGGGCCGAGCTCCTGGGCGAGATGGCGGCACTCTACGCGGACGACACCCGCGCGGTGCGTGAGGTGCTGGCGACCGGTTTCACGCACATCGAGGAGGGCTCGGACGCCGCACCGGGCCTGCTGGACGAGTTGGTCACGATCCAAGCGCTTCTTCAAGGCGTGATCGACGCCGAAGTCGTCACCGACGACACCCTCCAGTTCCTCTATCAGCTTAAGAGCCGAAACGACCTTGCGCAAGAGGAGTACAACAAGATTGTCGCGTTGCGGATGGAGCAGCTCGGCGCGGACTGGCGTTTGCGTCTGACGGAAGACGGCCTGGTTTCGCGGGGCGAGGGTAAAGACCTGCCCGACTATGTCTTGCTGCTTGCGCACCTGCAGCAGTGGGAGCTTGCGGTCCACCAGGAACTGCTGCCGACGACGTACAACGCGGCCCAGGCCATCCGTAGCCGAATCCGTGGCAGCCGGGTCGATTCGCCGGAAGTCCGCAACCGCACACTGATGGCCAAGGACAAGCTGGTTCAGATCGAGCGTCTGATCCGTGAACCAACCGGAGAACGTGATTCGCTGCTCAACCGAGCGGGCGAGATCGCCAATGCGTTGCAGGTACGTGCCGACCAGGTTCCCCAGCGCTACAACGATGCACGCGCGGTGCTGAGCAACCAGGCCTGTGTCCTTGTCACCACCGAGACACAGGCCCGTGTGATCCCCGCCGGGCTGCTTTACCGCGGTGTCGGCTCGATCGAGACGGTCGAGAGCAATGCGCAGGAACAGTTCCTCGGCGAAGAACAACTGACGGGCGCGCTGGTGAGCCTGTCGCTCGATCCGCCGCCGCTCGTTGTCTTCGTACGCAGCAACACGGGCCGGCCGTCGCTCAGCATCGGGACCGGCGCCGACCGCACCCTGGGGGACTACAGCCACGTCGCGCAGCGCCTGCGGGCCGTGGGCATCGAGGTCGCCGACTGGACCTACGACCCGCACGCCTCCAAGGCCCCACCCCGCCGGCCCGGTCAGCACGTCGTGTGGGTCGTCGTGCCTTACGCCAAGCCCATGCCCGAGCACCCGCAGACGATGAGCCAGGCCCTCAAGGCCAGCGTGATGCGGTTTGTCGAGCAGCGTCTCGCCGAAGGCGACAGCGCGTTGATTGCGCTCGCGCCAAACCCCTACGCCAACCCCGAGCGTCGCGATGAGTTACTCGCGCTGCCAGGCATCGAGGACGCCGGGCTCGCAGACGACCCGATCCTCGCGCTGCTCTCGGACTGGGGGATCGAGGCCCAGATCTACCGCAGCGCCTACCGCGTCACGAACGAAGACAGCGAGGGCCGGCCCATCGCCCCCGCGTCGCCCTCGTTCACCGTGACGCAGTGGCCCGAAGGCGGCGTGCTGGGCCAGGCGCTCGACGGCATCGCGACCTACTTCCAAGAGGCGTACCCGCTGGAAATCATCGACACCCCCGGCGTCGAACACACGCCGCTCATCGAGATCACCGACCCGACCGCCTGGCTTCAAGACGCCCCGGGTCCGCAGCAGGTGCGCGGCCAGCCGCTCAACATCCCCGAGGACGCCAAACGCGACCGCGTGCTCGTCGGCGTCGCGGCCCAGCGCAACAACGCCCGCCTCATCGTGGTCGGCGATCAACTCTGGGCCACCGACGGCGCGACGACCCTCGGCGTCATGCCCGACGGCCGGGTCATGCCGCGACTCGCCGACCACCCCGGCGCATACATCCAGTACCCCGGCAACAGCGAGCTCTTCCTCAGCAGCATCTTCTGGCTCACCGAGAACGAAGACCTGATCGCCGCAAGCCCGCGCACCCAGGACATCCGCCGCGTCCCGCCGATCAGCGACGCCGCGGTCAAACGCTACTGGGTCCTGCTTACCGGCGGCATGCCCATGGCCGTGTTCCTCATCGGCGCCGCGGTCTGGCTGGTCCGACGCAAGGCCTGATCGCCATGAACCTCCGCACCACCCTTGTCCTGTTTATCGTCCTGCTCGCGGTCGGCGCGGCGTGGTGGCTCACACGCTCATTGCCCGACACACCCGCCCCAACTGAAAACACTGCGGACGAGCCGAAGACCATCTTCCCGGCCGACTCGCTTAGGCCGCAACGCATCGACCGCATCGAGATCACCCAGACCAACAAGCCCCCTGTCGTCCTCGAGCAGGAACGTGGACACTGGCGCATGGTCGAGCCGATCCGCTTCGATGCCGACGCCAAAATCGTCAACCAACTCATCACCACCCTCGCCGCGTTCGCCGACCTGGGGCCGGCACCCGGCGCCGCGATCGACGGCAGCGACGCGATCGCGCAACTTGCCCTCACCGGCAAAGACACCGAGCACACCGTCCGCCTGGGCCCGCGTGTCGGCGGCGGCATGGGCGCCCTCCAACGCGACGGCCAGACGCCCCGGCTCGTCAACGACACGCTCCACGGCTTCTTCGAACGCTACGACCCCACCGACCTGCTCTCCAAACAACTCGCGACGCCCTCTGCCTACAGCACGTCGCGATTCACGATCACCACACCACAGTCCAACACCCGCCTCCAGCGAATCGACGAGCAGTGGTACATCGACGCCGACACCGCCCAGCCCGCGCTCAGCGAACCGGTCGACGGCTACCCCGATGTCGCCGGCTACCTCAACATCCCAAACGCCAACCCCATCGAGCGCTTCGTCATCCAGACCGGCGATGACCTCGCACCCTACGGACTCGCACAACCCAGCGTCCGCATCGACTACGAAGTGCCCGGCAGCGACGGGCAAACCAAGTCCAGTTCGCTGCTCATCGGGTCGCCCACCGACGCACAAAACACCAGCTACTTCGCGACGTACTTCCAAGAAGGCGACCTCCGGCCGGTCGTGTTCGTCCTGCCCGCCGAGTTCTCGATCGTCATGGCCAAGTCGGCCGACGACTTCCGCGACCCGCGTCTGTTTACCACACCGCCGCTGGAGATCGAACGTATCGACGTGCAGGGCGAAGACAACTGGACGCTCCACCTCACCGACGACCGGGGCAGCATCATCACACCGGCCCGATCGATCAGCGGCGACGCAGCGCGCCTGCGTGAGCGTGTCGCGGCCTTGGCCGGGGCCACCGCAAAGGGTTACATGAGCCCCGCCGACGTTGAGGATGAGCCCTACCCACCGGTCACGATCACCGTCGTCCCAACCTTGGGCAGGCCCGCCGAGCGCGTGACGTTCTACTACTGGGACAGCACGCCTCAACTCGAAAATGAGGACGGCGAGCTACACGTCATCGCTGTACGCGAAGGCGAAACGGTGGGGATGCTGATCCCTTGGCGCGTCTTCGAGCAGTTCGGCGAGCTTGGGATGAACGAGGAACTCATCCAACTCAACGGCGGTTCGTAGCCGGGCTCACGCGTCGTTGTGCATGTCGATCGGCACGCCGCCGCCCGAGACGCCCGCCCCGCCGCCGGGGTTCTCGCGCTCGTGTTTTGCCGCGTCGCTGCGCTCGACCGACAGCCGAGCGAAATACGCATCGTCGACATCACCCGTCACGTATCGCCCGTTGAACACCGAGCTGTCAAAATCCGTCAGCTCCGGGTTCCCGGCCGTCGAGCACGCGACAAGGTCCTCGAGGTCCTGATACACAAGCCAGTCCGCCCCGATGATGCGGGCGACCTCTTCATCGGTTCGGCCGTGCGCAACAAGCTCGTCGGCCGCGGGCATGTCGATGCCGTAGACGTTGGGGTACCGGATCGCCGGCGCGGCGGAGCAGAAGTACACCTTCTTCGCGCCCGACTCGCGGGCCATCTGGATGATCTGCTGGCAGGTCGTGCCACGTACGATCGAGTCGTCCACCAGGCAGACGACTTTGTCCTTAAACTCCAGGTCGATCGGGTTGAGCTTCTGCCGCACACTCTTCTTGCGGACCGCCTGCCCCGGCATGATAAACGTGCGGCCGATGTAGCGGTTCTTCACAAACCCCTCGCGGAACGGGAGGTCCAGCGTCTCCGCCATCGCGCGGGCCGCGGTGAACCCACTATCCGGGATCGGCATGACGACATCGATATCGTGGTCGGGTCTGAGCCGCTTGACCTTCTCGGCGAGCTTCTCGCCCTGACGCAGGCGGGCTTTGTAAACGTAGACCCCGTCAAGGATCGAGTCAGGCCGAGCAAGGTAAACATGCTCGAAGATGCAGGGGGTGCATCGCGGCTCGGGGGCGCAGACCTGGGTGTGGAGTTGGCCCTGCGTCGTGATGTAGACCGCCTCGCCCGGCGCGATATCGCGCATCACCTCGAAGCCCTGCGTCGCCAGGGCGACCGACTCGCTGGCGACCATGTACTCGGTCCCCCACAGGTCGCTGTTACGCCGGCCCAGAACCAGCGGGCGGATGCCGTGCGGGTCACGAAACGCAACCACGCCGTAGCCCGAGATCATCGAGACGACCGCAAATGCACCGCGGCAGCGACCATACATCCGCCGGACCGCCTCAAAGATGTCGTCGGGCTCGGGCTTGAGCTTCCCGACCTCCGCGAGTTCATGTGCAAACACGTTGAGCAGAACTTCGCTGTCTGAGGTTGTGTTGATGTGACGCAGGTCCGAGCGGAAGAGCTCGCCATGGAGCTGGCTCGCGTTGGTCAGATTCCCGTTGTGCGCCAGAGCGATGCCGTAGGGCGAGTTGACGAAGAACGGCTGGGCCTCGGCGGAGGAGGCGCAGCCCGCGGTCGGGTAGCGCACGTGGCCGATGCCCATGTTGCCCGCGAGGCGGTTCATGTGTTCCTGGTCGAACACATCGCGCACCAGGCCGTTGGACTTGCGCAGATGGAACCGTCCACGGTCGCAGGTCATGATGCCGGCCGCGTCCTGGCCGCGGTGCTGGAGGACGAGGAGCGCATCATAGAGGCGCTGGTTGACGCTTTCCTGGGCGACCATGCCGACAATACCGCACATAAAGGGGGTCTCCGTTGGGCCGGGGCGTGGTGTCGAGGCCGGTGAGGGTAGGCGTGGGTGTTGGGGGTTCTGGGGCGTCGTTGACGTAGTTAGTTTAGCGTGAGAACCGGGCCGCGGTCGAGACGATCCGTTCATTTTGGGCTGCTATGATCCGGCCGTGCCGAAAGACAATCCCGCCCTCGACAAACCGCACACGACCGAACCCGACCACGCCAGCGCGTTGCGGCGTGCCCTGCTCGCGTGGTACCGAAAGCACCACCGCAAGATGCCCTGGCGACCCCCGCCGGGCGCAGGCAACGCAAAATACGTCGATCCCTACTACTCGCTGGTCAGCGAGGCGATGCTCCAGCAGACGCAGGTCGCGACGGTGATCCCATACTTCGAGCGGTTCGTCGGCGAGTTGCCAACCGTGCAGGCACTGGCCGACGCCGACGAGCAGCGTGTGCTCCGGCTGTGGCAAGGCCTGGGCTACTACCGCAGGGCCCGTAACCTGCACGCGGCCGCGAAGATGATCGTCAACGACTTCGCCGGCGATGTGCCGGCCGACGTGGCTTCCCTGCTGAAGCTACCCGGGGTCGGTCGCTACACGGCCGGGGCGATCGCCTCGATCGCGCACGGCACCCCCGCGCCGATCGTCGACGGCAACGTCGCCCGCGTCTTCGCCCGGCTGTTCCTGATCGACGACCCCATCGATCGGCCGGATGTCGTCAAACAACTCTGGTCGCTCGCCGAGTCGCTCGTGCCCAAGAGCTCGCCGGGCGATTTCAACCAGGCGTTGATGGAACTCGGGGCGCTGGTGTGTACGCCAAAGTCGCCGGGGTGTTTGACGTGCCCGCTGAGGTCGCAGTGCGCTGCGGTCGAGCAAGGCGACCCGGAGCGAGTACCCATCAAGCTGCCTAAGAAGAAGCCCCAGGAAGTGACACACGTCGTCGTAGCCGTGCGTCGAGACGGGAAGTACCTCTTCGAGCAGCGTCCCGCGACGGGGCTGTGGTCGAACATGTGGCAACTCCCGACGTGGGAGGATGCGCCAGCGGGATCAGTCAAACACATCACCCGAAACCGCCGCGTCACCACGCGGGGGCAGGCGCGCACCACGGCGACATCAACCCGGCCCCTGCGTGGTGACGCGGCGGTTTCGATCGCACCCGTCTGCGACTGGTTCGCCGACCGCTTCGGCATCACCCCCGGCCCATTCACCCCGGTCCAAGACTTCACCCACCAAACCACCCACCGCACGATCCGCTTCATCGTCCTCACCGCCGACGCGAAGCAAGGCCGCACCCGCCCCAACACCGGACGCTGGCTCAAACTCGACCAACTCGACGACCTCCCCCTGCCCAACCCCCAACGCACCGCGATCCAACATCTCGCGTAGGGTGGGTGGAGGCCGTCCCCGGCCGATACCCACCGGGCGCTGCCAATCGCTCGTTTCATCACGGTGGGTATCGCTCGCAGACTCGCTCCACCCACCCTACTTGCTACTTCTTCGTCTGCCTCCATGTGTAAAACAAACTTGGCAGCAATGTAAATGCCGCAAACGAAGCAAATGCCCCAAGCGGGACTGCGACAAACCAAGCAATGGGCGCGAAGAACCAAACCACTATGCCGAATACGGCTCCGACTACAAGCGGAACAATGACATCTTCAAACAGCATCATGGGGCTCACCGCCCCCCCAACCGCTGGCGCATCAGGTCCGCCCGCGCGATGCGTCTTGCTGCCGGGGTCATCTCCTGGCCGGTCACCTTCTGCAGGTGCGCCGGTTGGCTAAGCAGCAGAAGTTCGTTGACGGTTCGGATATCGACGCGTTCGAGGCGGGCGGTGTGGACGCCGAGGCGGACGTGGCTCAGGAGCTGCAGCGTCTCGTCGGTGCCGAGCGTGCGGGCGTGGGTGAGGGTCGCCCAGGCACGCCAGACCTTGTCGTCGAGCTGTTTTTCACGTTGGCGCAAGAGGGCCTGCCTCGCCTGGTGCTCGTAGGCGATGATCTGCGGGATGATCGACTTCTCGAAGTCGGCGAGGGTTTCTTTCTCGGTGCGGCCGAGCGTGGTCTGGTTCGAGACCTGATAGAGGTCGCCCATCGCTTCGGACCCTTCGCCGAAGAGCCCGCGCACTGCGAGGTGCATATCGCGGGCGGCGCGTTTGACCTTCTCGATCTCGCCCGTGAGCTTGAGGGCCGGCAGGTGCATCATCACACTGACACGCAGGCCCGTGCCGACGTTGGTCGGGCAGGCGGTGAGGTAGCCGAAGCGCTTGGAGAAGGCGAAGTCGAGTTTTTCTTCGAGAATGTCGTCAATGCGGTTGATCTGGTCGTAGGCCTCGGCGAGCTGCATGCCGCTGCGCAGCACCTGGATTCGCAGGTGGTCTTCCTCGTTGACCATGATCGCGAAGGTCTCATCGGCACCGATCGCGACCGCGCGGGGGATGTCGGCCTTCTGACGCGCAAGGTCGCGGGAGATGAGGTGGCGTTCGACCAGGAGCTGGCGGTCGATCGCGGGGCTGTCGGCGAGCTGGACCCAGAGGGTGTTGTCCGCCAGCCGGTTGGTCATGATCTGGCTGCGGCAGGACTCGAGCACCTCGTAGCGCTGCCTGCGGTTGGCGCGGTTGACAAACGGGAAGCCCGCGAGGTTGCGGGCGAACCGGATGCGCGACGAGATCACGACATCGCTGTGCGGCCCCGAACCCCGCAGCCATTCGCCCGCCCCGCTGCTGATACCTCGGAGTGTCACGCGTTGTCTTCCTTGCCCGATGCGTCGGGGGCGCTGGGGGCTGCACCAGAACCGGAGGCGGGGTCAGTGACCGTCGGCCGGGTCGCGGCGTTGCCTGTCCCGCCGGACACTTCCATCCCGGTGATGTCGTCACGCAACTGGGCGGCGAGCTCGTAGTTTTCCGCGGCGATCGCGTGGTCCAGGCGTTTTCGCATCCGTGCGATCAGGAGCTGTCGCTGCTCTCCGCCGCCGGAACGCCGGGGCACTTTGCCCACGTGCTGGCTGCCGCCCTCCTGGGCACGTTCGAGCAGGGTGACGAGTGGACGTTTGAACGCGGTGTAGCAGCCCGAGCAGCCGAGCAATGACTTCTCACGGAAGTCGCTGAACTTGAGCCCACAGTCGGGACACTTGCGGTCGATCCGGCCGGTCTTCGCGGTGCCTTTTTGCCCGCCTTTCGCCCCGGTCATTTTGACGTAATGCGTCAGCAGTTCGTTGATCGGGGCGTGTGAGTTCGAGACGGTAAAACCTTCCTCGGCGGCGTGCTGCTCGCAGAGGTGCATCTCGATTTTTTCGCCCTTGATCACTTCGACCGAGTGGTGGGTCGCCGGCCGATCACACTTGTCGCATTTGTACTTCACTGCGTCTCCGAGGCCGGCTGGACCGAACGGTGCGGCCACCGAAGACCACACTTTTGATTCTAGGGTGCGACGCCCGCGGGTTCAACGCGGAAGCCTCAAGAAGCCGGGATCGACGCTGAAAACGGCCGCGCAGGCGGCATGGATCGCTCAATCCTCCTCAGGCGTCGGCGGCAGCAGGATACGGATCAGCCGGTCATTGGCCTCGTCACGGTCGCGGAAACGCTCGCGCATCCTGCGCATCGCCTCAACAAATCGGGTGATCGTGTAGCCACGCGCATCGAGCAGACGCACCATCCCCTGCTCATCGAGCGGGCGACGCAGCAGCGGCTCGGGGTTGACCATCACCAGTCGCGGGGAGTCATCATGCGGGCGTCGGCGCGACGCGCCTTCATCTTCCTCGTCTTCCTGCGGCAGCGGGGTCTCCCACCGCACCAACGCGACCTGAAACCCTGGATCGCGGCCAGGCCCGGCCCAGCGTTCGCCCACGCTGAGCCCGATTGTTTCGTAACCCACCAGCCGATGCGTCTGCTCAAACGCATCTTCCTCTTCCTGGCGTTCCTTGAGTGCCAGACGCTGCTCGTAGAGCTGCATGAGCTGCTGCCGGATGTTACGCGCACCGTTGGCCCGTGCGCGCTCAACGTCGCGGTCATACTCTTGAGAGACCTCTTCAACATCGATCAGCCAGAGGTCTTTGACGAGCATTTCATCGGGTCCGAGGATCTCGACGATCTCGACCGAATGCAGGTAGCCGTAGGTGCCGACCTCGGTATCGGGCAGCGCGTAGGCATAGGCGCGGGCCTCCTCGGGCTGTGGCTCGCGTTTGCGGTCCTGGCTGAACGTGCCGGTCGTCTCACGCCAGGTGACGGTGAGCTCCTCGACGGCCTGGGCCCGGGTGAGCCCGCGCGAACTGGGCAGACGGCGCTCATAGTCAGGGACCACCACGAAGTCACCATCAAACTCGGCGCAGTAGCGTGCGAACTGGCGGTAGTTGCCGGCCCAGGCACGGTAGGTCCGCGGCTCGACCGGGTCGCCGTTGAGCTCGGTGTTGCTGGGCGGGTCAGCGATCACCACCGTTGCGGTCAATGCGATGAACCCGGCAGTCAGCGTACGGACAAAGGGTGGCATGATGCTCTCCTAAACGGTTGGGCTTTGGCCCACGGTCAGCGCGACATTACCGCTGCCGCTGCGGAATCCGGCGAGGTCGATCGCGGCGAACAGGAACCCGGCCTGCTCGATCGCCGACACCACCTCTTGTCGGACGTTGGGAACCATGACCTGTTGCATCTGATCTTCAGGAATCTCGATCCGCGCGACCTGGCCGTGGTGACGCACGCGGAAGCCGGTGAACCCCAGCCTGCGCAGCGCGTCCTCGGCCCGCTCGACCTCGGCAAGGCGTTGCGGCGTCACCTCCGTGCCGTACGGGATCCGGCTGGCGAGGCAGGCCGCGGCGGGCTTGTCGGCGTTGTCCAACCCAAGGTGCCGAGCGACCGCGCGGACCGCGGATTTATCGAGCCCGGCCTCAAGCAGCGGGCTGATCACCTGCGCCTCGTCGGCCGCCCTGAGCCCCGGCCGATGGTCGCCCAGGTCGTCGGTGTTGGTGCCGTTGGCGATCCAGCCGACGCCGAGTTCTTTTGCGGCGCGCTGGAGCGTGCTGTAGAGGTGTGTTTTGCAGAAATAGCAACGGTCGCCCGCGTTCGCGACGTAACCCGGGTCGTCCTGCTCGGCTGGCTGGACGACATGCAACTCAAGATCAAGCTGCTCGGCCAATTCCACAGCAGCAGCGAGTTCACTCCGCGGAAGCGACAAGGAGTCTCCGATCACCGCGGGGGCTGACGACTTGCCTAGCACCCGCCGCGCGACCGCCGCGACCACCGTCGAGTCCACCCCCCCGCTGAAGGCCGTCATCACACGCCCGCGTGGCCTGACCACGCCTTCGAGCTTGGCGAGCATCTGGGCGGCGTCACTGGCCCGGGGTGTGAGGGAGAGGCTTTCAGGCATCGGTATCATCTTAGCCGAGCCAACCCCGCGATTGGGGAAGTTTGCAACAAGCACGGGCTCTGACTATCATCTGGGGCTCACCGGCACTCGTAGCTCAATTGGATAGAGCACCGGTCTACGGAACCGGCGGTTACAGGTTCGACTCCTGTCGAGTGCATCAAGAAGCCCGCCTTCGGCAACCCGAAGGCGGGCTTTTTCGTGTAAATCGACCGCCGACCTCATCCCTGCGCTCAGACGCGGCACGTACGACGGCGGCGCGAAAACAGCAGGCCGCCCGTAGCCAGGAGCGCCAACGCCCCGGGCTCGGGGATGTTGACATCCGGCAAAGTACCGTCGCCCCATTGGCTGATGACGATGTCGAGATCACCCTGCCCCACGGTCCCGTCGCCGTCCGCGTCCGACATGGCGCTGCTGGTGCCCCAGTTTGCTAGGAGCAGGTCGAGGTCCGCGGCCCCGACAAACCCGTCGGCGTTGATGTCGCCGGAGACGACGGTGAAGTCGATGACCAGCCGTGCCGCGTTGCCGCCTTCGCGGGAGGTGATGCGCATGGCCGAGCCCTGCGCGCTTTCGTCGATGGGCAAGAGCAGGAAGCCGTAGTTGCTCACCGTGCCGTCGAGCATGGCCTGGACATCCGCCGCGAGTTGGGCATTGCCCAGCGAAAAGGTCTGCGAACCCGGGCCGGTGTAGTCGACGAAGGCCTGCCCGCTGTCCGTCGAGGCGAAATCACCGCCAGGCGTCGTCCAGGTTGTCGCCGCCGTAGCGTTGTCCCAGGTCGCGCCGTCATTGGTCACGCTGCCAAGATTGCCCGTGCCGGTGCCTTCGTCCCAATCGGTCAGGACCCGGTGCAGCGAGAATGTGTTGCCCGCGCTGCCCTGCGGTCCGCCCTGACGTGTGACATCGAACTCGAACGATGCACTGTTGACAATCGCACCGCTGGGCAGCAGCCCCGCGATATCCATCCAGAACACGGCACGGTGGATATCCCCGCTGTTCGTGACACCCGCGGAGATGTGGTTGTTGCCGCCGAGATTTCTGCTGGTGATGGCGTCGAAAAAGCTGGCGTCAAACAACGCATCGATCTGCACCGAATCCGCACGCGATGGCATGGCGAATAGACACAGGGACAAGACGATGATGGGTAGGCGGAAAGCCATGGCGACCTCCTGAGAGCAGATGGGTGGAGTGAGATGATCCAAGCAGACAGTCCACCCGAACCAGTCTACCGGCGACACCTCGACGAACAAAAGAAATCACGCCACAGGGTGTTTTGAGGCAGATTGCCCCGCTCCGACCACGGATAACCAGCCCAAGGACCCAACTATTTCCATCGGCGGGGGGCTGGCGACTCAGCTCGCTCCCGCGATGGTCGATAAAACCACCAGCCTCGCCTGTGACCGTGGGCGACCTGCACCCATGAATTGGAGCCGCACGATGTCCGACCGCCGACAACACCCCCGGTTTACGACCCTCGCGCTGACGACGCCCTATGGCCAGGTGACGAACCTATCGGACACCGGCCTGTGCATCTTCCGCAAGGGCAAGCTCTCGATCGCGCAGGGCGAGAAGCTCACCTTTGTCATCCGCCACGACCAGGCCGAGGTAACGATCGAAGGCGAAGTCGTCCGGATCGACCCGCTGGGGTTGTTCCGCCACGAGATCGGCATCGCGTTCACCACGGTCGATGCCAAAGAGCTCTGCGGCATCCGCCGGCTGATCGAGGTCGCCCACGCGGAGAGCATCAGCCCGACGTGTTTCCTGGCGGCGTAAAACACGCCCCCACCCGCCGATTCGCAGGGGTATAATGCCCGGCTCGCCAGACCGCATAGGCCAGCCGACATGCACGCCCCGCCCCCCGACACTCCAGCCGCTGATGTGGAAGACACGCCGGTCTATCGGCCGTGGCTGCATCGCTTCAGCTTCGTCGCGCTCGCCGCGACCTTCGCGCTTGTCGCGATCGGCGGGCACGTCACGAGCACCGAGTCCGGCATGGCGGTGCCCGACGGGTGGTACACCTTCGGCTGGTGGTCGCTCTTCGCCCCACCCTCGGAGTGGTGGCACAACTTCGGCACGTTCTGGGAGCACTCGCACCGGCTGCAAGGCAACGTCGTCGGCATGCTGTCAATCGTGATGGCGATCTGGCTGTACGTCGCCTTCACGGATTGGAAACAAGTCGATGACGCGTATCCAGAGCGTGGCAAGCTTTCGAAGCTAGTTCGCTCGGCTGCACTCGTCCATGGCAAACGGACCTGGCTACGATGGGCGGGCATCGCCATGCTGCTGTGGGTCTGCCTGCAGGGCGCGCTCGGTGCGCTGCGTGTCGACGAGATCTCGATCACCCTCGCGTTCTTCCACGGCATCAGCGGGCAGATGATCCTTTGCTTCTGGGTGCTGATCGCGGCGGCGCTGAGTCGGCCCTGGGTCGAGCGCGTGATCACGCTGCGGGCCAAGCGGCCTTCGACCTCGCCGCGCTGGCTTCGGTTTTTCTCGATTGCCTTGCTGGTAGCGCTGTTCGTACAGCTCACGCTCGGCGCCGCGGTGCGGCACTACAAGGCCGACAAGGCGATCCCCGATTTCCCAGCGCATTACGGCCAACTACTGCCGCCCATGTCGCAAGACGCGCTGGATGAAGCGTACCTGGCGTATCACGCCGAAGAAGCCGGGCTCACCCTCGAAGAGGCCCACGCTGGCGGGTGGAGCAATCGCGGGCCACGCAACGGCGAGATCATCGTCCCGCTGTGGAAGGTCCACCTTCAGTTCGCACACCGCATCTGGGCGTATACGCTGCTCGTCGGCGGGATCACGTTGGTCATCACAACCATGCGGAGCGTCGCGGACAAGCGTCTCATCGTGACCCCGGCGATGACACTGCTTGCGCTGTTTGTTTTGCAGGTCTCTCTGGGGGCTATCACGGTGATGACCGAGACCGACATCTTCGCCGCGACGATGCACCAGGCGACCGGTGCGTTGCTGCTCGCGACCGCCACCTGGCTGTCGATCCGGATACACTTAGCGGGGCACCCGGTGTTGGCCGATGGCATCGCGAAGACACCAACACAGCCTCAAGCCGCCGACACGAGAAAGACCCCTAAGGCCACGCCTTTGGCCCCCACGACCGTATGAGCCAAGCCGCCGACACAACCCGGCTGTACGACGAACGCGCTACCGCTCACGACGCCGCCGCCGATAGCGATGCGCATGTGCCCTCCCCCTATGACCCGGTCGCCCCACCCGCCCAGCCGTCAAGCGACGCCGAGGACCAACCGGGCTCGGCCGCGCGGCCGTCGCGTTTCGACGACTTCAAACAGCTCACCAAGCCCCGCATCACGCGCATGGTCGTCATCACCGCCGCGATCGGGTTTTACATGGCCCTGCCCGGCGGGTGGCGGACAACGCCCTGGCTGACATTCGCCATCGCGATGCTCGGCACGGCCCTATCGTGCATGTCCGCCAGCGCATTCAACCAAGCCTACGAACGCGACACCGACGCGCTCATGACCCGCACGCGCAACCGCCCCGTCGCCGCAGGCAGGGCCAGCGCAGGCTACGCGAACAAGCTCGGCGTCTTGCTTGGGGTTGCAGGGGTCGGGCTGCTCGCCGCGTTCGGGCTCTACCTCGCTGCGGCGTTGTGCGTATTCACCATCGTGAGCTACGCATGGGTCTATACGCCCATGAAACGCACGACGAGCCTGGCGCTCATCGTCGGAGCCGTCCCCGGCGCGATGCCGCCCATGATCGGCTACGCCGCCGCAACCGACTCGCCCGGGTCGCTCGGGCCTGCGGCCTGGCTGCTCTTCGCCGTCATGTTCGTCTGGCAGATCCCCCACTTCCTCGCGATCGCCTGGCTCTACCGCGATGAATACGCCAAGGCAAACCTCGCAATGCTCCCCGTCATCGACCCGACCGGGACGCGCACCTTCCGCCAGACACTCATCGGCTGCCTGCTCATGCTCCCCATCGGGCTCCTACCCACCGCGCTTGGGGTCAGCGGCCGGGTGTACTTCTTCGTGGCACTGGCTTGTGGGCTGGGCTTCCTCGCCTACGCGGTCGCACTAGTCGCCAAGCCCACCCGCACCAACGCACGCCTGCTATTCTTCGCCTCCCTGATCTACCTCCCGGTGGTCATGGCCGCGATGCTGATTGACCGCGCATGACTACCACCGCCGCCCCATCCATAACCGACCCCGACCCAAGCCAACCCGGCACGGCGGTATCCCCGCAACTGCATGCCGTGAGCGTCGCGTCCCTGTCGCACATCTACCCGCCCGCCCGCAAACGCCGAGGCGAGCACGGCCCCAACACACACGACCGCGAAGACCGCGTCGCCCTCTGCAAGGTCTCGTTCGATGTCCGGCCGGGCGAAGTCTTCGGACTGCTCGGGCCCAACGGCAGTGGCAAGTCCACACTCTTCCGTATCCTCGCCACCGTCCAGGCCGCGCGCGTCCCCGTCGGCAAAGCGCCGGGCACGGCCGAAGTGTTCGGCATCGATGTCGTCGAAGAACCCGACAAGGTCCGACGGCAGATCGGCGTCGTCTTCCAGCACCCGTCACTGGACGACAAGCTCACCGCCTTCGAAAACCTCCGCTACCACGGCATGCTGCACGGCCTGACGGGCGACACACTGACACAGCGCTGCAAAGACGCCCTCCAACAAGCCGGCCTCAGCACCCGCGCGGCCGACCACGTCGCATCGTTCAGCGGTGGGATGCGTCGCCGCGTCGAAATCGCCAAGGCACTGCTCACCGAGCCCAGACTGCTCTTGATGGACGAGGCCTCGACCGGGCTGGACCCCGCCGCCCAGCGTACGCTCTGGCAGACCCTGCGCGAACAGGTAGAGACCCACGGGCTGACCGTCCTGCTCACCACCCACCTCATGCACGAGGCCCAGCAGTGCGATCGGCTGGCGGTCCTCGACGCCGGCCGTGTCGTCGCCATCGACACCCCGGCCGGGCTCATCGAGCAGGTCGGCGGACAGGTCCTCGAGGCCGACTGGTCGGCTGAGAATCACGCAGCGGGTATCGACTTAGGCCGTCGTGTCGCCCAACACCTCGGCGTTGACCCCGACAGCGAAAACGTAAACCTCCGAGCCGACGGCCTCCGGGTCGAGCTGCCCGACGCCGCCTCGGCGGTGCCCGGCGTCGCCCAACTCCTTGGCGAGCAGGCAGATAGCATCCGAATCGCCAAGCCCACACTCGAGGACGCCTACCTCAAGCTGACAGGCAACCCGCTCATCGGGTGAACACTCTAAAAAAATACCCGTAACGTCCAGATATTACTTGTCGCGTAGTATCGCGCGTGCTAATATCAGTGCCGGAGACAGACGCCCCTCCTGTGATCACTCGACTCGTGCTTGGACGAGAAGATCATGGGGTCCTTTCCGGGCCTGTTCCTTGGCATCCTGGGCAGCACCATCGCAGTCGACCGACCCTGAGATACGCGGGGCGGAACGGAGAAAGCTATTATCGTTTCAATACTTATGACGTATTTCCTCGGCAGATCCAATGCGATGGTCTCCCAGGCGCCCAGGACACTCCCCCCATCCCACCGCTTGTCCTAAGATGCCCGCCGTGTTTGGCGACGGCCTCCAGATCGATTGGCACTGCACCCCGCTCGAAGCGTTGGCCCAATGGCCTGCGGATCGTCCGGTTTTTCTAATGCACTCGGGCAGGTTCGACCCACGCTGGTCTCGGTACAGCGTTCTCGCCCAGCCTGACGCCGCGATACGGTTCAATGGGCAGCACACCGAGCATCTCGGGCTGGACCACCTTCCTACGGCCAACTGGCAACACAGCCCAATGCCCGACTTACGCACCGCCCTCGCCGACGACGCCGGACGGTCGCTCTGGCTGGGCTACCTCGGATACGACACCGCCCGATGGATCGAACACCTGCCCCACGGCCCCGCCGATGACCGCGGATGGCCGATCATGCAATTCGAGCGTTGCCCGGGCTGGCTGGTCTATGACGGCCTCACGCAAACGTGGGCCGCACACGGCAGCTACGCCGAGACAGGGCCGCCAGCACTGGCCGATCCGCCCCCCCCACCGCAAAGCGCCCCCGGGTTCATTGCGGGGCTGCCCCACCCCCTGCAGACCCGCACGGCATACGAGGCCGCGGTCCAGCGTGTGCTCGACTACATCGCGGCCGGGGATGTGTTCCAGGTCAACCTGACCCAGCGATTCACCAGCACATTCGCCGGCAACCCACGTGCGCTCTTTGCGGCACTCGCACAAGTCTCGCCCGCCTGGTACGGATGCTACGGCGAACTTACCCGCTTCAGCAACACCGAACCGACCCGCGCGATCGCAAGCACCTCCCCCGAATTGTTCCTTGAAACCGACCACCAAGGCGGCGTCATCACCCGGCCGATCAAAGGCACCCGGCCATGCACCGTCCCCGCTGAGACGCTACGCGACAGCGAGAAGGACGCGGCCGAGCTCAACATGATCATCGACCTGATGCGCAACGACTTAGGCCGGGTCTGCGCCTACGGCAGCGTCAAAGTCACCCAGCCCCGCACGATCGAATCCCACCCCACCGTCCACCACGGTGTCGCCACGGTTGCCGGCCGACTCCACCCCACCAAGGACAACATCGACCTGCTCCGCGCAACGATGCCCGGCGGATCGATCACCGGCGCACCGAAGATTCGCGCGATGCAGATCATCGACGAGCTCGAACCCGTCCGCCGTGGCCCCTACTGCGGCACGATCGGCATGATCCACGGCCAGGCGATGTGCATGAACATCGCCATCCGCACCTTGCTAACGCAAACCCCGAGGGACGGATCACAGGGACGCGTCGATTTCGCCGTGGGGGGGGGCATCGTGGCCGACTCGACCCCTGCCGACGAGTACGACGAAACGCTTGCTAAGGCCAGGGCGATGATGGATGCCTTGGGCGCAAAATAAAACAGCACCTATCGCTAGGCACTGTCTTAGATGGGCCCGGGAGGACTCGAACCTCCAACCGTCGGTTCCGAAGACCGGCGTGAGAATCACAAAATCGCCTTAAAACAAGGTGCTTTCGTTCATTTAGGCCCTATTCGTATATGTGCGTTTATGCGGACTAAACGGGGGCCGGGCGGGGCCAAAAGTGTCGGCGACACTTTGTTTTCCACACAGCCCTACGCAGGCAGCCCGAGCGGTGCCCATGATTTCGATTCGTACGCATCGAAGTCAATGATCGCCGGAAGGTCGGCAGGGTTGAACCGCTTCGTACCCGCGCCGTTCAGCGGCCACGGCAGCGCCACTTGGTTACCCGCAGCATCAAGGATCGGCTTCAAGTCATTGCCCAACCGCTCGCTAAACCCACGGTCTTCGACACGGATCAACCACCCGTCACGATTCTTGCTGATCGGGTATCGCACACGCCAGTACGTCACATCATTTTCGGTCCGCTCTTTCGCTGTCACGGCCCCCATCTTGAGCGTGCCAGCGGCGTAGCCATTGCCCTTGATGGTGACAGTCGCGTCGTTGGTCGTGTCCCGGAACGATTCCATTAGTACATCGTCAAACGTCGCCTCGTTGCGCTCGATGAGGATTGATCCGATACTACGAATCCGATCCAAAAAGTCATGGAACGGCTCGCCAGCAGAGTTGATTACACGCTTATCGTTCACATCCCGGAAGAACGGCTCGGTCGTCTCGCTGCCCTCGAAGCTCACATCCGCCGGTCGCGCCAGCGGATCTTCGTCCTGGGCCTGAGAGCCACCCGAGTTGGAGTAAGAGACCGTCACTTCGAACAGCGTGTCATCGCCGTCAACAGGCGCGGCGTCTTTCTCGCTGAACATGACGCCGTTGTAGGTGTCACCCGACGCGGGGACACCGGCCGCGTCGACAGCGACGGCCGGCCCGTCATTGATGTCGTCGGTCTCGACCTGAAACACGCGCGTGTATTCCTTGGACCCGCTGCGGGTGCGCATGGCGCGGCGGTCCTGATGCTTTTCCTTAACGCTGATTACGCTCATAG
>JBCCWH010000011.1:0-55880 GCA_039193915.1 Planctomycetota bacterium
AAAAAACTTTGTTGGTGCCCGGGGGCGTGCGTCGGCGGCGCTCTCGGGTGGGGTGTCTTTTTTTTTTCTTTTGCCCACCCACGTCGGGCCACGCTCCCCCCCCGGCTGTCCCAGTGGAAGTTCTTGGATCGATGAAGGCGTCTGCATGGGTCGTCAATTGAACCGCCGCTGGATGAGTTGCCGGACGACGCGGTAGGCCTGCTCGGCGATCGGTGCGTTGGGGAGGGTGAAGCGTGCGACGAGGGCCTGGCCGGGGCGGAGCGTCTGCTCGGCGTCGGGCGGGAGCGCGACGCGCAGCTCGAAGTAGGCCCGCGCGGTCTTGCCGGACTCGGGGTTGTCGGGGTCCATCTCGAGGTCGCCGCCGCCGGCGTAGGTCGCGGTCGGGGTGCTGAGCTGGCTACGGCCGCTTTGGGCAAAAGATTCGATCGTGCCGAACAATTCGATGCCGGGCTCGCCGCGGACACGCAGGCGTACAGGTTCGCCGACCGCCAGCTCGCTGCGCAGGCGTGGGCCGACCGCCTGGTCGGCGAGGACGCGGACATAGGGGTCGTCGTCCGCGACCAGCCGGCCAACCGCTTCACCGCGATGAACGTATCGGCCTGTCACCGAGTCGCCCTGCCCCACGCTCCATCGCCCGGCGAAAGGTGCGCGGATCGTGAGGTCCGACTGCATCGCCTCGATGTGGTCGAGGCGTTGCTGCAGCGCGGCGATCTGGTCGTTGACCGCACGGGCGGCCGCCGATTCGCCCTGAGCCAGGCGCTGCTTGTACTGCGCACGTGACAGACGGAGCTGGGCCAACACGCGCGCACGCTCCATGGCAAGCTCTGTGTTTTCTCCTTGAAACAACACAGCCCCGTCTTCCACACCCGCCCCGGACCACGAACCGGTGGGAAGCACTTCGACGAGGTAGCCCTCGGTCCGCGCATGGATGTCGGCCTCGCGTGCGGGCTCGACGACGGCCTGCGCCGTCTTCCACTCGGGCACAGGCACGAAGCCAACCAGCCCGACCAGCACAGCGAGCGTCGCCGCAGTGATCGCGATCGATCGGCCGCGGGTGCGCGTCAGCTCGGCGTTCGTGAACAGGTAGCGGATGAACTTGCCCAGCGGGACAAACACAAAGCCAATCACAGCCGCGACGGCCATCGCCGCGCCAATGAAAAACAGCTTGTCGGCGACGAACCAGATGATCGTGACCGTGATAAAGATGCGATAGAAGAACGACGCGATGCCATAGGTCAGCAGCACGGGCCGTTCGCCGGGCGTGCGGGCCGGGTCGCGGGGGCGGCGGACCTTGTAGGCGTACTTCTTGCAGAGGTAGTTGAGGTAGTCCTTGCTCCGCTGCGCGAGGTTGGGCATCTCGATCAGGTCGGAGAGGATGTAGTAGCCGTCAAAGCGGATGAGCGGGTTGGCGTTGAAGAGCAGCGTGGTGACCGAGGCGATAAAGATGACGTTGAAGGCGAGTTGGTTGATCGTGGTGGCTGGGTCGGTGTTCGCCCAGACGATAGCGGCGACGGCGGCGAGGGCGAGCTCGACATACATCCCCGCCGCGGCGACGAAGGCACGCTGCCATTTGCTGCGAAGCGCCCACGAACTTGATGCATCGATGTAAGGGATCGGCATAAAGGCGAGCAGCATCACCCCCGTCGCGTGGACTTCGCCCCCGCTGTGTCGGCGTTTGCCGAAGTACTTGCAGCAGATGCCATGGCCAAACTCGTGCAGCAGTTTGGTAAACACCATCGCGACGTAGAGCAGCCAGAGGTTCCCCGGCGCGAGCACCCCCTCGACCGACGCGGTAGGGTCGCCCATCGTCTGCTGGACTATGAGGTCGAACTTGCCGCCCGACAAGAGCGTGTAGCCCCCAAACCCGATGAGCCCGAACCACAGCACGATGCCGACCGGGCTGAAGAGCCAACCCAGCACCCCGACCCATCGGCCGAGCAATCGGTCGGGGTCGTAGAGCGGGATCCGCGCAAAGAGGATGTTGGTCAGATAGCCCGTGACCTCACGCTGTTTGCGCTTGCGGTAGCGGTCGAACATGCCTTCGACATCGGGCGGGAGGTCGGCTTCGAGCAGGTTGTTGGTGTAGAGCTGTCCCAGAAGCTGGATGACTTCGCCCTGGGTGGGCGCGTCGTGGCCGAGCTGCTCGGTGGCGATCTTCCAGACGTCGTCGACGCTGCGTTGGCCGTCGAGCAGGCCGACGAGGTAGTAGTTGGATTCGTCGAGTCGATAGAACTTGTTGGACCCCGGGTCGCGGAGGACCTGCCAGACTGCGTCGCGGTAGTGCTGGCGGTAGGACTGGACGAGCGACCGCAGCCGGGGGCGGAGCTGCGCCACGCGGTACCAGGACTCGTGGAAGGTTGGGCGGTCGACGGGCATTGGATCGGGTTTCGGGTCCGGGGTCTCGGGTTTCGGCTTGCCTTGCGACGTACAAAATCAAACTTGAACGGGGATGACTGATGCGGCGGACTCGGGATCGAAAGCCGAGACCCCAGACCCGAAACCCGATCTACAGCCACAGCTTCATCCGAACCCAGTTGACGGCTTCGCGGGTCCACATCCAGGCGTAGCGGCGGGTGCCGACATCAATCTTGGCGACGCCCTCGACACCGGGCCTAAGCCAGTCGGGCGGGCTGTCGAGTTCGACACGGACGCGGAAGACGTTTTCGCCATTGACCAGCTCGGCCTCGGGCTCGATGACGGTAACGACGAAGCCGACGTGGACGCCGGGGTGCGCGGTCGAGGCGAGCTGGCCTCGCGAGGGGTTGTCGGGGTGGGTTGCTCGGTCGCGCACCTCGCCGATCCGCCCGGCGGGGACCAGCAGCTCGGCCCGCAACGCGTCGAGCGGCGCGACCTCGAACAAGGCCTCGCCCTTCTCGACCTGGCCGCGTTCGCGCTGCCGCAGGTCTCCCTCAACAACAACCCCCGAGACCGGGCTGGTCAGCTCGGCCTGCGCAATGCGGTGGTCGAGCAGTGCGATCTCGGCCTGTGCCCGCTGGTAGTTTGCCTGCGCGATCTCCACCGCCGCAAAATCGCCTTCTTCCCGCGCGGCATCCGCCTGCACTTCGTACTCGCGGCGCTCGGCGACCAGCGGGGCACGTTCCAAGACCAGATCCGTCACGTCGAGGACGGCGAGGACGGTTGCGTCGGCCACGACTTCGTCGTTGATCTCGCTGTTGACCGCTTCGAGCGTGCCGTCGAAGGGGGAGGTGACGACGTGCCGCTGCGTGGTCTGCACCGTGAAGGGCGACTCGACACGGTATGGCCCCTTGGCGAAGACGGCGAACGCGATAACGGCCGCGCCGGCGAGTGCGGTGAGCTTTGCCCATGTGTGCTTCGGGCCGATCACTGCGGCCGCAGCCTTACGGGTGGACGCGGCCCACCGCGCGCCGAACCAGCGGTCGGTCTTCGAGAGCTGGTACAGGCGGGCCGTGCAAAGGTTGGCCGTGATGCGCAGGGCCTCGACGTCGTCGGCGGTGAGCGTGCGGTCGGGCGGGAACTCGGCGGCCAACACGCCGACGGGCTTATCTTCGTGACGCAGCGGCAGCGAGCAGACGGCGCTGGGGCCATGCGTCTCGGAGAGCTTACGGGCCAGGCGGTTGATGGTCGTGGTGTTTTCAAACGCGGGGTGGACGACCTCGGCGTCTTGGTCGAACGCCTCCTCCATCGCCGACTCGATGTCCTGCACGAGCTGCATCTTGCGGCTGAGGTCTTCGGTCTGGCTCATCGCCCGGACCTTGACGTAACGCCCACTCACAAAGCCAACACTGACCCGCGCGGCGTGCCAGGTCGCGGCGACCTCGTTGACCAGCGCCATCGCGGCGGTGCGGAAGCGATCGGTCCGGTTGATGGCTTCGAGCGTCTGCATCGCTGAAGCAAAGACCTGCATGTCGTTGTCGCGTTGCTGCAAGGACAGACGCAGCTCGTAGAGCGAAAGCAGCGGCGTGGTGAGTTCGAGTTGACGCCGAGCGAGGTCGGCAAGCCGTGGGTCGGGCAGCGCGATGTGGAAGGCGGTCAGCCCGCGCACGCCCTGGTCGCCGCGGATGGGCAGCAACACGAGGTGGGTGGCGTCGCCCCCGCCGATGGGTGCAAGCGGCTGGACTCGGCTGGCGTCGAGGGTATCGCTGCCATCGGCCAGGCCTTTGGCGACCTCGAATGCACGGGCGAGCCAGACCGGTGCGGTCTCGGGACGGATCGTCGGCGGGCTGGTCGCAAGAACCTCCGGAGCTGCGCCAGGCACGAGCTTGAGAATCGCCCCGCCGCTCGCTCGGCCGACACGGCACTGCGCCGCGATCAACTGCTGGAGGAACTGCTCAGGCGGGCCATCAAAATCCGCGAGTTGCTCGATGAGCGCGGCGGTATCGAGTGGGCCTGCCTGGCCGGCAGGCCCGGGCGATCCAGGCGTGGCGTGTGAGGTCGCGGTCATGGGCAATGCGATCTGCGGGGAACAACCCATCCCCCGGCGGGGATTCTCTCTAAGTTTAGTCGATATCGTCGCTTCGGCAGCAGGCAATCCAATCGCATCCAATCAATATGCCCGGCACCCCGCGCCACGCCCGCTATCCTGCCCAGCATGCCTGACCGTGACGAAAGAATCCTCGAGTACCTGGACCAGCTTCCGTATGAGCCCTACCCGGTTCAGGAGCAGGCCCTCATGCGATGGGCTGAGACCGAGCAGGGGGTCTTGATGTGTGCCCCGACGGGGACAGGGAAGACATTAGTCGCCGAGGCAGCGATGTACGAAGCGCTCCACACCGGCAAAGTGGCCTACTACACCACGCCACTGATCGCGCTGACCGAGCAAAAGTTCGAGGAGCTCGGCGACTCGGCCGAGCGCTGGGGCTTCCCGCGCAGCAGCGTCGGGCTGGTCACCGGCAACCGTAGCGTCAACCCCGATGCGGTCGTGCGGGTCGTCGTCGCCGAGGTGCTGCTCAACCGGCTACTGCACCCCGACGCATTCAGCTTTGACGACGTCGGCGCGGTGGTCATGGACGAGTTCCACAGCTTCAACGACCCGCGGCGCGGCATCGTCTGGGAGCTGTCACTCTCGCTACTCCCCAAACACGTCCGGCTGATGCTGCTGTCCGCGACGGTGGGCAACGCCTACGACTTCACCGCCTGGCTCCGACGAGCGCACGGCCGGGACATCGACCTGGTCCAGAGCAACGACCGCAAGGTGCCGCTCACCTTCCACTGGGTCGGCGACGAGCTATTGCCCGACCAGCTCGCGAAGATGTCTCAGGCCCAGGGCGAGGGACGGATGACGCCGGCGTTGGTGTTCTGCTTCGACCGTGAGCAGTGCTGGGACGTGGCCGAGCAACTGCGCGGGCGCGACGTGCTGGCGGAGGGGCAGCAGAAGCTGCTGGTCGAGCGGATCGAAACCATCGACCTTTCGCACGGCGGCGGGCCCAAGCTCAAACGCCTGCTCCTGCGCGGGATCGGTGTCCACCACGCGGGCCTGCTGCCGCGTTACCGGCGGATCGTCGAGGAGCTGTTCCAAGAGAAGCTCCTAAGCGTGTGCGTTTGTACCGAGACGTTGGCTGCGGGGATGAACCTGCCGGCCCGGTCGGTCGTGCTGACGTCACTGGTCAAAGGCCCGCCGCGCAAGAAGAAGCTGCTCGAAGCCAGCGGGGCGCATCAGATGTTCGGCCGCGCGGGTCGGCCGCAGTTCGATACCGAGGGCCACGTCTTTGCACTCGCCCATGAAGACGACGTCCGCATCGCGAAACACAAGCTCAAGGTCGCCCAGATCCCGGCGGATACCAAAGACCCCAAGCTGATGAAGAAGCGCAAGCAGATGGAGAAAAAGACGCCGCGGCGGCGCGAGGGTGTCGCGTACTGGAGCGAGGCCCAGTTCGAGAAGCTGCGCGACGCCCCGCCGGGCAAGCTGGAGAGCAAAGGCCAACTGCCGTGGCGGCTGCTTGCCTACCTGATCGATGCGACACCCGATCTGACGCCGGTACGCGACGCGGTGAGCAAACGCCTGCTCCCCCCCAATCAGGTCGAGTCGCAACACAAGCTGCTGACACGCATGCTCGTCACGCTGCACGACGGCGGGTTCGTGAAGCTTGATCCACCACCACCGGGGGAAAGCCGCTCCGATGACGGCCCCCCTGCCGATCCCCAAGATGACGCCCCGCCGCCCTCGGCCGCGGAGATGCTCGCGTCGCTTACGCTGGGCACAGGCATCAGCGAGACGCCCGCCGCCCCGCCGCCGGAAGAAAAACCGAAAACCGAACAAGACGCGCAAGACGCCGGCAGCACCCGCCTCGCCGACTACAAACCGACCCACGCCCACCGTACCGACAAGCTCGACACCCTGCTGCAGTTCCGCGCGGCCAACCCGGTCTACGGCGCGTACCTGCTCGAACACCTTGGGATGGCGGATGCGGATGAGCAGTTGCAGATCCTTGAGAGCGCGCTGGAGATGCCCAACTCCGTCGGCCGACGCGTGCGTGTCCCTCGACCCGAAGTGATGCCGCCCGGCTCACTCGCGCTGGACGTTGTCGACATCGCGCTCATCCAGCGCGGGCTTGCGACGCAGGACGAGCTCTACCCCAGCAACGAAGAACACGACAACCTGCCGGGTCAGCCGCGACGCTTCGCGATCCCCTTGGCCGAAAAAGTGCGGATGCTGTTCGAAGCCCAGGTCGACTCCGGCGGGTACAACCCCGTCCGTGCGGTGTGGGCGGCGGGCGACCTGCTCAACAACTTCGACGGCGACTTCATCAAGTTCATCAGCGCACGCGACCTCCAACGCCAGGAGGGCGTCGTCTTCCGCCACCTGCTACGGCTGATCCTGCTGTGCGACGAGTTCAGCCAACAGACGCCTGCCGGGCTGCTCAAGGCAACGTGGCGGGAGCGTCTCGACGGCTGGGCGACGCGTCTGACCGCATCCTGCCGCGCAGTCGATGCCCACAGCACCGACAAGATGCTCGACCAGGCACGCCAGGAGCAAGATCTGCCACAACATCAGCCGCAGGCGTCCTGAAGAATTTTTCGGCAGCCCCCCAATTCGTTGCAATACCTCCATCACTGGTGCGTTTCCCAACCTCAGGACTGTTACGACCGTCCCAGGCGGTAGTTGCCTCAGCACGTTGGCTACCGACGCATCCACGTTTTGATGAACATGCCGCCCCTTCTCAGCACGAAACCCCCTCCTTACTCTGGAGAACCCCATGGCCCTTCCCAACCTCCGCCGTCTTAGCTCGCTTGCCCTGCTGCTCCTTGTGGCCGGCTTGATGTCGATGCCCGCCTACGCCCAGCCCGGACGCGGCGGTGGCCGCGACGGCGGCGGGCGCGACGGCGGCCGGCAGCGCTTCGAGGAGATGAGCGATGAAGAACGCGAAGCGATGATGGAGCAGATGCGTGAGCGCATGGCTCAATGGCAGCAGGAGCAGGACGAGCAGATGCGCGAAGACATCGGCGCAACCGAAGAGGAGTTTGAAATCCTGCTGCCCAAGATCGACCGCGTGCGTCAGCTCACACGCGAGCGTCAGATGGCGAGTGGCGGCGGCTTCGGCAGGGGCGGGCGTGGCGCGGGTCGCGGCGGCGAGCGTGGGCGCAACCCGATGGCCGACTTGTTCGAAACCAGTGAAGAGGGTGAGGCGTTGACGGAGGCCCGCACCAAGTTGCAGGAAGCGGTCGAGGCCGAAGCCATCGCCGCGGATATCAAGGAAGCGCTCGAGGCATACCGGGATGCACGCGACGCGATGGACGCCGCGATCGCCGAGGCACGCGAAGACCTGCGCGGGCTCCTGACCGCGCAGCAGGAGGCGTACTTCGTCGTCAACGGGATGCTCGACTAGGCGGCCGATCGCGGGCAGACACGCCTGTCCGCTCAGAATACGTCGCGCAGACATTCCTGCCTGCCATCACGGCGCAGCCGTGAACGAACCAACTGGCACGCGCCAGCGTAAACAACCCTTGGTCGCCCCCGGCAAACCCTGCGGGCGGCCGTTGCTCAGACGGATCACTTCCCACCGGGCCCTCAAGCATGGCCGACCTGCTCGACAAACTCAACCAGCTCGGCCTGCTTAACGCACAGGCCGCCGCCGAGGCGCGCGCACTGGCCGCCACCGGCCAACCACCCGACCGCGCAGCGCTCGCCGTCGATGGGCTGACCGAAGACCGTCTGCTCCCCGTCGTCGCCGAGACGTTCGGCGTCGAACTCATCGACCTCGACGACACCGCCCCGCCGGAGGACGGCCTGCTCAACCAACTCCCCGCGAAGGTGCTCATGAAGCACCAGCTCATGCCGATCGAGCAGACCGACGGCCGGCTGCGCGTCGCCACGAGTTCGCTCTTCGACACCGCCGGTCTCGACGAGCTCAGAGTCACCACCGGGCTCGACATCGACCCCGTCCTCGCTCGCTCCGAGCAGATCGCAAAGGCCCTGGGCAAACACCTCGGCGTCGGTGCCGCGACGATGCAGTCTTTGGTCGACAGCGGCAACGGGATCCAGATCGTCAACGAGGGCAAAGGCGAGAACGTCGACCTCGCCGAGGAGGCGGAGGACGCCTCGATCATCCAGTTCGTGAACCAGGTGCTCATCGAGGCGATCGAACGCCGCGCGACGGATGTCCATTTCGAACCGTTCGAGGGCCGGCTGAGCGTGCGCTACCGCGTCGATGGTGTGTTGCAGGAGGCGAACCTACCCGCAGACGTCCGCCGGTTCCAGGCCGCGATCGTCTCACGGCTGAAGATCCTCAGCCACCTCGACATCGCCGAGAAACGCCTGCCCCAGGACGGCCGGATCAAGCTCGTCGTCGCGGGCCGTGAAGTCGATGTCCGTGCGTCTGTTATCCCGATGCTCTACGGCGAGGCCGTCGTCCTCCGCCTGCTCGACCGGGGCAACACCCTCGTCGGGCTCGAAGCGCTCGGAATGGCGGGCGACGACCTGCGCACCTACTCCCGCGTCCTCACCCAGCCCCATGGCATCGCCCTCGTCACCGGCCCAACCGGCTCGGGCAAGACCACCACGCTCTACGCCTCGCTCGCGCAGATCAACGACGTCGAACGCAAGATCATCACCATCGAAGACCCCATCGAGTACCACCTCGAAGGCGTCAACCAGATCCAGGTCGCGACCAAAGCCGGGCTTACGTTCTCGACCGGCCTGCGCGCGATCCTCCGGCACGACCCGGACGTCGTCCTAATCGGCGAGATCCGCGACCGCGAGACCGCCGACATCGCGGTGCAGGCCTCGCTCACCGGCCACCTCGTCTTCTCGACGCTGCATACCAACGACGCACCCGGATCGATCACCCGGCTCATCGACATGGGCGTCGAGCCGTTCCTCGTCGCGTCGTCCCTCGAGATGGTTGTCGCCCAACGCCTGGTGCGACTGATCTGCGACGGCTGTAAGCAAGCCATCCCCATCCAGGACGCCGACCGCATCCGCGCCGAGTACGGCTCGGACCTGCCCGACGCGCTCTACCACGGCACCGGCTGCGCAAGCTGTGGCGGATCGGGCTACCGTGGACGCAAAGGCATCTTCGAGGTCATGCCGCTCACCGACGCGTTGCGCACCCACATCACCGACCGCGCATCGAACCAGGTCATCCGCGAAACCGCGATACGCAACGGCATGAAGTCGCTCCGCGAAGACGGCTGGCGGCTGATCCAGCAGGGGCTGACGACGGTCGAAGAAGTCCTGCGCGTGACCAAGGACGAGCGGGCCCACGGGTTTGACGGGGAGGACGCGTAGCGATGCCGACCTTCGCCTACACCGCAGTCACCGCGCAAGGCCGACAGACGACCGGCCGGCTCGACGCCGACGACCGGAGTGCTGCGCTTGCGTCGATCGAGTCGCGTGGGCTGGTGCCGGTCGAACTCAACACCTCGGGCCCTGGCGCGAAAGCGGGCGGTGCGGGCGGGCTTTCGCTTTTTGGTAAGAAGCGTGTCTCGCAGCCACAGACCCTCGCGTTTGTGCGACAGCTCGCCAACCTGCTCGCGGCCGGGGTGCCACTGGCGCGGGCGCTGCAGATCCTATGTCGCGAGACATCACACGCCGTGGCGAGTCAGCAGTGGTCCGACATCCGCGACGCGGTGGTCGACGGCACACCGCTGGCCGACGCGATGGCGCAGTTCCCGCGATCATTCCCGCCGGTCTACGTCGCGATGGTGCGCGCCGGCGAGACGGGCGGGTTCCTCGATGTGGTGCTCAAGCAGATCGCCGAGTTCATGTCTCGTGAGCGCGAACTCAAGAGCAAGATCGCGACCGCGCTGATCTACCCGCTTGCGCTGGCTTTCATCGCGACCGGCGTTGTGGTCTTCCTGCTGTGGTGGTTTATCCCGCGTTTCTCGACGATCTTTGACGACTTCGGCCAGACCCTCCCGCTGCTCACCCGCATCATCCAGGCCGCCAGCCACGCGATCCTGAACTACGGCCCGTTCGTCGCGGTCGGCATCGTCGTCGGCGTCGTCATCATCCGGCAACTCCTCAAGAGCCCGGCCGGGCGGCGCAAACGCGACGAGCTGGTACTACGCATCCCAGGCGTCGGCGCGGCCTCGGCGCAGTTCGCGCTCGTCCGCTTCTGCCGGATGCTCGGCACGCTCGTCGGCGCGGGTGTCCCACTCCTCGCCGCGCTCCGCGTCGCACGTGAAGCGGTGGGCAACCAGACCCTTGCCGACGCGATGGGCGACACGATCGAAAACGTCCAGGAAGGCACCTCGCTTGCCAAAAGTCTGAGCCGGTGCCCGCAGCTTTTCCCCGCGACAGTCGTTGAGATGGTCGCCGTCGCCGAGGAGTCGGGCCGCCTGTCCGAAGAGCTTGTCCGCATGGCGCAGGAGTTTGAGGAAGACCTCGACCGCCGGCTGCGCGTACTCGTCTCGCTCGCCGAGCCGGCACTGCTTTTTGTCATGGCGTCGGTCGTCGGCACGATCGTCGTCGGGATGCTGCTGCCGGTCTTCGACCTGTGGGATGCGATCCAATAATGCTTCGCAGAAAGCCGTTAGCCCTTAGTTGTTAGCAAAAAACAATAGGAAACCGTGATGCCATGTAACCGTCCCACCCGACAAGCCCGCCGCCACACCGGCTTCAGCATTCTCGAGCTGCTGCTTGTGCTCGTCATCCTCTCGATCCTCGCGGGCATCGTCGGCATGCGCTTCGCCGGGCAGTCGGGTAAGGCAAAAGTCACGGCCGCGAACGTGCAACTCAGCAACCTCGAAGGCGGACTCACCAGCTACGAGATCGGCCTTGGCAGTTTCCCTTCGACCCAGCAGGGGCTCGAAGCGCTCCGCAAACAGCCCGGCAGCGTAGACGACTGGGCCGGCCCCTACCTGACCAAGCCCGTCCCCGAAGACCCCTGGGGCAACCCGTGGCAGTACCGCTCGCCCGGCACGCACAACACGGACTACGACCTCTACTCCTTCGGCCCCGACGAAAGCGAAGGCGGCGGCGACGACATCACCAACTGGAGCGAAGACGAGTAACCGATGCACGCCCGCCGACGACAACCCGGCTTCACACTTATCGAGCTGACCCTCGTGCTCATCATCATCGGGGCGCTGCTCGCGATCGTCGCGCCGTCGCTGCGCGGCCTTCGCACGAGCACACGCCTCGATGACACGGCCGGGCAACTGCTGTCGATGATCGAACGCGCAAGCTACCGCGCCGCGACCGAGGGCCGGCCGTACCGGGTGGTCATCGACACGGACGACCACTTGTGCTGGATTGAAGCGCAGACCGCAGGCGGGTTCGAGCGGCCGACATCCTCCTACGGCAAGAAGGTCGCTCTCGATCCGAACATCACAATCGAGTCGAGCGCCGCCGATGCGGCACTCGACTTCATCACCCTCCGCGTCGAGCCCGACGGCACCGGCGAGTTGGTGCAGCTCGACGTCTTTGACGACGCGGGCAATCAACGGGTGGTCTACGCGCCTTCGCTCGCGGAGCCCTACCGTGTCGGCAAGCCCGAAGACACGACGCCCTACGCGATCGGGGGTGGCAATGCGGCGTACTGAACCACAACACTGCTATGCGCACGCCCGCCGCGCACACCGCCAATCACGCGGCGGCTTCACCCTCGTCGAAGCGCTCGCCGCGTTGACGCTGATGGCAATCGTCGTCCCGCTCGTGCTGCGCGGCGTCGCGGCGTCCGCACAGATCGGCGTGTTCGCCGATCGCCGAGACCACGCGACGATGCTCGCCGACGCCCGACTGACCGAAGCGATCCTCAACGGCGACTGGAAACAGGGCGACAGCGCCGGCACGTTCGACCCGGCATCCTACGGCACTGACGCCGAGCCGTTTACGTGGTACCTCCTCGTCGACGACTGGAACAACCAGACCGCGTTCAAGGAAGTCACACTCGTCGTGAGCTGGCAGCAACGCGGCGAAGAACAACATGTCGCACTCACCACCGTCCTCAACTCGGAGGGGCTCTGATGCGGCGTCCTCCGAAAAACACACGCACCCGAAGCGGCGGGTTTACGCTGCTGGAGATGATCCTCGCCGTCGCGGTGACGGCCATTATCTCTGTGTCGATGTTTATGAGTCTGCACGTCGCGTTCGATACGCGCGAGAAGGCGGATGATCAGTTGGCCGGTCGGCATACGGCACGGGTCGTGATGGACCGGGTCGCGCTCGATCTGGAGGGCGTGCTTAAGCCCACAGGCCTGATCGCCGGGGAGTTTGTGGGCACGGACACCACGATGGGCGCGGACCGGCACGCAGACACCATCGCGTTTGTCACTAGCGCGATCGCACTGCCCACCGACGACGCGTTGGCAGATATGCGCGGCGTAGAGCTCACGCTGGCCCCCGACCCCAACGACCCGGGGACGCACTTGCTCGTCCGGCTCGTGACCGACAACCTGCTCGCCTCGACCACGCCCGACCCTGCCCCGCAGGTCCTCGCCCGTGGCGTCGTCTCGTTCAACGCCCGCTACTTCGACGGCGGCGACTGGCTCGACGCCTGGAAATCCATTGAGCAGGACGACACCCTGCCCGCCGCAATCGAGATCACACTCACGATCCGCCCGCAGATCCAGGACCCCGACGACCGCGACAGGCCCGAGGCGCACGACCTCACGATCGTCCGCATCATCCGTCCGCACACTGCCCCACTGCCCCAGACCATTAGCACCGACGACCGCTTCAGCTTCTAAGCCGACCATGCCCCGCACACTCCACCGAACCCGATCCCGACAACGCCGACAACGCGGCGCGGCGTTCATCATCACGCTGCTGATCACGACGGTGCTCGCGTCACTGGTGCTCGTCTTCGCGAACCGGATGCGCACCCGCGCCGAGACCTCGACGCGCCACAGCGCGCATGCGCAGGCCCGCTGGATCGCCGTCGGTGTACTCGAAGCCGTACGCGGTGACCTCGCCGACGCGATCACCAACGGCGAGTCACCCCGGCTGGTCAACGTCGGCACCGCCGGCGAGACGGTGGGCGACGGGCTCTACTGGATCATCGCGCCCGACTACACCGACGACACACAGCAGACGTACGGGCTCATCGGCGAAGCAAGCAAGCTCAACCTCAACAACACACCAGTCGAATCGCTCATCGAGCTGCCTAGCATGACCGAAGACCTTGCCGCCGCTATCGTCGACTGGCGCGACGCGGACACCGAGACCACGCCCGGCGGCGCGGAGTCCGACTACTACCTCACCCGCGACACACCCTACAACGCCAAAGACCGCGACTACGAAACACTCGGCGAGCTCGCCTACGTCCGCAGTGTCGACGCCGCTGTGCTCTATGGCGAAGACACCAACCGCAACGGCCGGCTCGACGCAACCGAAGACGACGGCCCGAGCAACGGCGCGGTCGACAACGCCGACGGCCGACTCGACCGTGGGTTGGCTGGGTTCACCACCGTCTACAGCCGTGAGCCCATTACCGACCTCGAAGGCAATGACCTGATTAACATCAACGAGCCCAGCCAAGAGCTCGCCGCGCTGATCCAGCAAGAGCTCGGCGACGAACGCCTCGGCGAGCTGGCGGGGACGATACCGGGCAATCGGCCCTATGCCAGCGTGCTCGATTTCTACATCAAGAACGACCTGACCGAAGACGAGTTCGGCCTGATCCACGACAAGCTCACCGTCCCCGGGCCGGGCAGCCGTGTCGGGCGGGTGGACCCCCACTCCGCGTTGGCCGAGGTGCTGGATGCGTTGCCCGGGATGGAGCCGGGCGACGGCGCGTTGCTCGTCGCGGCGCGGCCGATCCTGCAGCCGGGCGAAGAGCCGGGCTCGCTGGCGTGGGTCGTCGAAGCGTTGGGGGAAGCAAAGGCCGCACAGGTCGGCGCTCGCCTGACCCACCACGCGCTTCAGTTCACGGTCGATATCGTGGCGGTCACGAACGATGGCCAGGGCTACTGTCGACTGCGGTTCGTGATCGACACGCGCACGACGATCGAAGATAACGACACACTGCCCGAGATCGTATTCGTGCAGGACCTGACCGCGCTGGGGTGGCCGATGGACCCGGCGATCCTGGAGCAGTTGCAGCAAGGTGTATCCCCAGCCGAAGTCGCGGAGCAGTTTGGCGCGGAGTAATCGTGATGGCAAAGAAACACACACACCGACTGGGCGTCGCGCTGACCGAGCGGTCGGTGCGCCTCGTCGAGGTGCGGGGCTTGGGCCAATCTGCCAAGCCGGGCAAGGCGTCGGCACTGGAAGTCGATGTCACTGCGCTCTTCGATGACCCCGCCGGGTTCGGCAGGCTGCTCCGCGAGCACCTGGAACAGCAGGCGTATACCGCGAAGCACGTAGCCGTGGGGCTGTGTTCACGTTGGGTGCTGCCGCGGGTGATGTCGGTCGTGAAAACCAATGACGACGCGACGGTGGGGATCGTCCGGCTGCGGATCGAGCAGGACTTCGCCGGGGGGCAGAGCGACCTCGTCTTCGACTACCAGGACGCCCCCGAGCAGGGTGGCCAACGCTCGCTGTTGCTGGTCGGTGTGCCGGCCCGGCGGATCGAAAAGATTATCGAAGCGTTCGCAGCCGCAGGGCTGGACCTCATCGCGCTGGGTGCAACAGCGCTGGACGTCACATCGGGCGTGGACGACGGGGTAAGCGTCGTGCTCGAAGATGACGGCGCGGCGGTTGTGCACCAGGCCGAGGCAAAGGCCACGCACTTCGCGCCGCTACCATGCGGCACGGCCCGGCTTGCGGCCGTCGACGCCGAACGTGAACGCCTCGCGTCCGGTGTGCTGCGCATCGCCACCACGGCATGGGGATCGACCGGCGGCACTGTTGGCCGCACTCAACTGCTCGACGCGGCAGGCCTCAACGAGGCCACACGCGCGGCAACCGCCGACGCGATCGAAAAGGGGTTTGGCTCTTGCACGATACGGCCCGCCGACGCCGCGCTTGAAGCGGCACGCCGTTACGGCAAGCCAGGCACGATCAATCTGATCGACTCAAAACTCGCGCTGCGTCCGACCCGGCGCATGCCGGGATACGCAAAGTGGCTCGCGCGGGCGGCCGTGCTGCTGCTGCTTGCTGGCGGCGTGGTCGGATACTTATGGATGGACGTCAACCAGAAGCGCGACACCCTGCAAGCCGAGTACGACGCGATCGAAGGCAGCGCTGAACGGCTCACCCTTGTTCGCCAGGACACCAAGGCCGCGGCGGGCTGGTTCGACGAGCGCCCGCCCGTCCTCGACTGCCTGCTCGAACTGACGCACACCTTCCCGACACGCGGCCGCATCTGGGTGACGTCACTCACACTCGATGAAAACGCGTCGGGCGTGCTCAACTGCCGAGCCGACGATGAGGAAACCATGTGGCGCTACCTCCGTGCGATGCAGGAATCCAGCGCATTGACAGACGTCGCCCTGCACCAGCAGAACACCGCCGGCCGGTCCGACAGCGACCTGGTCTTCGAGGTCACGTTCACCTATCACCCACCGACCGGGGAGTCGCACTGATGTCCAGCCGAGAGAAAACACTGGCGATCGCCGTCGCCGCGCTCGTCGTGGGGGTGCTGGGCTACCTGCTGGTCGTCGTCCCGGTAGTGGACGCCTTCGGACGTGTGAGCGACGAAACCGTTGAGCTTGAAACCGAGCTGAACAAAGCCCGCGTACTCGTCGACAATCAGACGCTGATCGAGCGACGATGGGCGGGCTACCAGCGGGCAGGGCTCCGTGCCGATGCGTTCGACGCAAGAAGCCGCACGCAGGAGAGCATTACACAGTGGTCCGCTGCGAGTCGGCTCAACATCAAACACCTCGAGGCCTCGAACCGGGCAGGCCGCTCGTCAGACGAAAGCTTCGAGGAGATCACCTTCCGCATGAGCGCAACGGGCAGCATCCGCTCTCTCCAGCATTTCCTGGAACACGTCAGCACCGCGCCGTTCCCCCTGCGGATCGTGGACTGCTCGATCACGAACCGCCGGCAGGACGACGATGACCTGGATCTGAACCTGACGCTGACGACGATCATCCAGCCCAATGACTCCGCCGACGTCCTGCCGGGAGGTGCATCATGACGCACCGAAAGACCATGCTGATCACCGCTCTACTCGGGTGCGTCGCCGCGGCTTCGCTTGCCTATGCGCAGCGCGCAGGTGAATCGCCACAAACCGAACCGGCCGACACCAACGCCTGGCAGCCGCCCGAGATAGACCGCGACCAGTACGACGACATCACCGCCTACAACATCTTCCGGCCCGACCGCACCGCGCTCGCCGCCGAGGCGCAGCGCCAGCCCGAGCCCGAGCCCGACCTGCCCGACGATCCCGACCCCATCGAGCCGGTTGTCGAACTGCCCCCGCCCGACCCCGACGCGGCACTCGTCCTTGTCGGCGTCTCGATCCACGGCCCCGTCGCCACGGCGCATATCGAAGACCGCGCGACAGGCGACATCATCGTCCTCAACGAGCCCGGCCCGTTCTCCGAAGGACGGATCGAAGCCATCACCGTCCAAGGCATCACCTACCGCGTCGGCGAAGAAGCCCGACAAATCTGGATCGGCCAAGCGCTCACCGGCGAAACGCCCGACCTGCAATCCCCAACGGCACGACGACCGGCCGGCCAACCTGACCCCACGCCCGCAACGCCAAACGGAGCCGAGCCCGGCACCGTCTCGCCCGACGACGGGCTCAGCGACCTCGAACGCCGGATGCGCGAACGGCGAAACAGCGAATAGGAAACGCAATCCCATGCCACATACCACCGACGCGAAAACAAACACGCACACCACGCGCAATCGGCCCGCGACCGCCTTGTTACTCGCTGCGCTCACCGGCGCGGCGTTCCTCGCCCCGCCCCCCGCGCTTGGGTACCAGCAAGACGCGGCAGACGCCACCGAGCCCGCCGGCACGATGCCCGAGGGCGAGCTGGTCATGGAGTTCCAGGATGCGACGCTCGAAACGATCCTGAACTACCTTGCCGAGGAAGCCGGCCTCGTCGTCATCAACGAGGCGGACCTCGACGAGCGGATCACGGTGTTCAACCGCCAGCCGATCTCGCTGGACGAGGCGATCAACATGCTCAACACCGTGCTCTTCGAGAAGGAGTACACCGCGATCCGCCGCGGCCGGCTGCTCAAGGTCGTCGAGCTCGGCGACGCTCGCAGCCAGAGCATCCCCGTCCGGTTCGGCAACGACCCCACGGCGATCGGCGAGTCGGACACGATGATCACGCAGGTCATCCCGATCAAGTACGCCGACGCCGGGGGGATCGCCCAAGACATCGGCGAGCTCATCAACGACGACTTCGCGAGCTTGAGTGCCAACGACAGCAGCAACGCACTCATCCTCACCGACACCGAGGCGAATGTCCGGCGGATCGTCGAGATCGTGCAGGCGCTCGACAAGTCGATCTCGCAGGTCACTGAGGTCCGCGTGTTCCAGCTCGAGTATGCCGATGCGGAGGACACGGCGAGACTGCTCGAGGCAACGTTCGAGGGCAACCCATCGATCGAAGAAGCTGTCGGCCGAGTCATTCAACAACGCTTTAGCCGAGGCGGGCGTGGCGGTGACGGGGGCGGGGGCGGTGCCGAAGGCGGAAGCGGGCAGCAAGGCCGAACCGTCTCGGCTTCCGCGGACGACCGCACCAACAGCGTCGTCGTCAGCGCTTCACCCGATCTGATGGAGACCATCGCCGGCGTAATCGAAGACCTAGACGCCGACACCACCGCCAAGGAATCGGTCTTGATCTATCACGTCCGCAACATGCAGGCAACCGACCTGGAATCGATCTTCAACGACTTGTTTGAAGACAGCAGCGCCACACAAAACCTTAACTTCGGCGGACAAAACGGTGGCGGCGGGCGCGGCGCACAGGTCCAGGCCGCGCAGATCGCCGCCGCAACCGGTGATAGCAGCGGTGCCGACCTCGTGGGCCAAGTCACGGCCGTCGCCGACGAAGACACCAACACGCTCCTCGTCCTGACACCCGAGAAAAACTTCGCCCGACTCCAGGAGATTCTCGACGAGCTCGACAAGCCCGTCCCACAAGTCCTCATCCGCGTGCTCGTCTCCGAAGTCACCCACGACGATTCGCTCGACCTCGGCGTTGAGTTCGAGGGTATCAACCTCGGGTCCACTACCGACGACAATATCTTCACCGACTTCGACCTGTTCGAGTCCACCCTCGGGCTCAACTACCTCGTCTTCAGCGGCGACAACTTCCGCGCCGCGCTGCGGGCGCTGCACGCGACGGGCAAGTTCGACATCCTCTCACGCCCCTACCTACTCACCGCCGACAACCAGGAGGCCAACATCAATGTCGGCGAGTCCGTGCCCATCATCACCAACTCTCGCGTCGACGACGACGGCGACACCATCAGCACCATCGAGTACCGCGACGTCGGCATCATCCTCACCGTCACCCCGCAGATCAATAGCGAAGGCCTCGTTGTCCTCGATGTCGCGCAGGAGCTCTCGGCGATCTCGGACCTCGCCGTCCCCGTCGCGCCGGACCAGGACGCGGTCGTCTTTACGCAGCGCTCGCTCACGACACAGGTCGCCGTCGCCGACGGGCAGACCGTCGTCATCGGTGGGCTGATGGAAGATGAAGCACGCGAGACGATCACGCAAATCCCCCTGCTGGGCGACATCCCGTGGATCGGCCAGGCCTTCCGAAGGACCGAACGCTCGCACGTCAAGACCGAGCTGCTGCTCTTCCTCACCCCCGAGGTCATCGAAGACCCCAGCGAGTTGACCGCCATGACCGCACGCGTCCGCGAAGAAGCCACCGACCTGCGTGACGAAGATAACCCCGGCCTGCTCCAGCAGCACCTCGACCAGATGCAGGTCGAAGGGCCCGCGGATACGGACGAGTCCGGTGAAGACGCGACGCCGGTACCCGAAGATGCAACGGAGTGATGTCGCGGTAGGTTTGATGGGTGCTAAATAGCGGAGCTATGTGTGAATGACCCAAGATGCTGAACTGGGCACATAGCTCCGCTATGTGGCACTCGCGCTCGGGTGTATAGTTTCGTCATGAAGCTACGCTCCCTCCATCAGCCCCTGGTCGTGCTGCCGCTTGTCGTCATGCTTTTTGTGCTTGCTGCCTGCGAGACGCAGACCACCACGGTCTCAGACCGCCCGGCACCCGGCGAGCGCATCACGCCGCGCGTCGGGCTCGAAGCACCGAGCGATCTGCACGACCTGTCGGGCTACCTGCTGCGCTACCGCGTCTTGCATCACACACTGCCCGAGGCGCTAGAGGACCTGCGCAGCGAAGGGCTCATGCCGGCCGAGGGCTACCCCGGGCTGGGCAACTACGCCTACCGCGCGACGGGGTGGGGCACACTCGCCGACGGCCGAACGATCATCGTTGTCGACACGGCGATCCGCATCGACGGGCACGCCTGGTGCATCCTCGCCGAGCCATCGCGCCACCCGCGTACTGCGACACTCGCGGTGTCGCTCGTGCCGATGGCAGACCTGCGCGCCGCAGCCCGGCCGTAGGGTGGGTAGAGCGAGTCCGCGAGCGAAACCACCGCACGTTAAGCTCCGAGGCTCAGATCGCGTCCCCGCCGCGTTCGCCGGTGCGGATGCGGATGCACTCTTCGAGCGGCACGACAAGGATCTTGCCATCCCCGACCTCGCCGCCGTTGTGCCGGGCACCAGCGAGGATGGCCTGAACGGTAGGCTCCACAAAGCTATCGTTGACCGCGATGTCCAGCCGGACCTTCGGGATCAGGTCGGGCGTGACTTCCTGGCCGCGATAGAGCTCGCGGTCTTCCTGCTGGCCGTGCCCTGTGACACGGGTGACTGTGATACGGAAGATTTCTGCGTCGATGAGCGATTGATGGACCGCGTCGAGCCGGTCGTGGGGGATGATGGCGATGATGAGTTTCATGGTTGTTTGCTTTGGCTAGGGCAGGCCTTCCTGCCTGTCGTTGTCTGGTTAGATCGCACGGTTCACGGCTGCGCCGTGATGACAGGCAGGGATGCCTATCCAACTTACGGTGGCGTTAGTTCAGGTTGAGCAGGCCGTAGCCGTGCTCGCCGTGGAGTTCGTGGTCCATCCCGGCCCGCTGGCCCTGGTCGGAGAGCTTAAGGCCCAGCGTCTTATCGACGAGGACGAGAAGCACCAGCGTGACGACACCCGCGTAGCCGATCGCGACCAGGACGCCCTCGACTTGGTACCAGAGCTGGGTGAACCACTCGGCCGAGAACAGGCCGCCGTACTCGGTGCTCATGCCGCGTAGCACAAACGTCAGCCCGATCGCGCCGACGATGCCGGCCACGCCGTGGATACCGAACACATCGAGCGTGTCGTCGTAGCCCAGCTTGCCCTTGAGGACGACCGCGCCGTAGGCGAACACGCTGCCCAGGACCCCCAGCACGATCGCGCCGTAGACCGGCACGTTGCCCGCGGCCGGCGTGATGGCGACCAACCCCGCAAGGATGCCCGAGACCAGCCCCAGCGAGGTCGCCTTCTTCAGGTGTAAAGACTCGATCACGATCCACGCCAACGCCCCGGTCGCCGCGGCGACCTGCGTCACGGCCAGCGCCTGCGCGGTCTGCAGACCCGAAGCCACCGACGACCCGGCATTGAAACCAAACCATCCGACCCAGAGCAGGCCTGCGCCCAGCAGCGTCATCGTCAAGTTGTTGGGGTGCATCGCCGTACGCGGGTAGCCACGCCTGGCGCCGAGGTAAAACGCGGCGACCAGCCCCGCGACACCGGCCGAGATATGGATCACCGTCCCGCCCGCAAAGTCGATCGCCTTCCCGGTCAGGAAGCCCCCACCCCAAACCCAGTGGCACAAGGGGCAATAGATCAACAACGACCACAGCAGGATAAACAGGCAGTACCCACGGAACTTCACACGCTCCGCAAACGCGCCCGCGATCAGCGCGGGCGTAATGATCGCAAACTTGCCCTGGAACATGACAAACACCAGGTCGGGGATCGCGCCGAACGTTCCCTCGGTCCCATCGACGCTGCGTAACAGCAGGTAACCACTGTCCCAGCCGACCAGCCCCTTCGACTCGCCGAAGCAGAGCGCGAAGCCAACGACCGCCCAGCTCACGCCGATGATTGCCATCGCGACGAAGCTATGCATCATCGTGCCCAGCACGTTCTTGGTGCGGACCAGCCCGCCATAGAACAGTGCGAGGCCGGGGACCATCAACAACACCAATGCGGTGGAGGTGAGCATCCACGCGGTGGTGCCGGTGTCGCTGACGGATGGCTCGGCGTCCTGCGCGAAAACGTCAGGGGCAAAGCACATCGCGAACAACAAAGCGAGAACGAACGGGGCGTGTTTCAGTCGGGGCATGGGGCACGGTCTCTTGCGGTTTTCCAGTCGGCCGACGCTCGGCCACCGACCAAAATGCAAGGCCCGTGCCACAAACGGACAACACCGGAAGACGCTCTGTTTCATCGCAGGAACATGCCCACCCACCCCGCACCTTGCTCGCGAGCGCGTCACGACACCCCCACTGCCTAACGAGCGCGCAGCGCCCAGGCCACCCTACCGGCCTGCGCGTTCAACTCGGCCGCCTCCTCCGCGTGGGGCACATCGACCACCCGACTCTCTTTTAGGCGGTGCTGGTTGTGCGATAGAAGGAGAAACGAGCCGAGCCACCGCGTTACGCAGGCGGCGGCGATTCGGTGGGCTTCCATCGCACATCCCCCGCCCCGGCGTCGTGGTTCGCCAACCGGGCTAAGACAAACAGCAGGTCCGATAGCCGGTTCAGATACACCGCGATCTGAGGCTCGACCGGCACCTGCCCGGCCAGCTCTACCACGCGACGCTCCGCCCGACGACAAACCGTCCGGGCCAAGTGCAGCCGGGACGAGAGTTCACAGCCGCCCGGGAGAACAAAGGCCTTCAGCGGAGGTAAGACGCCGCTGGCTTTGTCCATCGCAGCCTCCATCTCTCGAACCTCTGCCCGGAGACACGCCTCCACCCCTCCCCCGGCAGCCGCGTCTGGCTCGACGGCCGCCAATCGTGCCCCAAGGTCAAATAATCGGTGCTGCACGGTAATCAATGCGGATGATATGGCGTCATTCTCGCAGCCGGCCAAGACCCAGCCCAGCGCAGCATTCAGCTCATCGACACTGCCGAACGCTTCGACACGGGGATGGCACTTGCCGACGCGCGGCCCGCCGATCAGATCGGTCTCGCCCGCATCGCCACGTCGGGTGTAGATTCGCATCCCGGCATCATACCCACGAGCCAACCAGATCGGATCCGGCAGCAATCAAGCGACTCAAACACGACACCCCCGGCCGGATTCGACCGACGTAGAATACACCCTCGGCCGATGAACGCCGACGATAGAGAGGTGGGACTGATACAATCTCCCGCCCTGCCGACCGGCCAAGCCCGATCGGACTGAGAACGACCATGACACGACGGACCTACATCCTCGCACTCATCACCCTGGCCGCCACGCTCCTCGGGAGCGCCAGCCCGGCGATGGCCGCGCGGCTCGTCACGGTCAGCGCCGAAGCCGGGGATACCCAGACCACCCAGTCCGGCCAATTCCGCCTCAGCGAGCAGACTCGCGTCGAACTCAACTTCGACGCCACCGTCCGAGGCAACGGCCAGGTCCACGTCCACGTCTACCAAAAGCTCCCCACCGGCGAGTGGCAACGACTCAGCACGCCCGTCAACACCACCCGCAGCCAAAGTGGCAAACGCAACATGACCCTCCATGCCGGCGAATACAAAATCGAGATCGTCGCCACCAACGCCAACGTGACCGTCACCGTCGACAACTGACGCCGCCCCACCCCGAAACGCTCAACCACCCCCGAAGCCCACGCTCGCCGAGCGTGGGCTTTTCAAAACGCCAGCAGCAACCCGATGTAACCACCTGCTAGACAGCGACTATCCTTGGCGTTGTTGTATTCTGATGGTACGATCACACGCCCTACTGATTCGCTTCTCCAATCTGGGCCTAACAGTGTCAATCCGCCGAAACTCGCATCGTTTTACCCCATCAACTGGTTTCGCTTGCGTATTGCTCTCGGTCTTGCTCGCCCTGTCTACGCACCTGACCGCAGCGCATGCCGAAGACAACATCCCTACCAATGACGCAGGCGAACGCCACGGCCGCGTCACGCTCGAACACCCCAACGGGGAAACCCACGTCCTGGCGACCTACCGCGAAGGCCTGCTCCACGGCACATATCGAGAGTTCAACAACGCCGGCCAACTCATCCTCCAAGCCGCCTTCCGCGACGGACAGCTCCACGGCCGGCTCGAACGCCGTACTGACGACGGCCAGCGCCTCGAAATCGCACGCTACCAAGAGGGCCAGCGTGCGGGCACACGACAGGTCTTCAGCAACGGCAGGATCGTCCTTACAGAGACCTATGAAGACGGGCAACTTCTTTCGCAAGAGGGCGACGCCTCCGCCGACCCCGGCCAACCGGCCTTCGGCATCGGCACCAACGGCCTCGCAAGCAGCACACCCAACACCACACAACTAGACAGCAGTTCGCCCGAACCCAACCGACCCGCCCAGAACGACGAACGCCCCGAACACCAGCGCGACACCTCACGCCGACCCAACGGCTACCCCTGCAGCATCGATGAGATCGTCCGCGCCTTTGACCGCATCGACAACCTCCCCATCGAAGGGAACCCCGACGAACAACAAACAGCGGCGCTGCGCCGGCTGATGAAGTATCGCCTTCTCTCAGGCCTCCCCGACCCGATTGTCGCATTCGACGATGACGAAGCGTTCCTCGCACAGCGCTCCTCCGAAATCTGCCACGCCATCAACCGCATCGACCACTACCCTCCGCAACCCGAGGGGATGGCCGACGATGTTTTTCGTGACGCAGCAGAAGGGGCGCGCCGCAGCAACCTCTTCGGGCCGGGCAATCTAGACCCCGGAACCGCGATGGAAATCTGGATGGTCGACTACGGGTCCAGCAACCGCGACGAAGTTGGGCATCGGCGATGGTGCCTCGACCCGGGGCTGTATGAATCCGCATATTGCAACTATGAAGGATTCCATAGCCTGCTTGTCGGAGGAAACACCCGCGAGCATGCGCAACGCTATGACCTCTATACATTCCCAGGCCCCGGCTACCAGCCGGCCGAGTACTTTGACTTCATTCACAGGATTAATGCGGAAAACCTGATCTGGTCAGCCCATCTCAACCCACGCACGTATCAGATCCCAGAAAGCTGGGAGCAGATCCATGTCAACGTCTGGCGCATCCTGCCAGACGGAGGGCGAGAAGAGGTCGAAGTTTCTCGTGTTCATATCCCCGAAAAAGATCTTGGTCCACCAACGTTCCTCTTTGACCCCGACATTGAAGTGATCCGGGCTGGCGAAATCTACGAAGTCGTCATCGAGGGTATTCGACGCAGCAGACGACCTTTCACGATCACGTATCGGGTCGAGTTTTTTACGCTCGACGAATAAGAATAGCGCATCTCTGGATCAATCGCTGAATCGCTTGGCATCTTCGGGGTGATTCAACTAGAGGCCTGTCGCATTGCGTTTGGCCATCACCTTCACCCCCGGCAGCGCGAGCTTCACGAGCTGGTCGACATCCGCCACGAACTTCAGCGTCAGCTTCGCGCGGACCTTGGGGTCGATCTCGTCGAGGTCGCGCCGGTTGGCTTCGGGCAGCAGGACCGTGTCGATGCCCAGCCGGCTGGCGGCGAGGGTTTTTTCTTTGACCCCGCCGATGGGCAGGACTTTGCCGCGCAGCGTGATCTCGCCGGTCATGGCGAGTTTGTCCTTCACGGGCTGGCCGGTCATGAGCGAGACGATGGCGGTGTACATCGCGACGCCGGCGGAGGGGCCGTCCTTGGGCACCGCGCCGGCGGGGACGTGGATGTGCAGGTCGGTCTTATCGAGCTCGGCCAGGTCCACGCCGAAGCGGCCCGCGCGTGACTTGAACAGCGACAGCGCGGCCTGGGCCGACTCCTTCATCACATCGCCGATCTGGCCGGTGAGTTTGACCTGGCCCTTGCCGGCGTAGCGCGTCGCCTCGATGAACAGCACCTCGCCGCCGACGGAGGTATACGCCAAGCCGAGCACGACGCCGGGGCCGCCCGCGCGGATGTCGAGCTCGCGCACGTACTTCTCGGCCCCGAGCAGCTTCTCGACATTCGCCGCGTCGATGACGGCCTGCTTGGGCCGACGCTTCGCCGACGCGACCTTCGCCGCGACCCGTCGGCAGACCGCGCCGACCTGGCGATCAAGCTCGCGCACGCCCGCCTCGCGGGTATAGCCCTCGATGATCTTGCGTAACCCATCGACGCGGAACGCGCAGTCCCGGGCCTTCAGGCCGTGCTCCTTGAGCTGGCGCGGGACAAGGTACTTCTTGGCGATGGCGAGCTTGTCGTGGTCGGTGTAGCCGGTGATTTCGATGAGTTCGAGCCGGTCGCGCAGCGCGGGGGGGATGTTGCCGACGTAGTTGGCGGTGCAGATGAACATGACCTTAGAGAGGTCGAAGGGGACGTCGAGGTAGCGGTCGACAAAGGCGTGGTTCTGCTGGGGGTCGAGGACTTCGAGCAGGGCCGACGCGGGGTCGCCGCGGAAGTCGCTGCCGAGCTTGTCGAGCTCGTCGAGCATGATGACGGGGTTGTTGGTGCCGCAGCGCCGGATGTCCTGGATGATCCGGCCGGGCATCGCGCCGATGTAGGTCCGCCGGTGACCTCGGACCTCGGCCTCGTCGCGGATGCCGCCCAGCGAGATCCGCGCAAACTCCCGGCCCAGCGCCTCGGCGACCGATCGGCCCAGCGAGGTCTTGCCCACGCCCGGCGGCCCTGCGAGGCAGAGGATCACGCCCCGCCGATTGGGGTTGAGCTTGCGCACCGCGAGGTACTCGATCAGGCGGGTCTTGACCTTGTCGAGGTTGAAGTGGTCACGGTCGAGGATCGCGCGGGCGCGCTCGAGGTCGAGGTTGTCTTCGCTGGACTTGCTCCAGGGCAGGTCGGCCAGCAGCTCGACGTAGCCGAGGATGACGGAGTACTCCGGGCTCGCGGGCGGGACCATCTCGAGCCGACCCAGCTCGCGCTCGGCCTCGGCCATGACGTCTTCGGGCAGGCCGGCCTCGACCAGGCGGGCGTGCAGGTCGTCGATGACCTCGGCCGTGCCGTCGCCGCCTTCGCCCAACTCCTCGCGGATCGCCTTCATCTGCTCGCGCAGGTAGAACCGCCGCTGTCCCTCGCCGATGCTGTCTTCGACGTCCTGCTGGATCTTGTTCTGCAGTCGGACGATCTGGAGCTGCTGGTTGAGCAGCTTGTGCACCTTCGCCGCGCGGGCGGAGACGCTCAGCTCGTTCAGGAGCGCCTGCTTCTCGGGCACATCGACATCCAGGTTCGCGGCGATGTAGTCGACCAGCGCGCCGGGCTGTTCGATGTTGAGCAGCATCGTCATCGCCTGCTCGGGCGCGTTGGGTGTGAGCTCGATGAGTTCCTGCGCGAGGTCGCGGAGCTGGTTGATGGTGGCCTGGAAGCGTTTGCCTTTGCCCTCGACCTGCCGGGGCTTGGTGACACGTGCGGCGAGGTAGGGCTGGGTCTGGGTCGGGCGGGTGAGTTCGATACGGCGGATGCCGTGGACGATGAGGGTGAGCGTTTCGTCGGGCTGGCGGATGAGTTTGAGCGCAACTGCGGCGATGCCCATCGGGTAGAGCCCGGCAAACCCAGGATCCTCGGCGTCTTCGTCGAGCTGGGTCGCCAGGCCGATGACCTTGCTCTTGGCGAGCGATTCATCGAGGAGCTTTCGGCTGGACGGCCGGCCGATGCCCAGGGGGATGATCGTACCCGGGAACACGACCGTGCCGCGGACGGGGAGGATCGGCAGGGTCGCGGGGATGTTGGGCGAGCCGGCGGCGATCTCTGCGGCGGGTACGTTGGCGTGCTCGGTCCGGCTGCGGCGATCGTCCCCGCGTCGGCGTGTGATCTTTTTCTTGGAAGCCAAGTGAGTCGTTGTCCTTTCACCACGCGTCGCGCGGCGTGTTGGGTTTAGTGTTGCAGCGGCAGTTCGATCCAGAGCAGGCCGTCCTCATACCGGCTGGTGACCCGGTCAAGATCGACTTCCATCGGCAGCGCGAGGGTACGTTCAAACGGCCCCGCGTCGATCTCCATGCAGTGGATGCGGTCGGGGGCGCCCTGCTCGGGCTGGGGCGTGGCGCGGTGGCCATGAACCGTCAGCCGACCGGGCTGGACGGAGACCTCGATCGAGTCACGGGCCACCCCCGCGAGGTCGATACAGACGAGCAGCCGCCCCGCCGACTCGTAGCAGTTGAGCGCGGGCGACCAGCCCTGCTCGGCGTGGACAGCCCCGAACACCTGCGTCACCACACGCGTGACGCGGATGCTCCCACTGCCCCCTGCCCCTGGCGGTCGACGCGATGTCATGGCGGATCCTCCGTGCGTTTTGTCCGGCCAAGTCGGGCGGGCTACAATACCGCGTTCGCTCATGCGGGCTCAGGCCCACCCATGCTCCCCCCATCATTCAATAGGCCCGCCCGATGTCAACCCCAAGCCCGACCCCCAACGCCCCGACCGCCATGCCCGACGTCCAGGGCAGCCAGGACTCCCGCAACGTCCCGATCGACAAGGTCGGCGTCAAGGACATCCGCTACCCCATCGCGCTGCACTGCCCGCAAGCTTCCGGCGGGACCGAAGGCAAGCAGCACACCGTCGCGATGGTCAACATGTACGTCGCCCTGCCCCACTACCAGAAGGGCACGCACATGAGCCGGTTCCTCGAAGTGCTCAACAAGCACCACCAGGGCATCAACTCGACAGACGTTATGCACGTCGCGCGGGACATGAAGGAACGCCTCGAAGCCGAGGAGGCCCACCTCGAGATGACCTTCCCGTACTTCATTGACAAGCAGGCGCCGGTGACGGGTCAGCCCGGCAAGCTCGACATCGCTGTGACCTTCGAGGCCGTCGCTGGCGAAACCGACGACTTCATCCTGGGCATCAAGGTCCCGGCCACGTCGCTGTGCCCGTGCTCGAAGAAGATCTCCGACTACGGGGCGCACAACCAGCGCTGCGAGATGGAGGCCCAGGTCCGCTTCGCGCCGGGCAAGATGATGTGGATCGAAGAGCTGTTCGAACTCGTCGAGCAGTGCGCGAGTACGCAGGTGTTCGCGGTGCTCAAACGGCCGGACGAGAAACACGTCACCGAGGTGGCCTACGACAACCCGAAGTTTGTCGAGGACATCGTGCGCGACCTCGCGCTGGCGCTGGATGCGGAGGACCGGATCTCATGGTTCCGCGTCGCGAGCGAGAACTTCGAGTCGATCCACAACCACAACGCCTATGCGGTGGTGGAGCGGGACAAGCGATAACGGACAGTGCCCACAGATCTCACAGATCGGCACAAATTCATCGTCGCTTCGTAACGACCAAGCCGATAGGTCTCACTGAACCTCTGTGAATTCTGCGCAAGCCGTGGGCTGTTTCTTGAACAGACTCGTGGATTGTTCAGAACTCAATATCGCCACCACACACCTCGTCCAGCACGTGCTCGGCGACGTAGATCGGCACGTCGTGCGCGGAGCCGAGCGCAATGGCGTCGCTGGGCCTTGCGTCGATCTCGACCATGTCGCTACCTCGGCGGAGGAAGAGCTTGGCAAAAAAGGTGTGGTTCTGGAGGTCGCTGATCTCGATGCGGTCAAGCTCGTAGCCCAAGGCGCGGACGATGTTGTCGAGCAGCTCGTGGGTCTGCGGCCGGGGCGGGTGCTGGCCCATGAGTCGGCGTTCGATCGCGGCGGCCTCGGTGATGCCGATGACGATGGGGAAGATGCGGGCGCTTTGCTCGTCGTCGACGCCGGACTCTCGCAGCTCGACGATGTGGGTGTCGTCGGTCTCGCGGATCAGCACGCGGGCGAGTTCCATCTGGATGGTCATGGCCTGGCTCCGGGTCGCACCGCCTGCTCGCTGAAGCGAGCAGGCCGATCACCTCAACATCGCATCAGGGCATGATAGCTGCCGTCGGTGTAGGTGTCGCCGGTCCCGGCCGGGAGAAACGCGCCGTCGGTCACAAGCTCGCCGTCGGTGCCGCGGAGCAGGCGGTCGGCCTGCTTGCGGTTTTCCGGGCGTTCGATGCTGCACGTGCAGTAGAGCAGGTGCCCGCCCGGGCGGACCCAGTTTTTCGCGAGGTCGATGATCTCGCGTTGGAGCGTAACGAGTTGGCCCATCGAGAGCTGCGAGTGCCGGTAGCGGGCCTCGGGCCGGCGGGCGAGGACGCCGGTGTTGCTGCACGGCACGTCGAGCACCACGAGGTCGTACTGCATGTCGCCGGCGCGGTCGGGCGTGACAACTTCCAGGTTCGCGATGCCCTCGGCCGATTCATGCAACTGCTCGCGGCGGTCGGGGTGGGTGTCGGTCGCGATGACTTTCGCATCCGGGTGCATCAGCGCGAGCTGGCGCGACTTCGTGCCCCGGCCCGCGCAGTAGTCGAGGATCGTCTTGGGGCTGAGCGTTGCGGTCGCCTCGCACGACGCGGCCGAGGCGGTGTCCTGCACGCGGCGCATCGGGTGGGCGTCCAGGAACGCCACGAGCGCTTCGTGCTTGCCTTGCCAGACGACGAAGCCCGGCGTTTGGTGCGGTATCCAGGCCGAGTCTTCGCTCGGCGTTTCATCAAACCCCGGCTCCACGGCGATCACCGTCGGCGGGTTCTCGATCGCGTGCAGGCATAGCGCGGTGGTCGTCTCCATGCCGAACACCTCGGCCCACCGCTTCACCAGTGAGCGAGGCATGCTTGTTGCAACGGCGAGATGCGCGACGGCATCGCCCGGGTCGGGCATCACCGGGCTGTTCAGCCTGAGCACCCCGCCGCCGGCGAGCGGCAGCGTGTCACGGCTGGGCCCCCAGACCGCTTCAAGGTCGCGGCCGGCGACAAGCTTGGCGAGCTTGCGTAAGACGGCGTTGGTCATCCCCGCCGCGCCGGGGCGGACGTGCTTGCGCGCGATGCCCACGGCCTGGTCGACGACCGCGTAGTCGGGCAGGCGATCAAGAAAAACGATCTGCGCCGCGGCGGAGAGCAGTACGGCCTGCATCGCCGGCTCAAGGCGACGCATGCGCTGAGTCAGGAACCCATCGAGCAGGTGCTCAAGGGTGTACCAACGCTGGATGGTGGTGCGGTAGATGGCGAGCGCGAGCGCGGCGTCGGCGGGCGAAAGCCCGGCGGGGTCGAGGTGCGGCGGGTCGAGCTCGGGGAAGCGCTCGGCGGGCTGGGTCAGCGCGCGGGCAACCCACAGGCGGGCCGAGGTGCTCGGGGCCTGTGCGGCGTATCGTTCATTCATGGGTAGGTGCCTGCGGGCTCGCGGCGCTGCTGGCGGATTCGCCCAGCGCCTTGCGGACCTCTTCGAGGAATGGCTCGACCTTGAAGGGCTTGAAGAGAACGGCGGCGAGGCCTTCCTGGCTGGCACGGACGATCGAGTGGTGCGGGTCGTAGCCGAACCCGGTCATCAGGATGACAGGCGTCTGTACATTGACGCGTTGGGCGGCGGCGTAGATCTCGTAGCCGTTGCGGTAAGGCATCTTGATGTCCGAGACGACCATGTCGAACGTTTCCTGGTCGAGCGCGGCACAGGCCTCGTAGCCGTCTTTGACGGTCGTGACCACGCAGCCGTGCTTGCTGAGGATCCCCTCGAGCGTCTTGCGGATGTTGGGCTCGTCGTCGGCAACGAGCACCTTCTTGCCCGACAGCAGCGGGTCGCCCTGCTGGTCGGCGACATCCTGCGAGCCGATGACGGCGTTGGGGCCGTGCTTCACGTTGTCCAGGGCTTCACGGATTTTGTTGACGTCGGCGACGATCTGCGCAACGCTGCCGGTGAGCGCTTCGTCGCCGACGTGCGTGTCGTTCAGGCGCTCGCACTCGTGGAGGATGTCGTTTAGCGGCGAAGACATCTCGTGGATGACGCTCTGCGTGATCTGCCCCGAGGTCGTGTAGCGCTCGACGACCAGGAGGTTAAGGATGTTCATCGCCAGCGCGACGTAGCGGCCGAAGATCTCGGCGAACTGGCGGTCGTCCTCGTTGAACTGGCCGACCTTCTCGGCCTCGACGTTGTAGACGCCGACGACCTCGTCAAAAAGCATCAGCGGCACGGTGAGCGAGCTCTTGGCGTGTTCGAGCCCGAGCACATAGCGCGGGTCTTTCTCGGTGTCGTGGCAGATGTACGACCGCTTCGTCGCGGCGACATAGCCCGACACGCCGTTGCCCTCGGGGTGGGCGTAGAGGTCGATCTCCAGCGCCTCGGGTGGCAGCCCCTCGGCGATGACGACTTCGAGCTTGTTGGTCTTGCGGTCCAGCAGGCGGATCGCGAAGTGGTCGAAGTGCATCAAGTCTTTCGAGTACTTGATGATCTTGTCTTGCAGCAGCTTGAGCCGCTGGGGGGGCTTGAGTTTGCTTACGGCCTCGGCGTCGAGCTTGGCGAGTTCACGGCCCGAGGCATCGATCGCGTCGATCTTACGCTGCAGGCGTTTGCCCCCCGTCGAGTCCCAGACCACCGCCGCGATCTGCGCGACGCCGTCATCATTGCCCAGGACCGGCGAGCAGATCATCTCGAAGTAGCGGTCGTCAACGCCAAAAGTAAACTTTTTACATCCCGGTTTGGGCTGGCCCGCGCCGGTCTGCGCAGAACTGAAAAGGATGTGGGCCTGCCCGCATATCCGGCGGACCTGCTCACTGACGGCCGGGGGATAGGCGAGCATCTTTTTATTGGCCCAATCGCACCGGCCTTCCGCGTCGACGATGCAGACCCCCTCGCCGATCGTGTTGAGGATCACGCTGGCCTTATCACTCACGATCGCGCGTTCGAGCGGGAGGAAGTCGCCGACATCCGCAAAGACGCCGTGGTAGTCCTTGGCCTTGAGCGCTTTGATCGCTTCTTCGCTTGAATCGACCACATCAGACTCGAAGTAGCCGTTCAACAACTTCGCGATGGGGTGCTCCCCGAGCACCTTGCCGCCGAAGATCAGCACGCGCGGTTTGGAAGGATCCATAAGCTGCTATCCCTTGCCCTTGGGCCAATCCGTATTAGTACCACACGACCCGCGACAGCGCCAAGTTCTTTTCGGTCAATGGACCGAAAAAATGCGAATAAAAACGGCCTCTCAGAAGCGGCGTTGGGTGACCTGCTGCGCCATCGCAAGCATCGTCTCCCGCGCAGGCGACGGGGCCAACTGATCGGACAAGCTCTGGCGTGCCTCGGCGACAAGCGTCTCGGCCTGGGCCCGGGCCTGGGCCAGCGCCCCGCTGTCCGATAGTAAGCCGCAAATCCGCGCGTACACCGCGCCATCGGGGGATGCGTCGTCGCCCGATTCGGCCCCCTGCCAGAGCAGATCCCGCATCGCCTTGGCCTGCGCGGGGTCGGCCTGGTCGAGGTAACGGATCACCGGCAGGGTGAGCTTCCCCTTGGCCAGGTCACGCCCAAGCGATTTACCGACGGTCGCCTCATCGCCCGAGAGGTCGAGCAGGTCGTCGATGATCTGGAACGCGATGCCGAGCTTATCTCCGAAAGCAAAGAGCGCTTGGCCGACGCGCTCGTCACCGTTGCGCTCGCCCGGGGCATTGGCGAACAGCGTCGGCAGCTCACAGCACAGCCCGACCAGCGCGGCCGTCTTGCGGCGGATCACCTCGTAGTAGGTCCGCTCGTCGAGCCCCCAATTCTCGCGGTTGGTGAGCTGAAGCAGTTCGCCCTCGCAGACCGTGTTGGTCGCCCGCGCGATGGCGCGGCTGATATCCGCCCGGCCCAGCGAAGAACAAAGGTGGTAGGCGTGGCTGATCAGATAATCGCCCAGCATCACCGCCGTCTCGTTGCCACGCAGACGGTTGATCGTCGCCCCACCCCGCCGCATATCCGCGCTGTCCAGGATATCGTCGTGCACCAGCGTCGCCATGTGCACCATCTCGCACACCGCAGCCGACACCACCGCCGGCTCGTGAAGGTCTTGCAGGTCGGTACGGCCCGCGACCGCCATCGACGAAAGCAAGACCAGCGTCGGCCGAAGCATCTTGCCGCGGTAGCGCTCGACGTAACCGACCAGCTCGTTGACGCAAGACAGATCGCTGAGCAGCTCGGCATTGAACCGGTCCTGCACTTCACCGAGGCAGTACGCCAAGGCTTGGCCGACCTCTTCATCGCATTGGGATGTGAGCAGCATAGGGTGGCGGTAGGTTGGAACAGGGGCGGGCGGGCGTTGCGCGTCTGACCCTAGATTGTACGGGGCGAAGCGTCGCCGTGGGCGGCTCGGGCGTGCTTTGTTTTCATGCCCAATGGCCCACATTGGCAAGATGCGCAAGCCGCACCATTAGATTGACACTCTGAAACAGCCGATCTATTCTTTCGGCGCTCTCGGTAGCCTCTCCTACTGAATCAAATTTCCCCCTTACCCGGCAAAAGTGCGGCCCGGGTCCCGCGAAGATGACCTCATGGCTGAACCGACCCAGACCAATCTGGATTCCGTGGTCGGGCGCTTTGTCGTCGAGAAGGGCCTGGCCACGAGCGACGAAGTCAACCGCTGCCTGACCCTGATTCGAGACTCGTCCAGCGAGTCCGATGTGAATCAGCGGAGCCTGTCGGAGCTGCTGGTTAGGGAAGGTGTTGTGACGCAGGCGCAGATCGACCGGATCAGGCCGGAGGTCGAGGAGCAGCGCGAGAACCGACAGATCCCGGGGTACCAGATCCTCTCGAAGCTCGGGGCCGGCGCGATGGCGACGGTGTACAAGGCCCGGCAACTCTCGCTGGACCGGATCGTTGCGATCAAGGTGCTGCCGCAGAAGCACAGCAACGACTCGAACTTTATCCAGCGCTTCTATGATGAGGGCAAGGCGGCCGCCAAGCTCAACCACCCCAATATCGTCGGCGCGTACGACGTGGGGCAGGCGGGCAACTTCCACTACTTCGTGATGGAGTATGTCGACGGCCGAACGGTCTACGACGACATCTCGAAGAACGGTGCGTACTCGGAAGAAGACGCGCTCAAGATCGCGATCCAGGTGACGCAGGCGCTGACCCACGCGCACGCGGCCGGGTTCATCCACCGGGACGTGAAGCCCAAGAACATCATGATCTCGAATAGCGGGACGGTGAAGCTCGCGGACATGGGGCTGGCCCGCGCGGTGAGTGACCGCGAGGCCGCCGAGGCCGAGCAGGGCAAAGCCTACGGCACGCCGTACTACATCAGCCCCGAGCAGATCCGCGGCGAGGTCGAGATCGACTTCCGCGCCGACATCTACGCCATGGGCGCGACGCTCTACCACATGGTCACCGGCCGAGTCCCGTTCGAAGGCCCCAACCCCTCGGCTGTGATGCACCGCCACCTCAAAGACGACCTGATCCCCCCCGACCACATCAACACCAAGCTGACCTCCGGTATCTCCGAGATCATCGAAGTCGCGATGGCCAAGTCCACCCGCAAACGCTTCGCCACCACCGAAGACCTGCTCCACGACCTCGAACAGGTCGCCCGCGGCGAGAAACCCACGATCGCCCGCAAGATGTTCGACATCTCCTCCCTCGCCGCGCTCGACACCAACCAGGCGCAGATGGCGACCTTCGAGCCCGACTACGGCGACGCCCCGCTCATGAGCCAGCCGCTGTTCTGGCCGATGGTGCTCGGCTGGCTCTCCACGGTGCTCCTGCTGCTGATCCTGCTGGCGTACATCCTGTCGCAGTAACCTGTCCGAGCAGCGCCCCCAACTGTAACTCACGGATACAATCCGGCAGCCGACGCGCGGCACCGGCACGCTGCCGCATACCCCCAACCCGAGGACACCCCATGGCCACCGGCATCGCTTCACTCATCGAAACCGGCTCGAAGATCTGGCTCGACTCCGTGGACCCCGACGAAGTCGTCAGGAACAAGGCCCACGGCTGCACCGGCGCGACCTCCAACCCCGCCATCATCGCCGGCCTCATCAACTCCGGCCGCTTCGACAGCCAGATCGCAACCTTCGCAGGCCAAGGCCTCGACGACGAAGCCATCGCCTGGGCGCTCACCGACTACCTCGTCAAGGAAGCCCAAACCCAGTTCCACGACATCTGGCAGCAGACCCAGGGCGACGATGGCTGGGTCAGCTTCGAGCTCGACCCTTTGCTCGAAGATACCGCCAACCCGATGCCGCACGACCAGCGCGTCGCGCGGTATATCGAGTTGGGCAAGCAGTGGGCCAAGGGGCACGACAACCGGATGATCAAAGTCCCCGCGACGCCGGCCGGGCTCGACGCGCTCGAGGAACTCGCCGCCGCCGGGCTGACGCTCAACGTCACGCTGATCTTTACGCAGCGTCAATACGAAGCCGCACGCGACGCGGTCTGGCGCGGCCGACAGCGTCTTGGCCAGCTCGACACATTCAAGAGCGTGTACTCGATCTTCATCTCACGGGTCGACGTGTACACCGCCAAGGAAGTCCCCCAACTCAGCGACGCCGCCCAAGGCCGGGTCGGCGTGATGAACGCGAAGCAGATCGGGATCGCCAACGCGGCGTTCTGGGCGGACAAGGGCCTCAAGCTCAAGCAGGAAATGATCTTCGCCTCGACGGGCAAGAAGCTGGATTGGCAGGCCGAGGACTACTACATCGCCGAGATGGCGGGCAGCGACATCCAAACCAACCCGCCGTCGACCAACGCCGCGCTTCAAGAGATGGGCAAGACCTACACCGCGCTGTCGCGCACGATCAGCGACCCCGCCGCGGCCGAGGACATGGCCCGACACGTGGATATGGCGAAGCTCGAATCAGCCCTGATGAGCGAGGGGACCGAGAAGTTCGCCGACCCGCACAAGCAGTTGATCCGGACCATCGCCGAGAAACGCGGCTCCCTCGCAGGTGCCTGATCGGCCAGACGGGGCTGTTTCTGGGGGGCGTGCTTGACCAAAACCCTGTCCGCCTTGATACTTATGTCTGGCCCGGCGTCTCGACGCTGCAGGCCAGCACTTGGGAAGCCCTAACGGACCGCGCGGCTCGCGCCGCCGGCCCCTAGTCAATCGGAGTATGTGCGGATGCGCTCAATGGTCAAGCGATGGGTTGTAGTGGGCACGGTCGTTCTCATGGGGCTCGGCGGATGCGCTGGCACAGGCTCCTCAAACACCGGGCAAAGCAGCGGACAGACCTCGGTCTCGAACCGGCCGACCGTCCGAACAGGCCACCTGATCGAGCCCGGGCCCGCCGCCGAGTTGGGCTACCGCATCAGCTGGTCGCGGGACATGGACCTTCGTGGCCGTCAGCACCTCAGCTCCGTCACCGTGCTGGGCGACCTGCTCATCACCGTCGAACGCCCCGAAAACTTCATCACCGCCCGCTCTGTCCGGGACGGCCAGCTTGTCTGGAAAGTCAAGATCGGCAGCTCGCTCGAACACTTTTACGCCCCCAACCGCGACGGCGACCGCATCTTCATCAACAGCCAGACCCGCATGTTTACCCTGCGGTCCAACTCGGGTGAAGTCACTTCGATCGCGACCCTCGACGCCGCGGTCAACACCGCCCCGGTCTACGACGCCGGCAGCGACCTCGCGATCTTCGGCGGGGCCAACGGCATGGTCTTTGCCCACAGCGTCAACAATAACTTCGCCCGCTGGCGGTACAAGCTGCCCGGCCGCGTCAGCACGCCCCCCGTCCGCACCGACCGCGACATCTTCGTGATCGACACCGCGGGCAACTACGTCATGCTCGATATCAACACCGGCACGATCCAGTGGCGCAACCGCACGCTCGGCAGCGTCGTCGCTGCACCCGCCGTCCAGGGCAATGACGTCCTGATCGCCTCACGCGACCGCAAACTCTACGCCCTCAACCGCACCAGTGGCGCCGACACCTGGCAGTACCTCGGGGCAGAGCAGCCCCTCACCGGCACGCCCATCGCGCTGGGACGGCTCGTCATCCTCCCCCTGCCCCCCGACAACGGCATCGTCGCCATCGACGCGCTCGAAGGCGTCGAGAAGTGGCGCAGCGACGTCAACGCCACCCCCATCGTCGAACGCGACCGCGACCTGCTGCTCCACACGGACCGCAGCCTCCTCCTGCTCGACCTCGACGAAGGCGAGACCACCGTCAAGGCACCGACCCTCGAACTCCAGACAGTGATCCCCGGCCCCAACGGCTCGCTGATCCTGGTCAGCCCCGAAGGCCGGCTCCTGCGTATCAACCGCACGGCGGGCTGAACCGGCAACGCGTTCGCCCAACCCCACCCCAACGCGCCCCGCGCGTCGCCTATCCATCGACACCATGCCTGACCTGGTCCCCATCAAAACCGCCCTGCTCTCGGTCTCCGACAAGACCGACCTCGTCCCCTTCGCCCGCCGGCTGGTCTCGTGCTGCGGCACAACCATCATCTCCACCGGCGGCACCGCCCGCACCCTCGCCGAGGCCGGCATCGAAGTCACCCCCGTCGAGCAGGTCACCGGCTTCCCCGAGATGATGGACGGCCGGGTCAAGACGCTCCACCCCAAGATCCACGGCGGCCTGCTCGCCCTGCGCGACAAGCCCAGCCACGCCACATCGCTCCAAGAGCACAACATCACGCCGATCGACCTGGTCTGCGTCAACCTCTACCCGTTCGAGAAGACCGTCGCCGACGAGTCTGTCAGTGACGCCGACGCCATCGAGCAGATCGACATCGGCGGGCCGTCGATGGTCCGATCGTCCGCGAAGAACCACGCCTACGTCACGATCGTCACCGACCCGTCGCAGTACGACCGCGTCGTCAACGACATTGAGCACAACGACGGCGCAACGACCCTCACGATGCGCCGCTCCCTCGCCTCGGCCGCGTTCGCCCGGACCGCCGAGTACGACACCGCTATCGCCGGATGGATGAAGCAACGCTTCGACGCCCACCCCGCCCCGCGCGAGGCGTAGGCACGTAGCCCATCAACCCGGACTACCTCACCCCAGGATCGCCGCGACCTCGTCACGCATCGCCCGCGCGGCGTCGGCGACGGTGGCCGCCCAGTCACTCCCTGCACCACCGCTATCCGCAAACGCGTAGATCACCGATCGGCTGGCGGTGATGAGGGCGCCGGTGCCATCGGGCTTGAAGCAGGCGCGGACGCCGTCTGCGCCGCCGCCCTGCGCGCCGTAACCGGGCACGAGGAAGAGCTGCTGCGGGTAGCGCTCGCGTAGCTCGGCGGCATCAGCCGGCTTGGTCGCGCCGACGACCATGCCGACGTTGCTGTACCCGCTATCGCCGACACAGCCCGCGCCGAGGTTGGCGACGACGTCACCCACGGCCATCGCAATCGTTCGGCCGTCTTCGAGCTTCAACGTCTGGATCGCGTCGCCGCCCGGGTTGCTGGTGCGCACGAGGACGAAGAGCCCGTGCCCGTCGCGCTTCGCGACTTCGAAGAACGGCTCGATCCCGTCGCCGCCGAGGTAGCCGTTGACCGTAAGCGCATCGCACCCGCCTTCGCCGGCGAGCAGGCCCGCCGCGTAGTGGGCGCTGGACGTGCCTATGTCCCCACGCTTGGCGTCACCGACGACGAGCAGCCCGGCGTCTTTCGCGTGTCGCACGACGCGGTGGTAGACCGCGACACCGGCGCTGCCGTAGCGCTCGAAGCAGGCCGACTGCGGCTTGACGGCCGGGACGAACGGCGCGACGGCCTCGATCACGCCGCGACAAAACGACTCGATCGCCACAACGGGGTCATCGCGATCGATCGTCGCCGGCAGCTTCTCCAGCACCGGGTCGAGCCCAACACAGACGGGGGCTCCTTTGGTTTGGCAGGCGGCGAGTAAGCGGTCGGCGAAGTGTGGCATGCGTGTCGGGTTCCGTTGGGGATGTGAACGAGGTCTTCCATCGTAACGAAATCCGAGAGACTAACCGCGGCACTCGGGTGCCAGGTGCCACATAGCGCAGCGATGTGCCTGATTGGCGGTGATGGTGGATACAGCACATCGCTTCGCTATGTCGCACCCAGGACTGTGCCATCGCGACGTCGCTCAGTCCTCGATCCCCGTGCCGAGCCTGGGCCGGAGCATCCAGAGGAAGGCCGGCCCGCCGACGAGCGCGGTGAAGATGCCCACGGGCAGGACGCCGGTGCCGGGGCGGAGGTAGGCGATGAGTTCGGCGCTGACGTTGGCGGTGATGAGCAGCGTTGCGCCCAGCAGCGCCGAGCCCAGCAGCACGCCGCGGTGCGCGGGGCCGAGGATCAGCCGGGCCAGGTGCGGACAGATCAGCCCGACAAACGCGATAGGCCCTGCGATCACCACACCCGCGGCGGCGAGTGCGCTCGCGGTGACCAGCAGCCCGAGCCGCAGCCGCGGGCCGTGGATGCCTAGCCCGTGGGCCTCGTCGTCGTCGAGGGTCGCGACATCCATCGCCGGGCCACGCAGCAGCAGCCACCCCATCCCGAGCACCGTCACGGCAATCGCCGCAGAGTCGCCCCACGCCAGCGGCCGCGAGGGAAGCAGGCCCATCATCCATTGCATGAGGTTGTCACGCTGCGCGCCCGGTTTCGTCAGGTGGTGCAGCAGCATGATGAGCGCGCCGTTGATCGTGCTCAGCACCACCCCGGTGAGCAGCAGCCCCAGCCGATCGATCACGCCCCCCCGCCGACTCGCGAGGAACACGACGCCCAGCGTCAGCACTGCGCCAACCAACGCGCCCAGTTCATTCGGCCCGGCATAGACCGCTAACTGCGACGCGCAAAAACCCTGCACCGCGATGCCCAGCCCCGCACCCGTCGACAGCCCAAGGATGTACGGCTCCGCCAACGCGTTGCGTAGCAGCGCCTGCAGCGCCACCCCGCTCACCGACAATGCGACACCGACTACTCCGGCAAACAGCAGCATCCGCGACCGCTCGACCACGATGTGCCCGGCGTTTACACCGCTGGGCCAACCGATCCCGGTCGAGCCGACAAACAACCGAGCGCCCACCATCGCGAACAGCGACAGCGTGAGCAGCGATAGCCCGAGCGCCGCACGCTTACTCACACGCGGCCTGGCCGACGCAGCGGTTTCGACATCGCTAGTCACGTCGTGCCCCCGAGTCCCCACCCGGGGCAGCTCCATCACGCTGGACAGGCAGCTCGATCGTGAGCGCATCTCGGATCCACTCCGCCGTGTCGGGATGCAGCGCCGCGACCATCTGGACCAATACCTCAGGCAGCGACGTGCTCGGCAAGAGCGCCTGCGGGTGGTCAATCAACACAACCCGCCCCTCAGCCACTGCGGGGATCGGCAGCCCCTCGAGCGCAGCCAGACGGCTATCCCCCGACGAAAGCGCCGCCCCAGTGGGCTCGATCAGAAGGATCACGTCAGGACGCAGGTCTTCGATCAGCATCTGCCGATCGATCAGCACATAGCCCGACTCCGCGCTGGACAAGACGTTTTCGCCGCCCGCCATCGTGAGCAATTCGTCGTGCGTGACGCCTGTGCCGATCGCGCCCAGCGGGTCCGTCGTCAGCAGCATCAACACACGCGGGCGCGGCCAGTCCTCAACCTGCTCCGCGATCAACGCCAGCCGCCCCAAAAACTCCTGCCGCGTACGCTCCGCCGCCTCGGGCGCATCGAGCTGAACTCCCAGGCCATACTCCGGATTCGTCAACGCATCCGCGACCCCGGCGACCGACCGCAGCGTCGGCAAGGCCACCACCTCGAACACCCCCGCCATCTCAAGCTCCGCCAGCCGCGCAGACGTCGGCTGAATGCCCAGCTCGGTCAGGATCAGATCGGGCTCGAGCGAGAGGATGAACTCAATATCCGGGTCCAGGTAGTTGCCGCACACAGGGAGCCCAAACGACGCGTCGTCGTGCTGCGCAACACCGACGAGCCGGTCCTGCTGCCCCATATCAACAACCATCCGCGTGATGGCCGGCGAAAGCGAAACGATCCGTACCGGCTCATTCTTAGCCGTGTTGGGTGGCGTGGTCTTTTTGCTGTTGCAACTCGCGAACAAGCCGAGACACAACACCGCCAACAACAGGCCACATGCAGCGTGCGTCCTGCTGCGGCCTAACACCCAACCCACGGCACGATCCACTCGCTCGGGCATCTCTCAACCCTCCGCCGATGTGGTCGCGTCGGCACCGCCTTGGGGTTCGGTGTCGGCTTGCGGTGTAGCAGGCGGGGCGGCCGCCGCCATCGAAGCCTCGGGCGTCTTCGCCCACAGCACATCGCCCTCGCCGGTATCGCAGTCATCCAAAGGCGTGCCGTCGGCTGAGTGCCGCAGCAGGAGATACACCCACGTCGCCATGCAGTAGAACAAGCTCAGCATAAACGCCGCGACCAGAACCCAGACCAACCGCACCCACTGCGCGACGATCCACGACGCCACGGCGGGCGTGCCTTCGAGTTCGCCCTCAAGCACGAACGCGCGCGCTGGGTCTGTCGCCTCGGCCGCAAGCATGTCATAGCGTGACAACTCATCGATCGGCGCGTCGTCCATCACGGCAAAGCTGCCCAGCCCCACCATGTAGTCTGTCGCACTTATCGTCGCCGACGCCACCGCCGCGACGACCGCGTAGCTGACCGCAGCGAAAACAATCATCGACACCAGGTAGCACGCGTAATGCCACGGCCGAAAGAACACGTAGTTGTAGCATCGGCTCACCGCGTCAAACCCGTCGGTCCCTTCGACCGCGAGACACGGGACCATCAGCGGCAACCCCAGCGCCAGCCCGACGCCGACCAGCGTCAGCAGCAGGCCAACGATCAGCAAGACGCCGAACACCACCGCGCCGACAACATCAAGGACCGGCGCGTTGAAGAACACCAGCCCCGCCAGAGCGAGCAGCCCCGCCAGCACGGCGATCAATACAGCAGGCATCAACGGCGTCGCGACAAACCACATCAACCGCTGGACCGTGTATCGCAGCGCTTCGATCGCGGACGTGGTCTTACCCGTGCACGCCTGCGTCGCGGCCATCCGGCAAATCGCGCCGCCAAACAACCCAACCACCAGCAGCTTGATAAGCCCATACACCGCGGCGAACCACGGATGGCGCTGGAACAGCCACACCGGCGTGTCGATCGCAACGTAGCGCAGCGCCCCCAAGACACCGGCCGACCGATCATGCCCCATGCCGCCCAGCCCGAAATCGAGCGCCAAGGCCGACTGCATCATCGCGCTAAGGCCGCCGAGTTGCCGGTCGAGCGTCGTTTCATAGATGCCCTGCTCGGACCCATCGGGTAACTCCGCGACATCACCCCACGTAAGGTCCATCAACTCACCGACCCCCAGCAGCACCAGCACCGCCACCAGTGCGAGTACGAGCTTGCCCGGCTGCAACGCCATGCGGAATGCCCGGGCCAATCGTAAGACCGGCGCAAACGCGACCCAATCACCGCCTTCGATCCGGACTCGGCGGGTGCTGTCTGACATGGATTTGACTCAAGCAAGGTATGGGAGCGACACACGACTCATCAATGAAAACGAAAAAGCAGCGGCCGACGAAGCCATCTACGACCCCGGCGAATCGACGTCATAGCGTTCGGCGATCCGCCGATCGACCGCCTGACGGATCATCTGCGCACACTGCACGTAGACCTGCTGGTCCATCCCGATCGGGTCGGTGATGTCGCCCTGGTCATCGAGCCGATGCGTCTTGCCCGCAGCCGAGGGGCTGATCGTCAGCACAGCCAGGCGGTGCTGGTCGGTCATCGTATAGATCGCGTCCGCGTCCTGGATCATCGACTCGGTCAGCGGGCGCGAACGGTGGCCCGCGATGTCCGCACCCAGCGTCTGCGCAGCAGTCACGGCCTCGGGTGTGGCCTGGCTGCCCTGCGCGGCGAAGACACCTGCCGACCCCACACGTACCCCCGCCGCTTCGAGGCCCTCCACCCCAACGCCTTTGCGCTCCGCGAGGGCTGCCTTGGCCAGCCCTTCGGCCATCGGGCTGCGGCAAGTGTTGCCGGTACACACAAACAGGACGCTGTACTCAATCATGCAAACAGTGTACGTCCGGGCTTTACGCGCTGCACCCGAGCACTCAACGCCCCCGACCCGGCCGCTCGGACGCGACCTCCCAGACCACGCCCTGCTTGAGCACATACACGTACACGTGCGGCCGAAGGTCGCGCGTCCGGCCCGGCGTGTAAACAAACCGCACGGTGTCCGGATTCTCCGCTTCCGTCTGCGCCGTCATCCGGTCCTGCCCCGAACCCCGCCACGCGAAGACCAGCACGGCCTCGTCCTCCCAGTCCACCGCCTCGTTGAGCGCGGCGAGTTGTTCCCCTTCAAAATGCGAAGCCGCGTCCTCGGCCGAAGACAGCACCAACGGCTCCTCCCGGCTCGCCGCATCGAAGATGCCCTGCCCCGGCGCCGCATCGACCTGCCGCACGATGCCTTCCTGGGCCTCATCGCCCGCCAGCGACGTAGCGGGGAGGATCATCAAGCCGAGTAACGCCGAAAACACGTATTGCAAAACCATTGCCGATCTCCATCAAGGGGGGGGGTACATCCATCAAGTCGGGCCGTATAGACGCACATGCGATTGTAATGTTCCCGGGCATGAGCATCCGCACTTGTTTCGCCGCCGCCCAGCGGGCGGCGCGGTTGTGACTTCAGCCCTACGCGCCGCCCGTTGGGCGGCGGCTAAACAACGCCCCAAGCATCGGACAACGTCCGCCGTTACTCCGTCCTCGGCTCGACCTGCGTCACACACGCCCGCAGGTAGCCGTCCAGATACCGCTGGCTGAACAGCTCGACCCCCTTGGCGGTCAAGGCGTGGTCTGTCCCCCAGATGCCAACGCGCAGATGCGTAAAGTCCGGGTCGATCATGATCGTCACCTTCGGCTCCCCCATCCCCTGCCCCGCCGGCCGTTCGCCCGAATCCGCCGGGCCTTCCGCGTCGTGGCGTTCAAGCTCCTCGACCTCGGCCGCGCCCTCGACCTGCTGGATCGACAGCGCCGCATATGCATTCACGCCAGGCCCCCCAATGCACACCGTCGGCCGCTGCTGCAACTGCTCATGGTTCAGGTACCACAGGTCCGTACACACGATCGGCGTCAGCGGCACCGTCAACTGCGCCGCATGGTCCTCCCGCCACGCCTCGATCAAGGCACGCAGCCGATACGCCAACGGCCGATCCCCCTCCTCGGCCCGCAGGTGCGACCCGACCACAATCAACACCGCATTGAGTTCAACAACATCCGGGCCCATAGGCTTATGCTAGCAGGCCAAGACACCGGCATCTGGCTCAACCACCACCGCCAGATAGGACACAGCACTGAAAGACCGCTACGAGTCGTCAGGCAAGTCTATACATTCCTGCTCATACCACCGTGCATATGCGCCGTAGATTGCCTCAACCGGTTTACCCTGAAGGTCTTCACCGAATAGCGAGAACGTCACAGGACCCGTGATCCCCGTCTCCCATTCGTCGCCGTAGCAGTAGCGATAGAGCTGACATCGCACGACTCCTTTCCGGCCCGGCCAGGGAATCGAACGCTTATCAATCATCTTGATCTCGTCGGGCCATCGTCCCCACTCCATCGGCGTGGCGAGCCAGGCCATCAGGTCGTACATCGGGTCCGAGCTGCACCAAAAAGTGACGAACAGGTACACCGAGCAGTAGCCCCCGAAGAAGACACAGCAGACCGAGTACGTCCCGAAGAAATAGATGCCGACGAGTAGGAGCATGATGACCGGCGCCCCACCGTTGAGCACTCGCACCACGCTAGCGTAGCGATTGAGAATAGGGTGCCGCAGTAGGTATGCCGTAACGCAGATCACGGCCGCGACGCTCAACACCACCGCGACCGTCGCCAAGCCGGGGGCGAATGCGATCGCGAGGCATACGCCTAGGAAAAACGTCAACGGGGCGGAGTACCGCTCGTGGTAGAGATATCTCTGGATGCGCTCGATGATCGCCATGCGGTGGCTATGGTATCGTCAACCCGAAAAAGTCCCCTACCCCAACAACACCGCCAACAACCCCTTCTGCGCGTGCAGGCGGTTGTGGGCCTGGGGGAAGACGCGGCTGCGGGGGCCATCCATGACGGCGTCGGTGATCTCCTCGCCGCGGTGCGCGGGGAGGCAGTGCATCACGATCGCGTGGTCGGGGGCGTGGCTCAAAAGTTCGTCGTTGACCTGGAACCCGTCGAAGGCGGCGTGCCGGTCGCGGGCCTCGTGCTCGTCGCCCATCGAGACGAACGTGTCGGCGTACACGGCATCCGCGTAATGCACCGCCTGCTTGGGGTCGTGCGTCATCGTCAGATCCATCCCCGGGCACACCGCCATCACGCGGTCGGCAAACGCCTGCTCGGGCGCGTAGTCCGGCGGGCTGGCCAGCGTAAAGCTCGCGCCCAGCTTGCCACAGACCATGGCCAATGACCGCGCGACGTTGTTGCCGTCGCCGACGAAGACGATGTGCTTGCCCGTAAGGTCCCGGCCGAATTCATCCATCAGCGTCATCGCGTCGGCGAGCGCCTGAGCCGGGTGGCTCTGGTCGCTGAGCATGTTGATGACGGGGACGGTGGCGTGCTCGGTCATCTCGACCAGGTGTTCGTGTTTGTAGACCCGTGCCGCGATGCCGTGAACCATGCCGTTCATCACACGCGTGAAGTCGGCGACAGACTCACGCTGGCCCAGCCCGACTTCGTCCTGACCCAAGACGATCGCGTGGCCGCCCAGCTCGTTCATCCCCTGCTCGAAGCTGACCCGCGTGCGCAGCGACGGCTTCTCGAAAAACATGCCCAGCGTCTTGCCCGCGAGGACCGGCTCATTCGCCCTGCCGGCGTTACGCTCGTCGCGCAGCTTGAACGCGAGGTCGAGCATGCGCCCTAGATCAGCCGTAGCCGTCTCGCGTATAGAGAGGAAATGTTCGATGTTCGATGTTCGATGTTCGAGTTGAGGGACTGGCTTGCTCATACTTGGCTTCTTTGTCTTGCGGTCTTCTTCATGGTGACGATGATGGCGGTCAACTCGTTGGCTTCTTTGAGCAGGGGTGCGACCCGGCTTTCGGGCAGAAGTTCGGAATTGATGATCAGTTCCAACCAAAAACAGCACTCATCGGCTTCCTCCTCGACGATTCCCAGCTTCGCGATGAACTCGGCATCCGACCGGGCCCTTCCCGACGCGCGGTAGTTGGCACCCACGGACGTCCCGCATCGCACCAACTGCTTACTCACCGCCCAGCCGACCGAGTTCTGCGGCAGGGCCTCGCACAGGCGGATCACCCGGATCGCAAACGCCATCGTCCGCTGCTGCATCTGCTCCCGATTCACCGCCACAGTCTCCTACCTGCTTGAGAAATTTCTCGAACATCGCACATCGGACATCGGACATCGGACATTCACAAGACGATTTCGGTGCCGACGCCCGCGTCGGTGTAGACCTCGAGCAGCAGCGCGTGGGGGATGCGGCCGTCGATGATGTGGGCTTTGGTCACGCCGGCGTGCAGCGCGGTGAGTGAGGCCTCGACCTTGGGGAGCATCCCTTCCGAGATCACGCCGGAGCTGACAAGCGCGTCGATCTCGCCGCGGTTGAGGTGGCGCGCCAGGTCGTCGGGGTTGGCGGACTTGCGGATGCCGTGGGTGTCGGAGACGAGGACAATCTTCTCGGCCTTGATGGCTGCGGCGACATGGCCGGCCACGGAATCCGCGTTGATATTGAGCTTGCCGCCCGCGGGGTCGCGCGCGATCGGGGCGATGACGGGGATCGTGCCCGCCTGCGTGATAGCGTGCAGCAGGTCGCCGTTGACCTGTGTGACTTCGCCGACCGAGCCGATGTCAATCTTGCGGCCTTCTTCGCCATCGAGGAACAACCGCTTGCCAAAGACCACACAGCTCGACAGCGAGTGCAGCCCCATCGCGGCGTGCCCCGCCTCGCCGATCATCTCGACGATGCCGGCATTGATATCGTTGACGAGCACATGCTCGGCGATCGCCAATGTCCGGTCGTCGGTGTAGCGTCGGCCCTGCACGAACTGGGCCTCGAGCCCGGCCTGCTCCATCGCGGCCGTGATGCCCTTGCCCCCGCCATGCACCAGAATCGGACGCATCCCGACCGAGTGCATGAAGCAGACATCCTGCAAGAGCGCTTTGAGCGCCTCGGGCGTGTCCATGATCGAACCGCCAACCTTCACGACCACGACGCGGCCAGCAAAGGAACGGATGTAGGCGTGCGCTTCAACGAGCGCCGCGGCTTTGTTAATAGCATCTTGCATCGCGACAACACCCTCGGCATGCGAAAAGGGTAATCGGTTAGTTTACAGCAATCCCGGGACGCTGACGACCCGGGGCATCCGCGGGACACCCCCATAGCCGATCGCACCGATTTTGGAGGCCTGCCCCGGGAGAGAAGATCGCGCTACGCAGCCTCGGCGCTATCCACCGGCTCGCGCGATCCGCCACGCTCGTCCAGCAACTCGCCGGGCTCGGGATTACGCAGCAGGACACGGTCGTCTTCGCTGAGTCCCGAGACGATCTCGACGTACGTGTCGTTCGCCCCGCCGATCTCGACCACCTGCCGACGGACCTTACCTCCCGGCGCGGGGACATAGACGAAGTGCTCATCGCCCTCGGTGTGCACCGCCTGGATCGACACGGCAAGGACATTCGGGATCACGCGGATCTCGATACCGCCCTTGCACTTCATCCCGGGCCGCAGATCGTCATCGACCCCGGCTGGGAGCTCGACCAACACGAGGTACTCACTGACGTTCGGGTTGCCGCCGCCGTCCTGGTTGGCGCTGTTCTTTTTCTCGATGACGACAGCCTCGATCACGACGCCCGGCCGGGCGGTGATCTCGACGTTTACGGTCTGCCCCTTGCTGACCTGACTGATGTAGGCCTCGTGGACGCGGAGGTTGGCGACCATCTGCGAGGTATCGGTAATGAGTAGGACACGCCGGCCGCCCCAGATGCGTGCGCCTTGCCGGATCGGGTTACGCCGTTCCCAGCCGTGGGTCGCGACGGTCGAGCCGTAAATCACAAGCCCCGACGACGGCGCGTGCATCTCCATCGCATCGATGTAACGCTGGGCACGCTGCTGGCGGACCAAGAGTTGCGCGAGCTGGTTCTCCTCGTTCGCGACCCGTGCGTTAAGCAGCTCCAACTGGTTCTCGTTCTTGCGGATGATCCGGCTCAGCTCGGCCTCGGCCTGCTCGATGTCGCTGAGCAGCCGGGTCTCCTCCTTGACCTTCTCAAACTCGTTGTACACCCGCATGTCGAGCTGCGCGGTCTGCAGCGCGTTCTCGGCCTCGATCAGGCGGATCTGGTCCGACTCAAGCTCGGACTGGCTCAAGTGCCCCTGGTCAAACAGCTCCTGGCTGAACACCACCTCGCGCTGGGCCTGCTCCAACTCACGCTCGGCCTTCTCCAGGGCAAGCTGCAACTCACGCTCACGCTGCGGGACCGTGCCCTCCTCCCACCGGCGGTGGTCGAGCTCCGCGAGCTCCAGCGTCAGCCGGGCCTGCGACTCGGCGCTCTTGGCGCTGTCCTGCTCGATGTCGAGATTGCGCTGCGCCTCGACGACGTCGGCCTCCTGCTGCTGCACCCTGGATTCCAGCTCTTCAAAGTCCGCCTCAACGGCCGGGGCGCTGAGCGTGTAAAGCCAATCGCCCGGCTCGACCATCACCCCCTCCTCAATCACCGACTCGATCGTCGGGTCGTCGCGGTGCTCAATAATGCTCACGACATCGACCTGATTTTTAGCGACCAGCTCGCCCTCGGAAAAGACGACGACGTGGATGTCCTGGCGTGCAACGACCTGCCACTCGCCTCCCCCATCGCCCAACGCCTGATCGCCACCAAATCGAAACTCCCCGCAGGCGGTGAGCCCGAGCGTGGCCAACGCCAAGACAGCAAGCCCCGCGATCAATGGAAAACGGATCGCGCCGCATCGGCGGGCGTCCCGGGCGTGTCGGTAAGGCATGGCTTGGCGTTTCATCGTGTACATCATTTCGGTGGCGTCTTGTCGATGTCTAAAAGCGTGTCGGATTCTAGCCCGGTCATTCCCCGGCGTCGGGCTCTGCGTCGTTGGGCTGCTCGGCAAGCAGCTGGCCCGGCGCACGCCATGAGCCGTCGGGCCCCACCCGCATCTGACCGGTCACCAGCAGGTATTGCAATACCGCCGCCTGAAGATCGGCGACGGCCTCGTCGCGACGGTTGCGTGCGTCGAGCAGGTCCTCCTCCGCCTCGATCAGCCGACGCGGCTCGATCGGTTCGCGCTGCACACGGATGCGGATGCCTTCGAGCCGGCGCTCGGCCAGCTCGATGTTGCGTTCCTGGATCTGCACGGTGATGCGGGAGCGGTCGATCTCGCGGATCGCATCACGCACATCCAGTGCGACGCGGTCGCGGTCGACGCGGTAGTTGCGCTGCGCCCGTTCAAGCAGGACGAGCGACCGGCGGTACTGCGTCAGCTCGATCTTGCGGTCGAGCGGGACTTCGTAGGCAAGCCCGACGTCGTAGCCGCTGTCTTCGAGCTCGAAATCGAGGCCGGCCGTGTCCTCGTCGCGGTCAGTACGGAGGTTGAGCCGGGCGGTGAGTTCAAGGTCGCCCATGAGTTCGTTGCGTGCGATACGCGTGCCGCGTCGGGAGTCGGTGATGCGGTCGCGGGTGGTCTGCAGGTCGAGCCGATTGCCCAAAGCGTTCGCGACAGCATTGCCCTCTTCAAGCGAGGGCACGGGGATCTCGATCCGTGAACGGGCAATGACAAGGACCTGCGTCGTCGGCATACCGATCCGGATCTTGAGCCGGTCCAGCGCGGTCTGATAGTTGTCCTGCGCCCGGATCAGGTTCGACTCGCCAAAGAGTACCTGGGCCTCGGCGTCGTCGGCCTCGAACTGCGGGGTCCGGCCGCGCTCGACCTCGGCCGTCAACCGCTGCGACAGGGCCTTGAGCCCCTCAAGCTGCATCTGCTGGTTGAGGATCCCGTTCTGCTGGCGCAGCAGGTCGAAGTAGGTGTTCGCGATATCGACAAAGAACTCGCGGCGGAAACGCTCGAAGTCGCGTGCCCCGTACACCAGGTCACGCTCGGCCTGGATGATGCCCTCGCGCGCGACCTGGCCCGAGCCGCGCAGCAGCGGGAGGTTGATCGACGCATTGATCGAGGCGTCCTGCGTCTCGTCGGGGCCGGTGTTCGTGCTGGCCTGCTGGAGGAGGGTGGTGTAGTTGACGAGTGCCTGGACCGAGGCCGTGCCGCCGTAGGGCAGCCGCTGGCTGACCGTGAAGTCGTTGACGAGATCGAGCGCGGTATCGAAGTCGCCGGACTCGGGCGTCCCGCTCACGTTGGCGGAGACGGTGTTGAAGAAGCGTGGCCCCCAGGCGTGGCGCTCGATGATGAGGGCGAGGGTGGCGAGGAAGAGGTCTTCCTTCTCCGCGCGGTAGTCGGGGGCGTGCTCGATGGCAAACGCGAGGAGACCGGGCAGGTCGAGCGTCAGCGTCTCGGCTCCTCCATGGTCGGCCTGGTGGCTGTGGTCGATGGGCGCATCGCGTTCGAGGTCCAGCGGCCGGGCGGTGAGGTCCCCGGCGGCGGGGTTCTGCGTCGGCGGGTTGTCGGCGTAGAGGTAGCGGTCACTGAGCCAGTCCTCATCGGCGGGCGTGACGGCGGCATCGACCCGTCCGTGCTCGCCGAGCACGAGCTGCTGGCGGTCGGCGATCATCTTCGCGGCCTCGCGGTCGAGCTGCGCGAGCGAGCCATAACACCCGACAAGCTGAGAGCCGGTGGCCAACGCGAGGGCGAGCCATAAGCAGGATTGAAGAAGCGTGCGTGGCATAGGAGTGGTATCGGGGGGTGGCCGAAGCAGGCTGGAAGAAGCGAGCCGAAAAGGCGTCCGAAACTCGTACGTGCACGGGGACAGGCCCGTATGCCTCTATGGTACGACGCAGGGGTTTGCCGCGTTCGGTCGATGGGCCTACTGTTGGTACGCCCTCCTTCGCCGTTCTATTGCCGGACCCCGCGATGCCTCATGTGACTATTGATGGCCGGAGCTTCTCGATCGACGCCAAACGTCTCTGACGGGTCCGCGTCGCCATGGGGCCTGACAACGGAGCGTGACCCCGTGATGCGGTAGAATCTACCCCCTATGACCAAGCCCGCCCCCAAAACCCGTAAGCCCGTGCTGGAGACCGTCGAGCCCGTCGGAGCGCGCGTCCTGATCCGCAAGGACGAGGACAAGAAGACGACCAAGTCCGGCATCCACCTCCCCGACAAGATCGAGATCCCCACTCTCACCGGCCGCGTCGTTGCGGTCTCGGCCGAGATCGATAACGACGAGGACTACCCGATCAAGCAGTACGACCGCGTGCTGTTCTCGCCCAAGGAGGCGATCCCCGTCGACTTCGAGGGCGACAACCGACTCTTCGTCGTCCCGATCGAGAACATCGTCGCCGTCTTCCGAAAAGCCAAATAGCACCGCCGCGCCGATGCGTAGGGCATCGTGCATCGCCTGTGTTCACGATTCTCCCACCAGGACCGCCGTGACTGATTCCCTGAAAATCCAACCCGCCAAGGCCTTCGACCTCACGCTCGCGCCGCCCGGCTCCAAGAGCCTGACGAATCGGGCGCTACTCCTCGCCGCGCTCGCCGACGGCGAATCGAAGCTCTCGGGCGTCCTGCTCGCCGACGATACCCGGCGGATGCTGGAAGCCCTCGACCAGCTCGGGTTCAAACTCGACGTCGACGAGTCCGCACACACCGTCACCGTCCACGGCCAGGGCGGCAAGATCCCCGCAAAGAAGGCCGACCTGAACCTCGGCAACGCCGGCACCGCGATGCGTTTCCTCACCGGCGCACTCGTCCTGGGGCATGGCACCTACACCCTCGACGGCATCCCCCGCATGCGCGAGCGGCCTATAGGCGAACTCGTCGACCCGCTCCGTGAACTCGGCGCATCGATCGACTACCTCGGCGAAGCCGGCTACCCGCCGCTCCAGATCAACGCGACGGGCGACTTTGGCGGCGGCATGGTCCGGCTTGAGCCCACGCTCAGCTCACAGTTCATCTCATCGCTCCTGATGACGGGGCCTTGCAGCGAGCGTGGCATCACCGTCGCCTTCGAAGGCGCGATCACGTCGCTGCCGTACATCAAGATGTCGCTCAAGCTGATGGAGTACTTCGGGGCCGACAGCGCCTGGGGCGGCCCGGGCGGCCGGGCGGTCCGCGTCCAGCCCGGCGGCTACCGCCCACGCGACTACACCATCGAGCCCGACGCCAGCAACGCGTCGTACTTCCTCGCCGCCGCCGCGGTGGTGCCCGGCTCGTCCTGCACGATCCAGCACCTCGGCAGCGAATCCGTCCAGGGCGACGCCGAGTTCTGCGACGTGCTCGGGCTCATGGGCTGCGACGTCACGCAGTGGATGAACACCACCACCGTCAGCGCCCCCAAGAACGGCCAACTCAACGGCATCGACATCCGCCTGCACCGCATGCCCGACATGGCGCAGACCCTCGCCGTCATCGCCCTCTTCGCTGACGGCCCGACCACCATCCGCAAGGTCGGCAACCTGCGCGTCAAAGAAACCGACCGCCTCGCAGCACTCGATACCGAACTCACCAAGCTCGGCGCTGAAGTCCGGGTCAAGGGCGACACCATCCGCATCCACCCCCCGCCGGGTAATGACCTCAACGCCGCCGCCGTCGATACCTACGACGACCACCGCATGGCGATGTCCTTCGCCGTCGCGGGGCTCGCCTCGATGCCAGGCAGCGAGATCACCATCAACGACCCTGACTGTGTCAACAAGACCTACCCGACCTTCTGGGACGACGTGCAGAAACTGCACGACGCGGCGCTCGAACCGGCAAACTGAGGACACCCCTTGGTCTGAGATAAGCGTGCGTGAATAGCCGCGTCGCTACGTGACGCCGGTGCCCAGCACGCCAAAGGTAGCTTCAAGCCCCGGCACTGCGTAGCAGTGCGGCTACCTAAAAAACGCACCTCGCCCCGACTCACCGCCCTACGATGATGCAACGCATGAGTGACCCGACCCCGCAAGACGCGATGCATCAGCAACCCACCATCTCGCTCGACTGGCCCCACCGCGTGAGCTTCACGCGCGGCGCGTTCCGTCTCGACAACCCGACCCTCGCCGACGCGCTCAACGCCGACGAAGACGCGCCGGGCCGACTCCTTGTCGCCGTCGACCAGGGGGTCGTCGAGGCCAACCCAAGCCTTCAACGCGACCTCGAGCGATACCACGCACACCACCGCAGCGCCGGCCGCGTCCTCCCAGAACTCGCCGGCTTCCGCGCCGTCTCACCCGGCGAAGACTGCAAGAACGACCTTTCCAACCTCGAGACCTTCCTCGGCGAGATCGACAAGGCCCACCTCTGCCGCCACTCGTTCATCCTCGTCATCGGCGGCGGCGCGGTCCTCGATATGGTCGGCTTCGCCGCGTCGATCGCACACCGCGGCGTCCGGCTTGTCCGTATGCCAACCACGACACTCGCCCAAGGCGACTCGGGTGTCGGCGTGAAGAACGGTGTCAACATGTTCGGCAAGAAGAATTTCCTGGGCACCTTCGCCGTGCCCTGGGCCGTGGTCAACGACCTGTCGCTGCTGGAAACCCTCGACGACCGCGAGTGGCGCAGCGGGATGAGCGAGGCTGTGAAGGTCGCACTCCTCAAAGACGCCGGGCTCTACCGGCTGATCGCGTCACGCGCCGATCAACTCGCCAGCCGCGACGTGCCCTTCGCCGACGGCGTCATCCAGCGCTCCGCCGCTCTGCACCTCGACCACATCGCCCACGGCGGCGACCCCTTCGAAGCCACCACCGCCCGGCCGCTCGACTTCGGCCACTGGTCCGCCCACAAGCTCGAACAGATGACCCACTTCGCCGTCAAGCACGGCGAAGCCGTCGCCATCGGCCTCGCCCTCGACGTCACCTACTGCGAACTCACGGGCATGCTCCCCGCCAACACCGCTGCCGACATCCGCGACACGCTCACGGCCATCGGCTTCGAGCTCTGGCACCCCGCCCTCGACGACGCCGACACCCTCCTCGCCGGCCTCGAAGAGTTCCGCGAGCACCTGGGCGGCCGACTCACGATCACGCTCATCGAGGGCGTCGGCCAACCCATCGACGTCCACACGATCGACCGCGATACCATGGCCGCCGCGCTGGGCCGGCTGCGCGAGGCGCACGCGGGCGCAACGACCGCTGTTTAGCGGGCGACGCGAAGCGTCCCGTTGAAGTGTCCGTGGGGCAGACATTCCTGTCTGCCATCGCGGCGAAGCCGCGACAATCCATGCCGGGCACTACGTGCCACCCGCTAAACCATCCCGTATCCTGTTTGCCATGCCCGACACCCCAGAGAAGACCTGCCCCCTCCCCCGCGACGGCGTCGTCGAGCGCTATTTTCTAGAGCACCGCGCCAAGCTCCTCGACGTCGCCGCGTTCCTCGACCGTCTCGACCGCTCCGAAGCACCCACCGATGCCGACGAGGACTTCCGCGTCGAAGCGATGCAGCGCGCGATCCAGCTCCTCGTCGACGAGAAGGGCGAACGCGCCAAACGCATCCTCGAACTTTTCAGCGACCCCACCACCGACCCCATCCCCGCCGCCCCGATGAAGGGCGCAACCGGGGCGTTCAAGAAACCCAACCCGTAGGACAGGCATTCCTGCCTGTCACAGGCCGAAGGCCTGATCGCTACACGACAAACGCTTCGGCTTCGCCGAATGACAGGCAAGAATGCCTGTCCTCCTACCAATCCATGCGATACATCGACCCGCACATCCACATGGTCAGCCGGACCACCGACGACTACCAGCGCATGGCCCAGGCCGGCTGCGTCGCCGTCACCGAGCCCGCCTTCTGGGCCGGGTTCGACCGCTCGTCCCCGCAGGGCTTCTACGACTACTACGTCCAACTCACCGACACCGAACCCAAACGCGCCGCGCAGTTCGGCATCAAGCACCACTGCTGGATCTGCATCAACCCCAAAGAAGCAGAAGACGTCGGCTTCGCACGCGAAGTCATCGAACTCATCCCGCAGTTCCTCGACAAGCCCGGCGTGCTCGGCGTCGGCGAGATCGGGCTCAACAAGAACTCGAAGAACGAGCTCGAAATCCTCGAGGCCCAGATCGACCTCGCGGCCAAACACAACCAGCTCGTCCTCGTCCACACGCCGCATCTTGAGGACAAGCTCAAAGGCACCAAGCTCATCATGGACGCCATCGCCAACGACGGCCGCATCCCTCCCGACCGCGTGCTGATCGACCACGTCGAGGAACACACCGTCGGGCACGTGCTGAGCCGGGGCTACTGGGCTGGCATGACGCTCTACCCCGAAACGAAGATGACCCCGCAGCGCGCCGCGGACGTGATCGAGTGCTACGGCCAGGAGCGTTTATGGATCAACTCCGCCGGCGACTGGGGCTGCTCCGATCCGTTGGCCGTCCCCAAGTGCCAGCAGGAGATGCGCCTACGCGGCCACACGCCCGAAACGATCGAACGCATCAGCTACGACAACCCGCTGGCATTCCTGTCGCAGTCTGGGCGGTTTTCGACGGAGTAATCTCACGCAGAGGCGCGAAGGCGCAGAGAAGAATCAGCGCAACGACGGGTGCCACATAGCGCAGCTAGGTGCGGCTCTCACCGCTCGCTTGGTGTAAGCACATAGCTGC
>JBCCWH010000012.1:0-55160 GCA_039193915.1 Planctomycetota bacterium
GCCGGTGAGTTGTTCCGGGGGTTCGCTGCGCTCAACCCCGGCCACCATGTGAGCCGTCAGACACAACCTACAGCCGGCTCATCCGCCACACCGCGCGGAACATCCCCGCGACCTGCTCGCGGTCCACGGTCCTGGGCTCAAACGCCGCGTTCAGCGGTTGTAGCCGGATCCGACCCGCGTCCTCATCCAGAAACACCCGTTTGAAAGTTGTCTCATGGTCCGGCTCCAACCGCACAAAACAGTCGCAGCCGTCAACCACATCCGCCAACGGCGAAAACACCACGATGTCCCCCTCGGCGTAGCCCGGCTGCATCGAGGCGCCGCACACCGTCGCCGCGAAGGCGTCCGGGTCGTTGCCGCCATGCACCCCCGTATAGCCCGGCACGACCACCAGCTCGTCGCCCACCCGCGCGGGGTAGTCGAGGTCGGTAAAGCCGGTGGGGTACCCCGCCGCGACCTTGTTGATGAGTGGGACGGAGGCGGGGGATGTTCGATGTTCGATGTCCGATGTGCGAGCCGCAGGCGTAGGCGGCGACGGTTCTCCCCCGAAGCCCACGGAGTTCACGCGTGGGTCCGCGCGGCCATGTGTCATAGTCCGCGCGTTTGTCTCGCCCGCCCCTCGATCCCCACCACTCGCCCCCGCCGCTACCCCGCCCCCCAGCACGGTGTTCACGCGTCGGCCCAACTGCCCGCTGCGGTACAGCGCATCGAGGTCTTTGCCCGTCCCCCGGCCGCGCTTCGCGGACACTTGGCGAAGCCACTGCGCCAGCTCCCGGCCGCGGCTTGCGCGCTCCTCCGCCTCGGCGAGACGGGCGCGGATGGCCGGGGGCGTGCGTTCCCACTGCGCGGCACGTTCGAGTTCATCGGGGTGAAGCTGCAGCGCCTTGCCGAGCTTCGCGATGACCTTGGCCGAGGGCGGGTTCTCGACGCGGTGGTTCTCGATCATCGACAGGTACCCGCGCGTGACGCCCGAGGCCTGGGCGACATCGGCGAGCGTGAGCCCGAGCGACAGGCGTCGTTCGCGGAGCTGGTTGCCGAGCTGCTGCATCGCCTTGTTCCGAGCGGTTGGGGCCGCGTTTGCGGGTGATTGAGCCGTTCAAAACCTGCTGAACCCCGGCTTGACGTGGCCGGTGCGTTCAGCGATAATACCGTACAAATACCAAACCTGCCTCACCCTGTCAACCCGGAGGGCCCGATGAACCTGAAACACGCCACCCGCGACGACCAGCGCAGTCGGTCCGCCCTTCGGCCGTAGAGTCCAGATCAACGTAGAGTCCAGATCAAAATGGGATTTCGCCCACGGAAATGGGATGAACTGCACGCGCGTAGGATAAGGGCTGGGGTCGCCTCCCTCTCTCATCCGCCAGGTGTTCTCGGCCACGTTCCGCGTCCTGCGGCGGGCTGCGCAGTCCTGGAACTGCTGCGGGCTCAAGTGGTGCATATTCACCAGCCGCCCGTGGTCAACGCCTGATTGAACGGCCCTCTACCGGGCCTCAAAGCCCCCGCCTGGCATCCGTGCCCGGCGGGGCGTGGCTGGCGTTTTCCGCAAACGCCTGGCGTGTGGGCGTCCCTGCCCAAACCCCCGGAACGGCCTTTACCGAAGCCGGGGGGATCGTGTGTGGGTGCCCGTGTCCGGGCGTGGGGCCTACGCATACTCGGCGAACAAGAGCCTACGGTCGGCCGCGAGACTCGACGCCAGGCCGGGCTCGCCCACCGCGAAGGCGGTGAGGAACGTGCCCGCCGCGCCGTCCCCGGCGGTGGCCTGGAGCTGCAAGTAACGCTCACGAGGGGACCGCAGGTCGATCCCGAACGTGAACACCTTGTTGTCGTCCGCTGCCGCCGTGGGCAGCGTCGTCGCGGCCTTCACCACGGCGGGCGCACCGCCCAGCGTGGTCGCGTCGGTCTTGCTGCCGCTCTCCATCACGCGGAGCTGCGCCATATCAGCGTCGATGTCCCCGATGATCCCGACGAACTCGATGTAGCCCGCGCCGTCGAAGTCGTTGAGGTCGATCACGTTGGAACTGAACGCGGCGTTGTCCACCGCTGCCCCCGGCAGGATCACCGGGATGAGTTTGCTGGTCTGGATACCGTTCATGGACGGTCCTTTCTGTTGGAGTTTGGAGTGTGAAGCACGGCCCCCGGAACCCGGCCCCCGAAGCCCGGCCGCGCAACGGTCGCGGGGTTTAGCCCGCCTGCGTCATCAGCCCGACCATCGGTCCGGCTTCCTCATCGGTGCCCAGGTCCTCGATACTGACCGCGACGCGGTTGGTGCCCAGCACCGTGACCTGCCGCTCGGCGAAGCGGTACTCGCGGGACTGCGCAATGCCCAGCCCGCGCCGGTCGCCGTAGGTGGCGCACCGCCGCATATCGCCGTAGAGGGCGCAGACCTGGCTGTTGCCCTCGGCCTTCGGCATCACCTGCACGATCTCGACCGGGTCGCCCAGGAACACGCGACGGCGCTGCCCCTCGATCTCCTCGGCCGTCACGCCGCCGGCGGCGAGCATCAGCTTCACCATCACGTTGTAGTAGAACGTGCGGCTGCAGTACCACTTGGGCTCGGTGTCGCCCTCGTACTCGGGCAGCCGGCCCTGCACCATCTGGAAGTCTTCCAGCGTCAGCTCGGACCAAGCGTTCCCGCTACCCAGCACGACCCCACCGCCGTCATCGACTCCGTTGATCTGCGTGAGCTTCGGGATGATGCCCTGGATGCCGAAGTAGGTGGCGCTGCCGTCCCCGTTGAAGGCGATGTCGTCGGTCTTACGCGCGAAGCTGAACGCGATCGACCGGGCGACCAGCTCGCCGATCACGACGACGGCGTCCTCGTCGAGGTTCACCGGGTAGAACGACAGCGTGCCCCACTCCTTGGCGGTCAGCTTCACACGCTTGAAGCTGATGTCGCTTTCTTCGCCCTTGATGCCCTCTTCCAGCAGGAACACGACGACCTCGCCGACCTGTTTGAGGAAGGTGGTTTCACCGCTGCTCATGGGCATATAGAAGGCGTTGCGCGAGAACACGCCGAAGCTCTCGATGAGCCGCTTGACGCGGACCGCGAACTCCATCGGCACCGCCGCGCCGCCGGAGTATTCGTCGCCCGTGCCCAGGTCGCGCTGGTTGAAGTAGACATTGCGCTCAAGCGCCTGTGCGGCTCGCCCGCGTACTTCATCATTTTCGTGGGTGCGCGAGACGACGAAGTACCCGAAGCTGCGGGCCTGTTCTTCGTTCTCGAACACGCCGCGATAGTCACCGTCCGGGGTGTACGCGCTCATGCGCGCCTGCTGCATCTTGGCGACGAGATCACGCTCCAACGAGCGACGCCCATCTTCAAGCTGAATGATTGCGTCCTGGTGTGCCTGTAGCGTCTCTTCAAGGTCGCTACGCGAATCAAGTTTGAGGGGCATAGTGCCTCTCCTTTTGTAGGTGGTGAAAAGCCGACACAACGCGCGTCGGCATGCGCCTACCGTCTCGGCCCGCGACTACGCCCGGCCTCGGCGCGATGCGCCGGGCGTAATGCCTGCGGGCCGTTTCCCCCGTCAACCTGACAGCAGCGCGTCCAGATCGTCGGCCGAACGCTGGACACTGCCATCACCGCCCCGGCCATGCCCGAGATAGTCGAGCATGAACGGGTCGTCGTCTGGAACGGTGTCGATGTCGAAGTCGCAATCGCGCAGGTGTGCTACCTGCGACGGCGCGCCTTTGGCGCGACTGCTGTTTGCTCCGTTCAACCGATCGATCAGGGCGTTGGCCAGAGCCAATGCCGTCCGCTCCGCAGTACGTTCAATCAGGAACCCCAACTCGCAACACTCGTCGGGGTCGAGCTTGTAGCCGATGTCCCGGATGGCCTCTTCGAGCTGTTCTTTGATGCTCGACGGGATCGCGCGGGCCAGCGTTTTATTGAGCCGGCGGTTGGACATCTCGCCTAAGCCACCGGCGTCGCCGTCGCCCAGCGTCAACGCCGCGTCCACCGTCGCCATCGCGTTACGCGCGAGCGACTCGCGGTTGCTCGGCACCGCGACGGCGGAGATCTCGATCAGCTCCAACTCGGTCCAGTGCCGCACGCGCTCCGGGCCGTTGCCCAGGTCCACCGTGAGCATCTTGAAGCCCAGCCCCATAAACCCGATGCTGAAGGCGCGCTGCGCCCGCTGCAGGTAGCGCTGCCAGTATTTCTCGGCCAGCTCGTCATTGTCCAGGAACCGGGCCGTTCCAATGATCGTGTCACCGTCCCGGTGCATGTCGATCCAGTGCCCGATCGTCGTGGGCTCGCCGCTCACGCCGACGTGCTCGTGCCCGGCCAGCATCACCGGGTTCTCCATGAAACGCGGGATACTCGCCTCCACCGCTTCGGCCATCACGACCTCGCCGTGCCGGTCGCGGTTGGACGTGCTCACCGCCGCCGTCACCGTGCGGCGCTTCTTGTCTACGCCCCGCACCTTGAACCGCGCGAAACCCTTGTCGCCGCGCGTCGGTTCGAGGTCGCGGCGGAACGGGTTGAGCAGGCGGTGTGCCTGGTCGAGGTAGAGGCCGTTGCTTTTGCTCATTGGAGGGCTCCGATCTTGGCGAGGACGCCGGGGTGTGAACGCTGGCGGCCAAGGGCGTCGGCCTTGCGCTGCGCGGTTGTTTGGGCCTGACGCTCGCGGCGAATCCGGCCCTCGTTTGTGGCAACACGCGACGCGACCGACGCGGCCAGGTCGCGCAGCTGCGCGGGTGTGCGGCTGGCCAGGCCAGCGATCACTTCGCAGCCGATGCCGTGCGCCAACAGCACCGCGCACGCGCGCTCCGCGTCGCTCATGCCCGGCTTGGCCTTGAGCATCCGCTTCACGGCGCTCTGCTGCGCCTTCGTCGGTTTGGCGGTGTTGATGCTTTCCATAGACGCCCGTCTCTCGCGTACTCTGCTACCGCCGACCCTCGGGCCGGAATCCTCGCAAACGACCAACACGCGGCGTCTCCGGGGCGGCTTGCTCGCCGGGGATGACCTCGCCCGAGCGCATGCGCCGCACATCCTCGGCGTAGCACGCCCAGGTCGTGTCCATACACAAGGCCTCATCCCCCAGCCCGCGCCCCTTCGCTTCGCGTCGTAGTTGCAGCAGGCCGAACATCACCGACAGGATGGGCGACGCCTCGACCGCCAATTCGTAGGCCTCGTACACCGCATCCGGCTCGGGGGCGTCCTCCGGCACCACACCGCGCACGGCGGGCTCGAACGGGCACAGTGGCGCGTCCTCGGGCATCCATACCGCCTCGGCCAGCTCGACCGCCGCGCGGAGGTCCATCGGCAGCGTGCCGTGCGGACCGACCGCCAGCAGGCGATCGGCGACGCCGAGCCAGTCGATGCGCCGCACCTGGTCTAGCTTGACCAGCAGTGCCCGCGCGGCGTCGGCGTAGCGGTAGCCGATCTCCGCGAGCAGGGTTTCGTCGGGCATCGCGGCGACACCCTCCACGCCGGCGGGTTGCCGGGCGTGCGGGGTCGATGTCATCGCGCGATGGTTGGGGGTGTGCATCATCCGTAACGCCTTTCCGTCAGTCCTTTGACGGGGGTTCGAGGCCGGGCTAATACGACTCGACGCGCGGCCGTGCCGTCCGGGAAACTATGACTGTAGGTGAGCGGCAAACGCCTCGGCCATCAGCACGGCGCGCTGCTTGCCTCGCTCTACGATCCGGCTCTGCAGGTCCGGGTCGGGCGTCGGCGTGGTGCCCGCCTTGATCGCCGCGTCGTGCCGCCAGGTCTGGTCAGCCTTGACTTCAAAGCTGCCCTGCCGCGCGATGTCGTCTTTCACAACCTCGGGGATCAGACCAACGAACACCGGCACCAGATCGGCGGGGGTGTCTGTCCTCATGACCTCGATCTCTCCGGCCTTCGCCTTCGCCTTCATCAGCGCACGCGCACGCTCTAACATCAGGGCCGCATACGCCTCCACCCCTCCGGCTTCGAGGACGCCCGCGCAGGTTTCGAGCAGGTGGGCACCGGACGCCTCGTGTTCCTGCAGCTCCGTCCGCAGCTCGTCGCACAGCTTGGCAACGCCAGATGTGTCGTGTTCGGTGCCGCGTCGCAACGCGGCCGCGAGCCCGCGCAGGTTCGGCAGCAGGTCCATGACCAGCCGCACCGTTTGCGCGTAAGCCAGACCATCCATCCGCCGCTTGAGTGCGTCCGGCCGCAGGCGCTCATCGACCGAATCGGCGTTGAACACCGGGAGGAACGGACCGATCGTGTGCGGGACAAGCACACGCATCGCGGTCAGTACCTCCGCCGCGCGTTCGATGTCCGGCGGCAGCGTGCCGGGGTTCTCGCCCTTGAGCAGCTTCGGCGCGTGGCCGGACAACAGCCGGCGGCCGATGTCGTGCCAGTCGATGCCCTGGATTTCGTCGAGGTAGTCGTGCAGGCGTTCCGCTTCTTCGATGTACCGTTCGCGCAGACGCGCGACCAGCTCACCATCGGACAGCGCCACCCCACCGCCTTCTTTAGGGTCCGCATCGACGGGGATTGTGGGGTCGCAGAGGTACGTCACTGTGCAACCGGCGAAGTCCGCGAGCATCGCCGCTTGCTCCGGGCGCGGCTGGTTCCCCTGTGTCAACCACGCCTGCAACGTGCCCACCGGTACTCGTACCGCGATCGCCGCATCTTTGCGTGATTTGCCCGCCATCACCCGCCGCAGCTTGTGAGTAAAGGCAGGAACATCCTGATTCTTCATCTCGTCGAGTGTATCCGGCTGGTCCTGGATTTGTAGCGGCATGGCGTATCCTTCAAGCGGAAAAGTATTGTTGACACGCTATAGTATCGACGATACTTTATCATGTCAACAATATTACGCGAGGCAGGCGCACCCCTGCCCGGAGACCACCCAGCCGGCGGCATGCCGTACAGGGGCTAGCGCATAGAAAAGCCCCCCGCCAATCGTGTTTGAGCTTGCAACCTTCCACACGAAAGACAGAGGGCATCATGGATTCTACCCAACCCCGCCCGGCGGCACTACGCCTGGCCCAGGACCGACCCGACCTACTCCCCGGCGTAGCCACCCGCCTCGCCGAGCGTGACGCGCGCGACGCCGCCGGCGTACTCAATGCAATCACCATCGACTCCCAAGCCGACCGCCCCCGCCAGCTGCGCTACGAGGCGGAACATGCGCCCACGCCCGCGCTTCGCGCGGCCGCGCGTCTCCTACTCGATGAAGACGCGGCCATGTACGCCGACGACGGCATCGGGGGCTACCAGTGGATCGACGGTCGGCTGCGGTGGGTCGCCGACCAGACCGGCCGCGCCATCTACAACGAACGCGGCGTCCGCTGCGAGTTGCTGCCCGGATCGGTCGAGGTGCCGGTCGGCAGCAGCATTTACTCGCTCCACCTGTGCAACGGCTGGATCAGGCAGGGTGACGGGCAGGGCGCTTACGGGTACTGCGACGGCAACATCAACCGTATCCTCATCGCCAACACCACCGCGCCGCCGCACCGCCTCGAAGTCGCTTGGCACGAGATCATGCACGCCTTCTTCTTCGAGTTCACCGAGGCGTGCGCATCCGATCGACTTACCGCCGAGCAGTTCTGCGACGTGGCCGGGAAGGGCATGGCCGGGCTCGGCCCGCTCAAGTTCGCAGAGATCGCGGCCTTCGTCACCTGTAGTGCATTCGCTGCACCGCCCCAATCCGCTACGGCGCAGGCCTGAAAACAACCCCGCCCGGCCCGGTGAAAACCGGCCCGGGCGCTTCGCGGTGCCGTCAACGGGGAGGCGCGAGAATGGCTAAAAAACAGACCAAAACAGCCGAGCAATGCGCCGCCATCCGTGCGCACGTCGCGTCGGTCGCGGGCCTCTCCGACGACGAGCGTGAACGCCTCGCCGCCATCCTCGTCGATCCCGGCCGCTTCGTCGTCCTGGACAAGTTCGGCGAGCCCGACGCCGCGCAGCGCTTCACCGGCCTCCCCGACGGCCTGCCCCCGCTCAACACGCGCTGGTTCGCCGCGTACACGCAGCAGCAGAGCGGGCTCGTGTCGCGCGTTGCCGACCGGGCACTCGAACCCGCGAAGCTCAACCGGGCGCAGCGGGACGACCTGCTCGACCGCCACGCATTCGCCCGATTCATGGCCCGCACGCTGCTGGACCGCTGCAACCATCGACCGCCCGACGCGGCGACATGCCGCGCCGTTCTCGTGTGGGAAACGCAGGCCGAGCGGATCAAGCGGCTGTTCGCCGATTACCAGCTCCCGCTGGTCGTGTGGTACGCGACGCGATTCAAGCGCACCGCCGTCCCCCCGGCCGAGCGCGTCAGCGTGTGCTGCGTCGAGCTGCTACGCGCGATCGACGACTACGACCCGCGCCTCGCGCAGTTCAGCACGCACGCCGTCCGCTACATGCTCAACGGCCTGCTCCACGCGGGCACAACCGACAAGAGACGCCGGGGCGACTACATCACCGAGTCGGCATGCGCGGTGCGCGAGGACGGGTCGGGGCCGCTGGCCAACACGCCCGGCGGCGTGATGCCGCCCGACGAGTTGCACCTGGACCTTGCCGACATCCTCGCCGAGCCGGGCCTGCTCACCGAGCGCGAGCAGCGCATCCTGGCGGCGCGCTACGGCGTCGATCTCGGGGCGGGGATAGCCCAGCCCAACGGCGAGGCGTTGACGCTTGAGCAGGTTGGGCAGCTCGTCGGGCTCACCCGTGAACGGGTCCGCCAGGTCGAGGCAGGCGCGCTTGAAAAGCTGCGCAGCCGGTTCGCGGGCCTCCCGATCCCCGCCGACAAAAAGCAGATGGACGCGCGTCTGCGGGCCCGCAAGCTCGGGCGTGTGGTGGGTGCCGACACGCTGGAAAGCATCGCGCCTACATCGCGCGAAAACTCAACTATTCGACACGTTCCCGCGACGATCTGACGATTTTTCTCTCACTTTTGCACGCTTTTGTCCATAAACGCACCATGCGTCCCGAACCCGAACAACTCGCCGACGCCCGCCGCCGCGCATCGTGCGTCGGTGAGCTGCGCCTGTGGCAGATGGTCGGCAACGATCACGAGCCGTTCGACGAGCTGTTGAAGCGCCTTCGACGGCGCTTCCCGCAGCTCCGCATCTCGCGTACCTCGCTCTATCGGTGGGCCAGGCAAGCCGATCGAGACCGCCGTGAGACCTCACTGATGGACCATCGGGGCGGTGCGCAGCGCGGTGTCGCCTGGCTGGTCCGCCGGTGGTGGATCGAGTACCGGGACCGCGCGATCATCCCGCTCGACACCCCGGAGCGGGCGAGTGATATGGTCGAGCGCGAGTACCCCGACGACGCGCTGCGCCGCCTGGTCTGCGTCGCGGTGTTCGCCTTGTTCCGGCACGAGCCGCCCGAATGCGGTGTCCACAACGGCACGCCGACGCTGGTACAGATTCTCCGGCTTGAGTTCCCCGACCTCCGGGTTTCCCGGACCTCACTGCACCGCTGGACCCGGCGTTACGCCGCGCGGGGAATGCGCGGGCTGGTCGATACGCGCGGGGGTGATCGGCGTTCATCCGCCGGGGTTGCGGCCTGAAAACGCGCGCAGCTTGCGCGCAGCGCGCGCCAAATCTCATTTCGATATTGGCTTTACGATAGCGCCAGCGACGTTTTCGGTCCCATTTCCGTGGGGACGGGGGGTGTTTGGTGGGGCAGATATCCTATTTCGATCCGCGCGGGCCTCTCACCGCCGAATCGCCGTTTGTAGGTCGCCAGGCGGGTTTCTCGCATGGATTCGCACCGATTAGCGCCGATTCGCACCAATCCCGAATAGATCTGGGGGTTACGCTGGCCCAGCGCTACCGCACCGACCCCCGCCGCATCCGCCGCCGCATCGCCCGCATCGCTGACCGTATGCAGTCGGCCGAGTTCCGATTCACCCTGCTCCACGAGAAGCAGCTCACCCCCAAGCTCCGCAAGACCGCCAGGCTGTTGTTCCTCCAAGGAAGAAGCCTGCGCCACACCGCCAAGGCCACCAACAGCACGCTCCACCGCGTCCGCACCGACCGCGCCACCCTCCAGACCCTCGCCCGCGCAGCCGCGTAGCACTTCGATGTCCGATGTCCGATGTCCGATGTCCGATGTCCGATGTCCGATGTTCGATGTTCGATGTTCGAGGGCGCGTTGCGCGTAAGGCGCCTCCCAAGCCCACGGCTTTGCGCAGCAACGCCGTGGGATCCCCCGCGCCGATCACTTCACACACCCAGTCACCTCTATCACATCTACCACGCACCCCCTCTCAACGATCCAGCCCCCCGATGCCCGACTCCCTCACCCTCCAACTCCAACACACCGTCGTCAGCCATGCCGCCACGTCGCCGCGCACCGCGCAGGTCGCGGGGATGTTCGGCCTTGCCCCGGCAGGTGACCGCGAGGTCGTCATCATCCCGCCGACCGAGATCACGCTGGGGGCGGGCCAGGTCGTCTTCATCACCGGCGCATCAGGCGGCGGCAAGTCCACCCTGCTCCGGCTGATCTGTGAAACGATCGCGAAGCTGCCCGTCGCTGATCGGCCGGCGGTGATCCGGTTCGACGCACTCGCCCCGGCTGCGGACCGGGCGCTGGTCGATGGTTTCGATCGTGCGGCGCCGCTGGCGGATGTGCTCCGGTGGCTGAGTGTGGCCGGCCTAAACGATGCACGCGTGATGCTGCGTCGGCCCGGCGAGCTGTCAGACGGCCAGCGCGCCCGGCTGCTGCTCGCGCACGCGATCGCCCAGGCCGAGCGTTGCGATATGCCTTGGGCCGTGGTCTTGGCCGACGAGTTCGGCGCAACGCTGGACCGCCCCACCGCCCGTGCCGTCGCGGCGGGTGTGCGCAAGTGGGCGACGCGCGCAGGGGTTTGTGTTGTCGCGGCGACGACACACGACGACCTGCTCGAACCGCTTTGCCCGGACGTCCTGATCGACAAAGGGCCGGGCGCGGCGATCGGGGTGCACGTGCGCGAAACCCCTGCATTCACATAGCGCATCGTGCCAATAGCCGCACCGCTACGCGGTGCCGGCGCGCTGCGGGGGTCCGCGTCGCGGGTGATGCACCGGCGTCGCGTAGCGACGCGGCGATGGATGGATGCGCAAACACAACGCGCGACAAAGCGCCACCGAGCCGGAGAGAACGATGACAGGCAGCGCTACAGCCCGACCCTTGTCCGTACGCTTCGGCGCGCTGCCCGCATCGCCGGAGGGCGATCGGTTTGTCTTGTCTGTGGGTTCGGCGGCGGACTATGCGGGGCTGGCGGCGCATCACTACCGCGCAGCCCGCCCCGCAACGATGACGCGTGTGTTGACGCTGCGCGACGCGGGCGCGACGGTCGTGGACCGCTTCCTTCAGCGCGCGCCCCAGGGCCAGGCCGTCGCGGTGCTGGTGGAGTCGCTGCCGACCCTGTCTTGCAAGCTCCGCGATCTGGCGCTCGACGGCCGCTATGGCGCTCTGCCCAGCCGGATGCGGGGCAAGCTGCTGAACCAGGAGGTCCGGTGCATCAGCCGGGTGATCGTCGACCCGCGTTACCGGGGGCTGGGGCTGGCGGTCCGTCTGGTGCGTCACGCGCTGATGACCGCGACGACGACATATACCGAGGCGCTCGCCGCGATGGGGGCGGTGAGCCCGTTCTTTGAAAAGGCCGGGATGCTCGCGTACCGGCGTGGTCGTCACGCGCACGACGAGCGCCTGGTCGCGGCGCTCGCGTCGGTCGGGCTGGGGCCAGACACCTTCCATCGAGCGGAACTTCCGTCGGCGGCGCTGGCTTCACTTACCAGGCCTCGGCGTGTGTGGGTTGAGCATGAGCTCTACCGCTGGTTTCGTTCGGCGGTCGGCCGGGGCGGCGGCGCGTCGCATGACCCGGCCGAGCACTGGGCCGCCGCGCGTTCGAAGCTCCTCGCCCTGCCGGTGTACTACCTCCACGACAACCGCGAACCCGGAAGCTGAGTCATACGATGCCGACACCCATCCCGATCGAGCAACTGCACGCACACCCCGCGAACAGCAACGTCATGCCCGCGAAGCTGTTGAAGAAGCTCGCCGCCCACATCGAGCGGTCGGGGCGTTACCCGCCGGTGATCGTTCGGCCGCACGACGGGGCGTATCAGGTCCTCGACGGGCACCACCGCATTGAGGCGCTGAAATCGCTTGGCCATGCCGAGGCGCAGTGCGAGGTGTGGGAGGTCGATGACCGTGAGGCGTTGGTGCTGCTCACGACGCTGAATCGGTTGGAGGGCAGCGACGACCCGAAGAAGCGCGGTGCGCTGGTGGGCGCGTTGATGGAGGGGATGGCGCTGCCGGCCATGGCGAAGCTGCTGCCGGAGGACGCCGGCCGGCTGAAGGCGTTGGCGTCGATCCATGCCGCCCCGCCGCCGCGTCCGATCCGGCCCGAGGCGTTGGCGTCGTCGCCGGTGGCGGTGACGTTTTTTGTGACGAAAGAGCAACGCCGGGCGCTCGAGCGTCGGCTTGAAGAAGTCGGCGGCACGCGCGAAAGCGCGTTGCTCGGACTGACCGGAGTGATCGATGCGACCCAAAGCAAGTGACATCGATGGTACGCGGCCCAGCGACGACGGCCGTGTTGAGCCGCCCGGCCCGGCGACGTCGGTCGTCCTGCTGCACGAGCTCGCGCGGGCGGAGGACGACGTGTTGGCGCTGGGCGAGCGGCACGGTGTCGGGCTGTCGAAGCTGTCGGCCTGGGCCGCGCTGCCTAAGACGCAGCGCACGGTCGCGGGCCTGTGCCTGCTGGCGGACTTGCAGACGCAACTGCTGTTGTCGCGCTACCGCCTGGTCGCGGCGACCCGGCTCGTAGGCCAAGCCACCGGACAGGACGAATCGCTGAGCCCGGAGCAGGTGCGCAAGGCGTGTGTGGACCTCTTGAAGATCGAGCTCGACCGTGTCGCGGCCGTGTCGCTGGAGGCGGTCGAAGCGCTGGATGACCCGGCGTTTGAATCGCTGAAGCGGGTGATGCTGGGGGGTGAGGAAGTGGAACCGCAGATGGACGCGGATGAACGCAGATGAAACTGGGAGGTAGGGAGAAAAAACTCATAAGCAAGACCAGCAAACACACGTCAGTCGATTGGCTACAGCAGCAGTGTTAAACACTCTCGCGAACCTATCTGCGTTCATCGGCGTCCATCTGCGGTTCCATTCTCGAAGCACTCCATGTCAACACCGATCAAATCCAATGCGCGTCCCGGTTTTCGTCTGCGCCAGTTGCAGCAGCTTCGGCCGCGCACGGATGGGCAGCTCCATCGTTTCGTTGAGTCGGCCTTTGGGCTGTCCGTGCCGACGCGGTCGGTGTCGGGTTTGGGTTGCGCACCGTTTGATTACCTGCGTGACAGCTACTTCGGCGTCGCGGGCGATGGCGTGGTGTGGGCGAGCCGGGGCGGGGGCAAGACGATGCTCGGGGCGGCGGCGACGCTGCTGGACCTGTTGTTTCGGCCGGGCGTGCAGGTGCGGGTCCTGGGCGGGTCGCTTGCGCAGAGCGAGAAGATGTACGAGCATTTGCGTTCGCTGCTGGATCGGCCGGTGTTCCAGGGCGGGGGCGGTGTGTTGCGGGGTGAGCCGACGTCGCGTCGCGTGGTGCTTGCGAACGGGAGCCGGGCCGAGTTGTTGACGGCGAGCCAGCGGAGCGTGCGTGGGACGCGGGTGCACATTCTTCGGTGTGATGAGGTCGAGGAGATGGACCGCGAGGTGTGGGAGGCGGCGCAGCTCGTGACGCGTTCGGGCCGATGCGGCGGTGAACGCGTGCGCGGCCGGGTGGAGGCGTTGTCGACGATGCACCGCACGGGCGGGTTGATGTCGGCGTTGACGGCGGGTGTTGGGGGGACGTGCATGGGGGAGGAATCCCCCATGCCGGGGGAGCAATCGGAGTCGGGCTTACCGACGCGGAAGGTGTATCGGTGGAACGCGTTGGATGTGGTGGCGCGTTGCCCGGTTGAGCGGTCGTGCGATGGGTGCGCGTTGTGGTCGGACTGTGGCGGGCGGGCGAAGGAGGCGTCGGGGTTTGTGTCGGTCGAGGACCTTTTGCGTTCGCGGAGCCGAGTGAGTGACCGGGTGTGGGATTCGGAGATGATGTGTCGTCGGCCGCAGACACGGGACAGTGTTTACTACCAGTTTTCGCGGGATAAGCATGTGTTGGGTGAGGGTGATCCGCGTCTTCGCTGCGCTCCGCCGCGGCCTGGGGGTGATGGTCAAAGCGGTGGCTACTGGGTTGGCGGGATGGACTTTGGGATGCGTGGGGAGACGACGTTGTTGTGGGCGTGGGTGTCGGGTGCGGGGCCGGACGCGGCGGTGCATGTCGTTGCGGAGTATGCGGCGGCGCAGCGGACGTTGGATGCGAACCTGAATGCGGCCGAGGCGTTGTCGGATCGGCTCGGGCTGCCGGGGCCTTCGGCGATGCGCTGGCTCTCGGCGGACCCGTCGGGCGATCAACGCAACGGCCAGACCGGGCAGACCAACCTCGCCGTCCTCCGCGCGGCGGGGTGTCGCGTCAGGGCCTTGCGGTCTCGGCTATCGGTCGGCATCGAGCGTGTCCGCTGCAGGCTTGACCGCGGCCTGCTCACGCTGCACCCGAGGTGCGAACGCCTGGCGGCCGCGATGGAGCAGTACCACTTCGACCCCAAACGCCCGCACCGTGAAGAGCCCGCGAAGGATGGCCCCGATCACCTTTGCGATGCGCTCCGGTACCTGATCGTCGCGCAAGACGCCGGGGGTCGGGGTGTAACGGTTCGGCCGTATTAGTGGGTTGGCGCGGCTGGGGTTTCGGGTTTCATGCGAACTGCTGAAAACACGTCAAGCGGCGTGGCGACACGTCCGAAAAGTCCGGGGATGGCAGGCAGATCGATACTTGATGCGTGAGTGGAGGAGGCAGACGATGAGCCAGGGCTGGATGAGAGTACGGGAAGCGGCACACCTGATGGGTGTGAGCCAGTCGACGGTCCGCCGTCGGATGGAGAGCGAGGCGTTGCGCAGCCGGGTCGGCCGATCGGGCCGGCAGGAAGTGTTTCTGCCTGCGAAGCTTCGGCGTGCATTGGAAGCGGCGCAGACCGAGCCATGCCCACCCGGCCACCTGGAACGCGGCAAGCCAGCGGACAACGAGCCCGCGACGATTTCCTCGGAAACAACCAAGCCTGCGCAGTCGGCTGCGGCCTCGGCCTCAACGGATCGGCCCGCAGCGCCGGGCACGCCCGCGCCGCAGGAGACCGAGAAGCCGGTGTCGCCGGGGATCGATCTGGTCAGGCGTTACGAGCGGTTGGCGGGCGGGAGTTTGATCCTGGCTCAGAAGCACAGCGACGAACTGCATAAGCACCAGGCGACGGCGTTCGAACAGCTCGCGCATACACGGCACCAGCTTCGCGATGTGCGTCGTGTCGCGTTGGCGGGTTGGGTGTGCTGTGCGGCGGCGGTGGTATTTGGTTTGTTCTTCTCGATCACGTTTGGGGTCGGCATGAACCGGGCCCAGGCCGCGGCCGAGGCGAGCGAGGCTTACGCCGAGCAGGCGGAGAAGCAGGCGGCGGCGTTGGAGCGCGAGCATGACCGCGCAGTCGCGGCCCAGCCCGCGCAGGCCCCGGGCGTTGTCCCCGCGGCCGGTTTGTCGGCCACCCCCTCCGAGGCGGTCATCCATCCGGCACGGATCACGCAAGACCCACGGTTTGTCGGCCGGTCGCAAACGGGTTCGACGGCGTCGGTGCCCACGGAGTAGCGGTTACGACAGCAACGCTTCGATGGCCTGCATGACGTCCTGCATCAGCGGGGCCAGCGTGTCTTTGCTGAAGTCGAAGCGGATTTCGGCGGCCTCGAAGAGCTCGGGAAGCGTGCGTGTCCCGCCCAGGGCGAGGGCTCTGCGGTAGTTGGCGAGCGCCTGCCGGGGGTCGCTCCGGAACTGCTGCCAGAGCTGAAGCGCGCCGAGCTGCGCGATGCCGTACTCGACGTAGTAGAACGGGTAGTGGAAGAGGTGGATCTGGCGTTGCCAGTAGCTGTCGCGTTCGGCGTCGAGCCCGGACCAGTCGGTGCCGACCCCGCCGTGCCGTGTGCCGTAGGTATCGGTGATGGTGCGCCACGCGGCGGTACGCTCATCGACGGTGTGTGCCGGGTTGGCGTAGACCCAGTGCTGGAAGCGGTCGATGGCGGCCATCCACGGGAAGAAGCGGACGATGCCTTCGAGCATGCTGAGCTGCGCGCGGCGTGATGCGTCGTCGTCGCCGGGGTAGAAGCGGCCGAGCTTACTGAGCCCGAACAGCTCCATCGACATGGACGCGACCTCGGCGAACTCAATGGGCGCGTGTTGGAGGAAGTAGTTGTCTAGTGCATGGCTTGCCCACTGGTAGTGGAAGGCGTGGCCTGCTTCGTGCAGCAGGACGCGCACGTCGATTTGTCGGCCGGCGGTGTTCATGAAGATGAACGGCTCGCGGCGTTCGGGCAGCGACGCCTGGAACCCGCCGCCCCGCTTGCCCTTGCGCGAGACCAGGTCGAGGTTGCGGCCGGTCTTGAGCTGGCCAAAGTCCTCGGCGAGGCCCGTGTCGATCGACGCGAAGATCGCGTGGCAGCCCTTGACCAGCGGCGTCGCGTCGTCGGCGGGGAACGGGCTCAGCGGGGGTCGGCCCAGCGCATCCGCGTTGGCGTCCCACGGGCGGAGCGTGTCGACGCCCATCGTTTGTCGGCGCTGATCGTTGAGGGCACGCTCCATCGGCACACAGACCTCGGCGATGGCGTCGCAGAAGTCGGCGCAGTCCTGCGCGGTGTAGTCGTGCCGACCCATATCCCGCCAGGCCCAGTCGATGTAGCTGGGCAGCCCGGCGTTTTTCGCCATCTGGTCACGCAGCGCGACCTGCTTGCTGAAGACGGCGTCGTTGGCGTCGCGCACGGTCTGCCGCTGCGCCGCGTCGAGCCGCCAGGCGTCTTCGCGCGTGCCGCGGTCGGTGTCTTCCTGAAACTTCGCGAGCTGGGGCAGGTTGTACGTCTGCCCACGGAAGTCAACGGTCAGCCCGCCCATGTGCTTGTCGTAGTCGCTGGCGAGCTTGGTGAGCTGCGTCTGCAGCGCGACGTTCTCGGCGTGGAACAGCTCAACGCCCGTGCGCCAGTCGCGCACCATCACCGCGAAACGGTCGGCGGGGAGATCGTCCGCGAGCCCCGAGTCGAGCAGCTTGCGCTCAAGCGCATCGCGGATCGGCTTGAGCTTGGGCTGGATCGCTTCGACCCAGTTGAGGAAGGCCTTGTCGACATCGTCGGACTCGGTGTCGCAGGCCTTGTCGATGTTGACTCGGCTGCCGTACTCCGACACCACGCACATCAACTCGCTGTAGTCTCCGAGCCAGGCCAGGGCCTCGTCAACGGTCGAGAGCGCGCGGGACTGGAGCGAGGCGAACAGCGGTTCGACGTCTGCCCAGTCCGCAGGGTCCAGGTCGGCGGGCACGAAGGACCGCGTGAGTGCGGGTGCGACGGGCATGGTCTTTACTCCGGGTTTGGCTCGATCAGGAGCGGGGGGCCGTCGTCGATCGGGGAGCCGGGGAATCGTTGCGGGACGGTGACGACGGTGTGGGCATGGGTGGTGAGTGTGCCGGTCGAGCCCGAGATGCGGGCGTCGATATCGCCCGACCAGTCGCCGGCGTTGATGGCCTGCATCCGGAAGACGATCTGTGCGTTGCCGCCCGCCGCGATGGGCACGTTGTACTCAAACGCGCGGAACATTCGGCCCTCGGACTCCGTGAGGTAGTCGGGCGTTGTGCCAAACAGCACAAACCCCTCGAAGTAACCGACCGCGAGATCGAGGCCGTTGAGGTTCACGGCCTGGTCGGTGTGGTTCTGCACGACGACGGTGAGCTCGAAGATGTCGCCCTCGTCGACCTGGGTCGGCGCGATGGCTTCGACGACGACCCGCCGGACCTCGACCTCGGGCTTGTTGAGCACGTAGTAGACGATCCCCGCGCCGACACCGATCGGCACCAGCAGCACGCAAACCACCAGCACGGCGGCGAGGAAAGTATGAGGCTGCGACTTGGCCAAGTCCGGCTCCGGGGCTGCGCGGGTGATCCATCTCTAATCGACGAGCAGCTTACCCCGACTGTGCTTGCTCGATCAAACGCTTAGGCTCTGTCCGAAAACGGTGGGATGGCCGTCTCGGCCGTCGATTGAGCTTCGTGACGGGCGGGACGCCCATCCCACCTTTGGTTTTCAGACAGAGCCTAGCCCTGGTAGCCCTGCTTGGCGCCGCGGACCTGCATAGGCAGGCCGAACAGGTCGATGAAGCCGCGGGCGGCCTCGATGTCGTACCCATCCATCGCGAAGCTGGCGAGGTTGGCGTCGTAGAGCGAGCTCTTCTTGGCGTCCGCGCCGATGGCGATGGCCCGGCCCTTGTAGAGCTTGACCTTGACCGTGCCGTTGACGTGCTCGTTGCTTTCATCGACGAAGGCCTGGAGCGCTTCGCGCAGCGGGTGGAACCACTGGCCGTAGTACACGATCTCGCCGTACTTGAGCGCGAGCTGCTGCTTGGTGTGGTAGAGGTCGCGTTCGAGGCAGAGCTGTTCGAGGGCTTTGTGGGCTTCGTAGAGGATCGTCCCGCCGGGCGTCTCGTACACGCCGCGCGACTTCATGCCGACCAGCCGGTTCTCGGTGAGGACGGTCTGGCCCACGGCATGCTTGCCGCCGATCTTGTTGAGCGACGCGATCATGACGTCGCCGCGCAGCACCTTGCCGTTGAGCTTCCACGGCGTGCCGCGCTTGAACGTGATCTCGACCGTCTCGGCCTTCGCGGGGGCCTTCTCGACGGGCACGCTCATCACGAGGCAGCGCTTCCAGTCCGGCTCTTGGTCCGGGTGCTCGATCTCGTCGCCTTCGTGCGAGATGTGCCAGAGGTTTCGGTCGCGGGAGTAGATCTTTTTCTTGGTCTGGTCGATCGGGATCTTGTGCTTCTTGGCGTAGTCGATGGCGGTCTCGCGGTCGGTGAGGCCGTCGTCGATGAAGTGCTGGTCCTTCCACGGGCTGATGATCTGGAGCTTGGGCGCGAGGGCCATGTAGGTCAGCTCGAAGCGGACCTGGTCGTTGCCTTTGCCGGTCGCGCCGTGGCCCAGCGCATCGGCGCCGGTCTTCTGCGCGGCGAGGACCTGGTGCTTGGCGATCAGCGGGCGGGCGATCGACGTGCCCAGCAGGTAGTCGCCCTCGTACGTCGCGTGGGCGCGGAGCATGGGGTAGCAGTACTGCTCGGCGAACTCGCGGCGGAGGTCCTTGACGATCACCTCATCCGCGCCGCTGGCGTAGGCCTTCTTCTCGATGCCCTTGAGCTCGTCGCCCTGGCCCAGCTCGGCCGCAAAGCAGACGAGCTTCACGCCGGGGTAGCGGTCCTTGAGCCAGGGGAGGATGATGGAGGTGTCCAGCCCGCCGGAGTAGGCGAGGACGATCTTCTTGGGGGTCTTTTCTTTGGGCGTGGGCATCGGAACACCTGTGGGTTGCAGTGGGCGAAACCGCACAGGATAGCGGGGGAAGTTGAGTAGGGATATCCCACCGTGGATTTGTATGATCCCACGGCGTTGCTGCGCAAAGCCGTGGGCTTGGGGCGCGGGCAACCGTATCGAGAGGTAACCCCCAAGCCCGCGGCTTTGGCGCAGCCAACGCCGCGCGGATCGGCACTACCCACCGGCTTCATCCTCCCCGTTTCCCTGCTCGCTGCGGAACGTCCATACCGCCGCCCCCTCTTCGGCGTGCCGCTCGATATAGCGGAAGGTGTTGTGCTGATGCGACGCATCCCGGATCGGCTTCAGCCCGCACCCACGCGCCCAGACTCGTCCCGCAAGCTGCGCGGTGACCGCCTGCGACGCGGACTTCTTCGCGACCCCGACCGCGATCTTCGCCTCCCCGGCATCGCCGGGAAGCTCCGCGAGCAGGTGGACATGCATGCCGCCGACACAGGCGATCAAGACGCGGTGGCTGCGCGACTGAAGCGACGTGACCAGCTTGCCGCAGACGGTCGAGCGCAGCACATCGGGCAAGACGACAGTCGGACCCGAGTGGGTTTTGGCGTGTGCGTGTAACCCGGCATGCTCTCCCGCCGGCGGCGGGTGCTTGTGGTCACCCGAGGAGTGGATACGGTGGTCGTGCGAGCGGAAGCCGCGCGGGTCGCCGGGGAGCCAACTGTTGTAGGTGCCGATTGTGACGTGGTACCAGCGTTTGCCGGGGTGTGGCATGGGGTGATCGTATCCCGCGGCGTTGGCTGCGCCAAAGCCGCGGGCTTGAAAACTCACTTTGCGATTAGCATCGCGCCCCAAGCCCACGGCTTTGCGCAGCAACGCCGTGGGATCGCCCCCCTGTGTCATCGCGAATCACCCACCACCTCAAGGCGCGTCGCACGTCTCCAGCCCGCCCGCGTCCAGGGCGCTGTAGGTGTCCGGCGGCACCAGCCCGAGCCAGGGGTCTTCGTCGGGCGTCAGGAACAGCTCGGCATACACCCGGCTGGTCAGCGCGTCGGGGTCGGACGGGGCCTCGCCATCGACAAACCACTGGTGGATCTGGCGGTGCAGCAGGTGCTCGTTACGCGCGGTGTCCAGCGCGATCGCGCCTTCGAAGTTTTGGATCATCGCGAGCAGCGGGTTCTCGACATAGCTCTTGCTAAAGGCCATGCGTGCCGCCTCCTCGGCGGGGACGGTTTTTTCGGTCATCAGCCGACGGCTGGCGTGGTCGAGCGTAGCGCCCTCGGCGTAGTGCGCGGCGACGGCGTGCCACACCTCGGCCGGGGCGCTGGCCGGGGTGTGCATCGGGTTGCGCGGCAGGATCGCATCGACCAGGACCATCTCCACATCCGACTTGCCGACCACCAAAGCCGCGGCGTCTCGCGCGTCGGGCACGGTCTCGGCGGCCGGCTCGGAGAGCACAAAGAGCAGATCGGCACTTGCGTCCATCGCATCAAGCAGGGGCATTTCGATGATCTCTTTGCCCCGCGCGAGCTGCCCCGCACGCTGCGCATCCGGGAATGTTGCCGCATCGTGCCCCGGCACCGCAAGCATTTGGGCCAGTTCGTCGGCGCCTTCAGAGCTGTCCAGCTCAATGGCCGGGAACACCGCGGGGTAGGCGTCGCGGTTTGTACTCATGCGTTGCGGCCCAGCCGGTGTGAGCTCGGCCCAGCGCTCATCCAAGTCCATGCTGGCGGTGAGGTGGTAGACATCCAGCAGCGTTTGCCGTTCCTCCGCCGTCGTCGCGTACGCAGTGATCTTGCGGGACATTTCCCCCGCGCGGTGGAGTGCCGCCTCAAACGTGCGTGGCCCGTAGAGCCCGGGGATGACGTCGACGGGTCGTCCTTGGGTGTCGAGGACGAGGTGACACGAGTTGCCGGTGATGGTCCGTCGGATAACGCGGCCGTCGCCCATGTCGATGGTGATGACGGGGACGGGGCGGACGCTTTGCCAGTGCAGGACGAAGTCGTTGCGGAGGGTGTTGCCCAGTTCGGTGTCGGCGTAGAGCGCGGTGCGGAAGAAGCGGGAGTTGGCGCAGGAGTATTCGTCGTCGAGGTTGCCGAGCATGCGGAGCGAGAGGATGGGCTTGCCGGTGGCTTGGGCCTGGGCTTTGGCGTCGTCGAGGTCGGTGTGCCAGTAGAGCCCGGCGGCGTAGGCGTCGCGCTGCTGGGCGACGGTGTCGAGCAGTCGGACGAGGGGCTCGAGCTCGTCGGCTTGTTCGGCAGAGCCGAGCCCCTTGGCCGCGCGGTACTGCTGGATCGTGGGTGTCAGGGCTTCGTAGAGCACTGCGAAGGCGTCGGGGCCGAGTTGGCGGAAACGCTCGGCGGCGGCGTCGCGCTCGGGGCCGGGCTCGGCGGCGAGCAGGTCGCGGACGGCGTCGGCGTAGTCGGTGTCGGCGATTTCAACCGGCACGGCGGAGTCGGCGTCGGTGTCGGCTTGGCCGGCCTGGAGCCAGGCGGCCGAGCCCAGCGAGACGGCCCCAACGAGCGCGAAGGTCGGGAACAGGTAGCGGTACTTCATCGCAGGCCCTTTCGGAAATGGGGTGTGGACCAGAATCAGACGCATGAACCATCGAAGCGGTTCCTGAATTTTATGGAAACCGGGTTGAACGGCGTATTGGGGGAAACGTGGAGGTGAGGCCGGCATCCCCTTACCGAGCTTACGCCCCGCCCGCGAGGGCGATCGCCAGCACCACGGCCCCGATGACCCCGAGGATGGCGAGGATCGTCGCGGTGATCTTCCAGTAGCTGTAGGGGCGGTGGCCCTGGACCTTGCCGGTGCGGGCGTTGACGAGGTAGCGGTAGACCTTGCCGTTGAATCGGTAGGCGCAGGACCAGATGGGCAGGAGGATGTGCTTGAAGGCGATGTCGTGGTACTGGGTGGTGACGCGGTGGATGCGTTGCTCGTCGCCGCCGATGTCGCTGCGGACATGGCTGCGGATGGTGGGTGCCATCTTCTGCTGCGCGCGAGCGAAGCCCGGCTCGACGCTGACCTGGTACCGCTCGGCCAGCAGCCCCGCGAGGTAGGCGTCCTGGTACGGCTGCAGGTGCGCGAGGTCCCAGGGCGTCAGCTTCTCGACCAGGTGCTCGGGCAGCGATGTGCCCGCCAGCACGAGGACATCGTCGAAGCCGACGCCGACCGTGCCCGATGCGGGGTACCAACGGGTTTTGCGGACCCGGCGCGTCTTGCGGACGCGTTTGCTGACGGTTCGGCCGTGGACATCGCGTCGGGTCTCGGTGGTCCAGTAGGTCTCGTTTTCCCAGTAGTGTTCGCCGCGTTGGCCGGTGTAGTCGCTGACGGTGTTGGAGTCGTAGGTCCAGTACGGGATGTAGACGCCGGTGAGGCGTTCGCCGTTGCGGGCGTCGCGTTTGAGGGCGTTGGGCGCGAACCAGAGCCTGGCGACCCACTTTCGGAAGGCGTCTTTGGCTTGCTGTTCGTTGAGGTGGAACGGGAGCACGGCCTCGGGCCGGAGCACGCGGTCGTTGATGCCGGCGTCGACCAGCCCGAACCCACAGAACGGGCAGGGCAGCGCGTCGATGTGTGGCGGGCGGTCGACGGCCGCGCCGCAGCCGTTGCACTTCAGCGTCGGCGGGTGGATGGTCTCGTACCGCGTCTTCAGTACCGCAAGGGTCTTGAGGTAGTCCTGCTCGCGGACGGTGTTGTCGATCGGGTCGGGCAGCGCGTTCTCGGTCCCACAGTAGTCGCAGGCCAACGAGTGGAGCCCGGGCTTGAACGCCAGGTCCGCGCCACACGACCGGCAGGGGAACGACCGCGCGGCGCCGGGGGGGTGTGTTGCTTCGGGCTGGGGGTTGCTTGAGACGATCAATGGATGATAGATCATCGTCGCTCGGTGATCGGCGAGAACGCGGGGCACGATTCCCAAGCCTGCGGCTTAGTGGCGCAGCGTCATCGGGCCGCGTGACGCGACCGCCGCCCTCATGACCGGCCCCCTGCCCTTACGCCTCATGCCCGCCCGCACCCCATCGCCTGCCGACCCTTAAGTCGGCCTGGGATGGCCCCGATGTAAAACTAGACAAACTGGGCAAACCCGTCGGCCAGTGTGCGCGGAAGTGTATTCCTGCACTGAAGTTAGGTCGAGTTTTCAGGGTGCCGGGGAGTCAGATCAGGGGTTTCGCATGAGCGCCACCAACGGAAACAACGGCACATCCCACCCGGGAAACAACGGCAAGGCCGAGCTGTTCGACAAGCAGATCTTCACCACCGGGGAAGCCGCCGAGGTCTGCAAGGTCTCTCAGCAGACCATCATCCGCTGTTTCGACAAGGGCCGGCTCAAGGGCTTCCGCGTCCCGGGCTCGCGTTTCCGACGCATCCCGCGCGAAGAGCTGATCCGCTTCATGAAGCACAACGACATCCCTGTCGACGACTTCGCGCAGGGACGGAAAAAGATTCTCGTGGTCGATGACGACCCGCGCATCGTTGAGCTGCTCGAGGATGTGTTGTCACGCGACGACCGTTTCGAGGTCCGCACCGCGAGCACCGGCTACGACGCGGGTGTGCAGTCGGCCGAGTTCAAGCCCGACCTGATGGTACTCGACTTTATGCTGCCGGATGTCAACGGCAACGTCGTGTGCAAGACCGTTCGCAAGAACAAAGACCTGCAGTCGATGCGTATCGTGATTGTGTCGGGTGTGGTCGACCAGGGCGAGGTCGATGGCCTGCTCGAGGCCGGCGCCGATGCGTTTATCAAAAAACCGTTCGACATCCACAAGCTGATGTCGCAGATCAACTCCCTCCTGGAAGCGTGATGTGCGGAGTGCACGAAACACCTGCAGCGTTGTTTCGCCGCCGCCCGACGGGTGGCGTGTGACACCGACGCACAGGGCGCGCTGCCCGCAGGGCGGCGGCGAACACCGGCCCTTGACGACGCCGTAATCTATGGTTGCCGAGCTCTCCAAGCCGCGACGCATCGAACTCATCCTCCGGCAGATCGACTCACTCCCGACACTGCCGGCGGTGGCGACGCGCCTGTTGCAGCTCACGGCGAGCGACGAGTCGCACCTCAGCGAGGTGGTCGAGATGATCGCCGCCGACCCGGCGCTGACCGCCAAAGTCCTGTCGCTATGCAAGACCGCCGACAAGGGCGTGCGCGATGTGCTCACGATCGACCGGGCGGTCAAACTCCTCGGGTTCCACGCTATCCGCAACGCGGTGCTCTCGCTCAAGGTGTTCGAGGTCTACGGCCCACACACCGACGACGCGCATCAAACCCCCGAAAAACAAGGCCGATTCAGCGATGCCGAGGCCGGCACAGCCCCCGACGCGCCGCCGGCCGAGCCCTTCGACCGGGCCGGGTTCTGGTCGCACTCGTTAGCCGTGGCGATCGTCGCGGAGCTGATCGCCAAGCTGCACCCGGGCGACCCGGAGCTTGTGCCTGAGGAAGCGTTTGTCTGCGGGCTGTTGCACGATGTGGGCAAGCTCGCGCTCGACCTTGCGCTGCCGCGCAGCTACAGGCGGGTGATCGAGGTCGCGAAGCTGCGTCAGAGCAACATCGCCGAGGCCGAGCGACGCATCATCGGGCTCGACCATCACACCGCCGGCAAACGTTTGGCCGAGCAGTGGGGCATGCCGCACCTGCTGCAGGACTGCATCTGGCTGCACGGCAGCGCGTACGAGGCGCTGCCCGACCTGCCGCACAAACGCATGATCGGCCTGATCGCGCTGGCCGACACCATCGTCCGCCGACAGCTCATCGGCTACTCCGGCAACCACAGCTTTAAACGCGACCCCGCGATGATGACCGCGCAGCTCGGGCTCGACCCCGCGCTGGTCGCCGACGCGACCGACCGGCTCTACGGCGAACTCGAGCAACGCGGCGCGATGCTCGGGCTACACGATATCCCGTCGCACGAGCTGCTGATGCAGTCGGTGCAGAAGGCGAACCAGGCGCTGGGCCGGCTCAACGAGCAGCTCGAGAAGCGCGGCCGACAGGTCGCCTCGCAGCAGCGTGTCATGGAAGAGGTCCACGCGTTCCACGCCGGCACCGACATGGGCCGCGGCGTGCAGGACGTGCTGGACGATGTGCTGGCCTCGGCCCGCCGGCTGATGGGCGACGGGTTTTACGCCGTGCTCTACCCGAGCCAGGACGCCGACGGCAAGCCCGAGTGGCTGATCGGCCAGCGCCCCGACCCCGATGCCGCGGTTCGTTTTGAGATGGTCGACCCGCCGCCGCACGCCCCCGACCTGACGACGCTCGACGCGTCGGAGCCGATGGGGATGACGCTGGCGGGGCTGCTGCCCTGGCTCGCCGATGCGCTGCTCGGGGCCGAGGACGTGCGCAATGTGCAGCTCTTCCCGCTCGCCAGTGGCTGGGGCACCGCCGGGATCCTGCTGCACGACCGGACGAATCTGCCGGCGTGGTCGTTGATGCAGCCGCTCGCCGACACCTGGGGCGCTTCGATCGCCGCCGCCGCGCAGTACGAAGGCGCACGCCAGCTCAGCGAACAACTCGCCCAGACCCACGCCGCCCTCGCCGAAGCGCAGGACCGCCTGCTCCGACAGGAGTCCATGGCCCGGCTGGGCGAGATGGCGTCCGGCGCGGCCCACGAGATGAACAACCCCCTGGCCGTCATCTCCGGCCGATCGCAACTGCTGTCGATGTCGCTGCCCAGCGCGAGCAAAGAACAACAGTCCGCACAGCTCATCTTTCAGGAAGCGCACCGCTTGAGCGACCTGATTACCGGGCTGCACATGTTCGCCGACCCGCCACGCGCCGACTGCAAGCCGGTCGATATGCTCGCGCTGCTCGATGAGGTCGTCCGCAAGGTCAAGCTCAGCCGATCCAAACGCGAGCGCAGCGCGGAGATCTACCTCTCGGTCAAGCAAGAGCTCCCGATCGTCAACTGCGACGCCCCGCTCGTGGGCCGCATCCTCACCGAGCTGATCGTCAACGCGCTCCAGTCCAACCCGCGCTCGGCGGTCAACGTCTCGGCCCAGGTCGAGCACGACACCGAGTCGCTCGTGATCCAGGTCATCGACGACGGCGACGGGATGGACGAGCGCACCGCGAGCCACGCCTTCGACCCCTTCTTCAGTGCCAAGCCCGCCGGCCGACAGATCGGCATGGGGCTCCCGCGTGCGCAGCAGCTCGCGATCGCGCACGGCGGGCGGATCGACCTGCACTCGACCCCCGACATCGGCACGACCGCCAGCGTTACCCTGCCGATCCGCGGCAACGGGTAAGGGACGCACTGCCTCTTCCTTGGCTCTTATCCCACGGCGTTGCTGCGCAAAGCCGTGGGCTTGGAATCCATTGTGTATCGCATGTCGCACACGGGGCTGCCGTCTGTATCGGCTGCGCCTTTCACGCCGCTCAGGACACGCCCCATAAGGCGGCAGACGTACCAGCCCTCAGGGTCGCATGCCGTGTCGGTTTTGATTGTGTGCCGGCGGTTCACACGCCCAGGCCGCGCGTCGATACCTCCCTTGGAACCCAAGCCCGGCGGAGACCGGGACACACGAGGAGAGCAACGTGAGCGACGCCCACGACAACCCACAGCCACACCGCGCGGAGCGCGAGACCGGCCACGCCCAGAAAAGCAACACCCCGCGCCGCCGTCGGCTGCTGCTGGTCGACCGCGACCCGGCACTACGCTCCCAGCTCGAAGGCTGCGCCGACCCCAACACCACCGTCCTCTACGCGGACACCCTGGCCAAGGCCCGCTCGGTGATCGAAGACCACCGCAACATCGACGTCGCCGTGATCGACCCCGACCTCGCCGACGGCAGCGGGCTCGAGCTCGTCAACGAGCTGGCGTCTTCGAAGCACGCGACCCAGGCCGTCGTCGTTTCTGAAAACCCCGCCTTCGACCTCGCGCAGAAGGCGATGCGTCTTGGCGCGACGGACTACCTCGTCAAGCACGACGGCGCACAGGGCCTGATCGACGCCGCCCTGCTGGCCGACCGCGTCCGCGCCGCGCTCGACCGCCAGCAGGCATTGCGCGACCAGACCCGCCAGATCCGAAAGCTCAAGAAGCTGTGCAAGCAGCTCGACGCCGCCCGCGCCGAGGTCAGCGACCAGGTCGACGTGCTGTGCAACGACCTGGTGACCGCCTACCAGGAGCTCGCGGTGCAGATGCAGGACGCCGTCGTCAACAGCGGGTTCACCGCCGTGCTCGGCGAAGAGCTGGACCTGGAGGTCGTGCTGCGAAAGTCGCTGGAGTACCTCGTGTCGCAGGCCGGGCCTTGCAACGCGGCGATCTTCCTCCCCGCGAGCATGGACGAGTACTCGCTGGGTGGGTACGTCAACTACGACTGTGCCGGCGAGTCGGCGGACATGCTGCTCGAACACCTGGGCGACGTCCTCGCGCCGCGGGTCGGCGAGTGTATGGAGATCGCCGAGCTGACCGACAACGCCGCCCTGCGCAAGCTGCTGGGCGACGACTGGCACTACCTCGCCGACTGCGGGCTGATCACGTTCGCCTGCTTCTCGGAGGACGAGCCGCTCGCGGTGGTTGCGCTGTTCCGCGACGAGAACCAGCCTTTCCCCGAGGGGCTGGTCGAGACCTGCCGCACGGTGGCGGATGTCCTGGGGGAATCGCTCGCGAAGATCATCCGTGTCCACCACCGCGCCAGCTTCGACGACGACCTCTACGGCGAGGCCAGCACCGATGAAACCCTCGACGCCGACACCTTCCTCCCGCTCGACGAGTGGGACGGCAGCAAGGACAAGCCGGGCCTGTTCGAGTCGGAGGATGAGGACGGGTTCGGTGAGGACGACCTGCCGTTCTGAGTGCAGCAACGAGGTTTGAGGACCGAGTAAAAAACGGCTCCATGCCCGCGGTGTTGCGACAGCAATACCGCGGGTTTTCTGTTGACGCATGGCGATCCCACGGTATCGCTGGCGCGACACCGTGGGCTTGGCGTGGTTTTCTCACTCCCCCCTAGTCCTCACTTCTCACCCCTCATTCCTCCGCTACACTGCCGCGATGAGCACTGCACACAAACCCTGGGAACACGCGAAGTCGTCGGGCAGCGAGGGCGACCCCCTGGCCGCGCGGTTCGTCGCGTCGCTGGACTACGACAAACGCCTCTACACCCACGACATCCGCGGCTCCAAAGCCCACGCCGCGATGCTGTGCAAGGTCGGGCTCATCACCCCGGAAGATTTGTCAGCCATCAACAGCGGGCTTGACGAGATCGAGCAAGAGATCACCGAACAGGGCGACGCCTGGCCCGGCTGGAAGGTCGAGCTCGAAGATGTGCATATGTGCATCGAGGCCGCCCTGATCGAGAAGGCGGGGGATGCGGGGCGGAAGCTGCATACCGGGCGCAGCCGGAACGATCAGGTGGCGCTGGATCTCAGACTTTGGATCAAGGACGCCATCTCAACAATTGACACAAAAGCAACCAAGCTGGTTGATGCATACTTTGAGTTGGCGCAAAGAGACGGTCACATTGTTTTACCCTCTTACACGCACCTTCAGCGGGCACAACCGATTGTTGTGGGCGGAGAACTGGCTGCTTGGGCAGAGGCAATCCGTGGCACGATTGTCCGGATAGTGTTGCTAAACAAATCGATGCAGACCAATCCGCTTGGATCAGGCGCTATCGCGGGTTCGTCTCTGCCATTGGACCGTGACTTAGCGAATGAATATCTGCCTGCACCTGGATTGACGTATCCCTCGGCTAACAGCATTGAATCTACCGCCTCCCGCGACGCGGCGCTCGACTTTGCGTACGGGTTGACCATGACCTCCATGTGGCTCTCCCGCTGGGCGGAGCAGTGGATCATCTACGCGACGACGGAGTTCGGGTTTATCACGCTGGCCGACACGTACACGACCGGGTCGTCGATGATGCCGCAGAAGCAGAACCCGGACATGCTCGAACTCATCCGCGGGAAGACCGGCCAGGTCTACGGCTCGCTCATGGCCCTGCTCACCATGTGCAAGGGCATCACCGTCGGCTACAACCGCGACCTGCAGGAAGACAAGCGCCACCTCTTCGCCGCCTACGACGCGGTGTGCGACTGCCTCGACATGGCGGCGGGCATCGTCAAGACCGTCACCTTCAACGAAGACCGCATCAAGCAGGGGCTGGACCGCGGGTATCTCGACGCGACGTCGCTGGCGGAGTACCTCGTGACCAAGGGCGTGCCGTTCCGCACATCGCACCAGGTCGTCGGCCGGCTGGTCGGGCTGTGCAACGAGTCCGGCCGGTACAAGCTGGAGCAGCTCACCGTCGATGAGATGAACGCGGTGTGCGCGGAGTATGGCAGCGATGGCGCGGTTGGCGAGGATGTGTTTGACTGGCTTGGGCCGGAGAACGTGGTGAAGCGTTACCAGAGTGCCGGCAACGCGGGGGTGAGCGGGTTCGAGACGCAGTTGGCGGCGTGGAAGGAACGGCTCAAGGGCTAAGGGGGTATTGGACCTATGTTGCGCCAAGCCCACGGCTTGCCGTCCCCGCCAAGCCCACGGCTTGCCGTCCGCGGCACGCCGTGGGATCGGGTTTGCGGCGTGTCTTGATCCCGCAGCATTGCCGCGCAAGGCTGCGGGCTTGCTCATAAAATGATGGCTCACTGTGGAGCCCGCGTTTGCTCGTACTGAATGTCATCCAGGGGCCGGACAAGGGGATGCGGCTGACGCTGCCCGACGATGAGCCGCAGTTGATCGGGCGGTCGAGCGAGGCGATCGTGCTGAGCGACCAGACGATCTCGCGCCGCCACGCCGAGCTGACGCCCGACGGCGACGGGACGTGGTACATCCGCGATCTGCAGTCCGCCAACGGCACGTTCATCAACGGGGTCCGCGCGACGCCCGAGCGACGCAAGCTCCGGCTGGGCGACCAGATCCGCACGGGCAACACGCTGCTGATCTACGGCGAGAACGTGCGTAACCCCTTGGCCAACCGGCTCAAGCTCGCGCCGGCGGACGAGATCGACGTCGCGTTCGAGCGGACGATCGATGCTAACGACGAGTCGATGATCATGTCCTCGCCCGAGCCGTCGCAGGCGGCGCAGTTCCAGTTGCAGATCATCTACGACCTGGTCGCGCTGATCGGGTCGGTGACGGACAAGCAGGAGCTGCTCGACAAGGTGATGGACGTGGTGTTCGAGTATTTCTCGGCCGACCGCGGTTTCGTGCTGTTGTGCGAGCACCCGCTGGACGAGCCCGACCCGGTGGTGCTGCGGTTCCGTGAGGATGAGGACACGCTGCCGGACCCGAATCGGCCGGCGACGATCAGCCGAACGATCGTGCACTATGTGCTGGAGCGTGGCGTGGCGGTGCTGTCGAGCAACGCGATGAGCGATACACGGTTTACCTCGGGCGACTCGGTCCAGGCGTACGGCATCCGCTCGGCGATGTGCGTGCCCATCAAGCACAAGGACCACTACTACGGCGTGATCCACCTGGATTCGCAGATCGCCAACTACACGTTTACCGAGGACCAGCTCTCGCTGCTCACGGCGATCGGGGTGCAGACCGGGCTTGCGCTCGACAACGCCCGGCTGCTGGGCGAACGGGTGCAGGAAGAGCGCCTGGCCGCGATGGGCCAGACCATCGCATCGCTGAGTCATTCGATTAAGAACATCCTGCAGGGGATGCGCGGGGGTTCGGACCTGGTCGACCTCGGGATGCGCAAGAAGAACCCCGACGCGGTGAAGCAGGGCTGGCGGATCGTCCAGCGTAACCAGGAGAAGATTTTTGCGTTGACGCTGAACATGCTGCAGTACAGCAAGCAGCGCCAGCCGGAGCTGGAGATGGCGCACCTGTCGCCGATGTTCCTGGACCTGGTGGACCTGGTGCAGGCGCGGTTTGACGCGAAGAAGGTCGCGTTGATCGTGGACATCGAGCCGGGGCTGCCGCCGGTGCCGGTGGAGGTGTCGGGGATGCACCAGGCGGTGTTGAATTTGCTGCACAACGCGCTTGATGCCTGTGAGTCTGAGCGGGGCGCGGTGACGTTGGCGTGTCGTTTTGATCGTGTCGAGAACGAGGTCAAGCTGAGCGTCGCGGACAACGGGGTGGGGATGAACCGTGCGCAGCGGCAGCACCTGTTCAAGCCGTTTGTCTCGACGAAGGGCTACGGCGGGACGGGGCTGGGGCTGGTGGTGACGAAGAAGATCGTCGAAGAGCACGGCGGCCGGGTCGAGGTGCAGTCGAAGGTGAAGAAGGGGACGACGATCACGATCCATCTGCCCACGGAGATGCGGGGCGAGTCGGAGGACACGATCTCGTCGGGCGGGACGCAGGTGCCGACGCCTTGGCGGTTGTAGGGTGGGGCCGTCTGAAACGCGTGTGGTGCTTAGCGGCCAGGCTCCGTCTGAAAACCAAAGGTGGGATGGGCGTCCCGCCCGTCACGAAGCTCAATCGACGGCCGAGACGGCCATCCCACCGTTTTCGGACAGAGCCGAGTGGTTACGGTTAGCGCAGGTTGAGCGCGTCGAAGCGGCGTGGTTTTTGTGCCGGTGCGTCGTCGGCCGGGGGCTCGGCGGCGGGTTCGGTAGGTTTGGCGAGCGCGAGGGCGTTAGCGCGTGTGGCGTTGTGCGCGGCGCGCTGCTGGGTGGCGGTGAGGGTGGGTGCGTCGGCTCGCCGTGCGGGGACCGGGACGGGCGCGGGCGATTGTGTGGTCGCGGGCGCTGGGGTCACTGCGGGCATTGGGGTCGCCGAGGGCGCTGGGGCCTGGGCTGGCGCTGCGGGCGGGAGTGTCTCGCGCGGGGTCCGGGTTGGGGTGATGGCGGGGCCACGGCTGGCGGGCGGGTTGGCGGCGTTGCTGCCGTTCGCCGCAGGCCGGCGCGGTGGGACCGGTGCGCCGCGTGCGGGCCTGTTGGGTGGGGGTGTGTTGCCGGCGTTGGGCGTGTCCGGGTTGTCGCCTTCGCCGTTGCCATCGTTGTCCGCGCCGCCGTCGCCGGGGTCGGGGTCGTCAGGGGTTTCGCCGTTGGAGGTGGGCTGGCTGGGCGGTGTGCCGTTGCCGAAGTTGGCGATGACGATCGCGACGTCTGCGCTGCCGACGAAGCCGTCGTGGCTGAGGTCGGCCTGGCTTGCTTGGGCGCTGGCTTCGACGGCGAGGCCCCAGGTGGCGAGGACCTGGTCCAGGTCGGCCGCGCCGACGAACCCGTCGAGGTTGACATCGCCGGCCAGCGGCTCGGCGGCACCCGGCGAGCCCTTGGCGGAGACGGACGCGGCCCAGTTGGCGGGGCTGTTGTAGTCGCCTTCGGTGTCGAGGACGACGAGCGATTCGCCGTTGCCGTCGGGCGCGGTGGGCCAGAGCAGGAGCGGGTCGTCGTCGTAGGTGAAGTCGAGGATGGTGACGTCGTTGGTATCGACGAGGGTGATCTGTTCGCCGCCGTTGGAGAGTTTGCCGTCGAACTCACCGACGACGGAGCTGTTGGGGCCGTAGCGTTGGGTGAATGCGGCGGTGTCGCTGACGAGGGTGATGCGTTCGCCGGGGGCGAGGGTGGTGCCTGCCTCGAACTCGAAGGTCACGCCGGCGGTGAAGCGTACGCCGGAGAGGTCGATGATGTCGGTGGTGGAAGTGTTCATCAGCTCGATGAATTCGAACTGATCGCCGTCGGTGAACCCGGCGAGTGTTTCCGCGGCGTTGGGGCCGACGGGGTTGTACTGGAGCTCGGTGATGCGGAGGTTGGAGGCGTCTGCGATGGCGTCTGCGATGACGAAGTCGGCCTGGTCGATGGCGGACCAGACGCCGGTGTCGAGCACGCGGGCGCGGATCTTCACGTTGGTGCCTGGGAGGATCGGGCCGGTGTATTCGATCGCGTTGGCAGAGAGTCCGCCGCCGATGGCGCGGGGGTCGCTGCCGTCGAGGGTGTAGTAGATCGTGCCGGCGGGTGCGGTGAGTTCGATGCCTGTTGTAGCGCCGATCATGCCGCCGCGCTGGTTCCAGGAAACGGCTTCGACGGTGCTGTAGAGCCCGGCCCCCTGGAGGTGGGAGACCAGCAGCGCGGCGCGGCCGGTGAGGAACTGGTTGATGACCTTGCCCGAATCGGTCTGCCAGTCGGCGAAGGTGTAGCCGGCGGGGTTGTGCTGGTCGCCCCATCGTGCGACCTCGCCTTCGAAGGCGGGGGTGAGTTCGTCGAGGATGGCCTGGTAGCGGGCGATGGCGTTGGCCTCGGCGAGTGCGCCGCCGTTGAAGAGCGCGCGGTGGGCGCGGTCGGCGAAGAGCATGCGGAACTCTTCGCTGGCGCGGAGGTCGGCGTAGGGCTCGGCGACGCCGTCGTCGACGTCGGTGCGGTCGTCGTTGGTGTTGGCCTGGATGCGGAGGGTCCACTCGAAGTCCCAGATGTGGAACTTGAAGCCGGTGGAGTCGGCGCCGCGTTCGCGGGCCATGAAGTAGTTGTTGTTGGGCCAGTCGGAGTTGCCGCCGAAGAAGTTGACCAGGAGGTAGTCGATGTAGTTTTCGGCGTCGAGGTAGTTTTCGAAGGCGGCGTTGTGGGTGCCGTCGGGGTTGTTGCCGAGGATCTGCTGGTAGATCGCGTTGCGGGAGGCCTCGTCGGGAGCGTCGGCGACGGCCTGTGCGAGGAGGAGGAAGGCGTCCCAGGCCTGGAAGTTGCCATCGGTCGCGCCGCCGCGGTTGAGGACGTCCCAGTCCTCGTCGTCCCCGCCGTAGTAGTCGGCGGCGAAGTTCGCGTCGGGGCGTTCGACGGGGTTGTAGAGCCCCCAGTACACGCCGTTGAGGTAGAGGTGGGCGCGCATGCCGTGCGACGACGGCTGGCCCATCGCGAGCTGGGTCTGTCGGCCCCACTCGTCACGCGCGTACTGCGGCTTGGCGCCGGCGGAGGTCCAGGCGTAGCCGTCGTTCGAGTCCATGCGGAGGGTGATGGTGTTGAACGACTGCGCGGCGTCTTCGCCGAAGAGCGGGTAGTGGAGCCGGCCTGCGCCGTACTCGTCACGGAAGGCGATGCGGAACGAGTTTTTACGGGTGAAGCTGTTGTTGCGGAACGCGCCGCCCTGCATGCGGAGCCCGGCGTCTTCCTGGAACCCGACCGACCCGTCGGGGTTGATCAGCTCGATGGACGCGGCGCGTTCCCACTCGCTGCCCCGCTCGGTCGAGTTGGTGTAGATGCCGGTGGCGGGGTCGAAGAGCTCGTCGTTGTCGATCGTGATGGAGATCGTGGGGATGGCGGTGAGCGCGGCGGTGAAGGCGGCCTCGTTGCCCGGCGCGACGTTGACGGCGTAGTCGGGGCTGAACGGGCCCCAGGTGGCGGGCAGGCCCTGCGCGATGACCGAGGCGTCGGTCTGGTTGATGACGTCGGCGGGGAAGAGGTAGGTGTGGGTCGCGATGCGCGGGGTCTTGAGCCCGGTCATGAACCCGGCGGCGCGGAGGGTGGTCGTGGTGGTGACGTTCAGCGGGGCGGTGTAGGCCGTGCCGTTGGTGATGACGCCGAACTCGTCGACGGCGGGCTCGCTGCCGTCGAGGGTGTAGACGATGGTCGCGCCGGCGGTGGCGGTGGAGAGGGCGACGCTGAAGGGGGTGTCGTAGATGCCGCGTTCGACGCTGAAGACGGTGTCGGCGACAAAGCCGTCGAAGGCCTCGCCGTTGGGGCCGCCGGGGGTGGTGATGTCGAAGTAGCCGCGCTCGTGGGGCTGGACGACCTGTGAGCCCGAGGCGATGAGCTCGGCCTCGATCAGGTAGTCGGAGCTGTTGTTGGTGTTGAGCCCGTGGATCGCCAGGACGTTGTTGCCGGCGACGAGGAGGTCGAGGTGGTCGGTGATATCGAACGGGACAAAGTCGATGGCCTGCGGGTCGCTGTGCGAGGCGGTGGCGGTGGAGTCGAACGCGGGGAACTCGGGCTCGTTTTGCGCCTCGACCACGACGCCGTTGAGGTAGGCGACAAACCCGTCGTCGTAGCGTAGGCCGAGCACGAGCGTGTCGAACAGGGCCGGGTCGGTGACGTTGAAGCTCTGGCGGAGGTAGACCGAGGTCGTGCCATCGGGCAGGACGGTTTCGATGCGTGAGGTAAAGTTGACATTGTCGCCCGGGCTGTTTTCGTACCCGAGCCCGGTCGGCGCGACAGCCCAGAGGGTGTCGTCGAACCCGACGGTTTGCCAGTCAATAATCTCGGCGGTGGGGACGATGTACCGGGCGTTGCTGCCCTCGGCGACGAGGACTTCCTGGGTCGTGACCATCTCCAGGCCGTAGGACACGTCCTGTTCCTGCGCGGGATAGTCGGGTGCGTATTCGTAGGCGATGGTCGTGCCGTTGGGCTCGACGAGCGCGAGGTACTCGCCGCCCGCGCTCAGGCTGAAGTTGGTGTGCAGCTCGGTGCCGTCGGCGTCGGCGCGGTCCTTGCCCGAGGCGAACACGACGAGGTACCGCCCGGCGTCGAGCGACACGGAAGGCAGCGTCCACTTGGTCAGGTCGGTGGCGTCGTCGGTGAGGTGCCAGCCCGCGAGGTCGAGCGCGGTGTCGCCGGCGTTGAACAGCTCGAGCCAGTCGGAGTCGTCGCCGTCTTCGTCGACCAGGTCGTTGTCGTTCGAGGCGAGGAACTCGGTGATCAGCGGCACCGCCGTGAACAACAGCCGCGGCTCGAGCGTCTCAAGCGGCGTGAACCCTTGCCCCCCCTGCCCGACCGGCATCTTCGGCGCGTCGGTCTTGTTGAGATCGTCCGCACCGTCGCAACCTAGCATCATTGACATCGCTCTCCACTCCTGAAGCCTGCCGATCGCAGTCTTTTTGAAAACTGGCCCCGGAAATCCAGCCCAAAATCTTACCGCGCCAAATCGTGCGTGGGCGTCGATGTACGCCTATTTCGCGAAAAAAAGGCAAAAACTGCCAGAAAACCAACGCCCACCGCCGGCTCGGGGACGGCCGGGCCCGGCGGCGTGCCCCCGCCCCAGTTGGCTTGCACCGCGTCCAGGTCCGCCTGCCCGACGGTGCCGTCGCCGTTCCAGTCGCCGGCCGACAGGTCGAAGGGGGCCACCGTGTCGCCCCAGCGTGCCAGCACAATGTCCAGGTCCGCCGCCCCGACCCAGCCGTCGCCGTCCATGTCGCCCTGCTCGTGCAGCGCGACAAACGCCGCGCGGGCGATCCACTCATGGGCCAAGGCGCCGGGGTGGATGTCGTCCCAGAACACGTAGCCCGTGGGGTCGGCGACGACCTGCTCCGAGTCCTGGTCGTAGGCGGGTTCGGTCGTGTTCGTAAAGCCGTAGCGGGCCGGGTCGTTTAGCATCAGGTCGACCATCGCGCTGATGTCGAGCAGGTCGATATCGACCGCGTACTGCGCTTCGATCGACGCGACTTGTGCGGCGAGCAGGGTGTTGTAGGCCTGGGCCACCGCGTTCTGGGATTGCTGGTCGCTCGCGCCGGCGTAGCGCGGGATGTCGCCGAGGTTGGGCAGGTTGAGGACGAGGATGTTTTGTGCCCCGGCCGCGGCGAGCTGCTGCATATGGCCGGACATGTTCCCGGCGACGCTCTGCGGTGTGCCCTCGCCGGAGAACAGCGCGCCCAGCGAGCCGCCGATCTCGATCAGGTCGTTGGCGCCGCCCCAGAGCAGGAACAGCTCGTCGCCGGTGGGTGTGTGGTCGCCGAGGTAGTCGTCGACCTGCCCGCCGAGGTTGTCGACCGCGCCGAGGAAGTTGGTGCCGTCCTCGGAGAGTGCGCCGCCCCATGCGTAGTTGGTGCCGCCTTCCTCGCTCCGGGTCGAGGCGTCGAGCCCAAACGACTCCGCCAGGTGCTCGGCCCAGATCGGCCCGTTGGAGAACCGGCCGTCGAAGTACGGCGGCCGGGCCTGGGGGGCGACGAGGCTGATGAAGAAGCTGTTGGCGGTGTTGCCGACGTCCGACAGCGAGTCGCCGAAGACGACGACCTCGCTGTAGCTCTGCCCGCGTGCCAGATCGGTACAGACACACGACAGCGCCGCAACCACCAGCCACCGCATCGGATGTACGTAGCGCATCACCATCTCCCGCTCACCCCCCACCATGCTACACCCCATGTCAACCCCCGTAAGACGCCGTGGACCCTGTCCCCGCGACGGCGGTATCATAACGGGCTACCTTTTTTACGGAGTTTTCCATGAAACGACTCACCCGCCCCGCCTTCGCCCTGCTCGCGCTGGGCCTCTTCGCCTGCGGCCAGACCACGGGCCAGGCCGACGAATCGACCGGCCCCGATACCGGCGCGGACGGCGACGCGGCCGCGGTGGCGCAGGCCGACCTCGAGGTCCTCACCGACCCCAGCCACGAGGCGATGAACCAGACCGCGCCCGACGCGTACGACGTGCTGTTCCACACCACGGCCGGGGACTTCACCGTCCACGTCACCCGCGACTGGGCGCCCAAGGGGGCCGACCGTTTTTATAACCTCGTCGTCAACGGCTTCTTCAACGGGACGTACTTCTTCCGTGTCGTGCCCGGGTTCGTGGTCCAGTGGGGCGTGCACGGCGACCCGGCGGTCACCGAGGCGTGGGACGAGGCCGAGGAAGGCAACATCGAGGACGACCCCGTCCGCCAGTCCAACACCCGCGGCCGCATCACCTTCGCCAACGCCGGGCCCGACACGCGGTCGACACAGGTCTTCATCAACTTCGGCAACAACGCCCGGCTCGACGACCCCCGCGCGATGCGCGGCTCGGTCTTCGCGCCCTTCGGCGAAGTCGTCGGCGACGGCATGGACGTCGTCGACGCCCTCTACGACGAGTACCCCGTCCTCGACTACCAGCGCTTTTTCGACCCCGAGACCGCCGTCTCGCAGGGCGACCTGATGGAGAAGGGCAACGCCTACCTCGAAGAGTTCTTCCCCGAGCTCGACCACATCATCTCCGCGACGATCGTCGAGGCGGATGAGGAAGATGCCGACGCTGGGGACGATGCGACTGAAGAAGACGCCGCCGAGTAAACGCGATACGCTATCCCAACCCGGAGCCCACGTTCGATGAACGTGGGCTTCTTCTTACGAGACCCAGCACCCCAAACCCGAGACCCGATGATGACCACCGCGACCTTTCACACCGACAAGGGCGAGATCAAGCTCGAGCTCTTCACCGACGACTGCCCCGAGACCACCGGCAACTTCATCAAGCTCGCCAAGGAAGGCTTCTACGACGGGCTCACCTTCCACCGCGTCATCGAGAACTTCATGATCCAGGGCGGCTGCCCCGACGGCAACGGCATGGGCGGCCCGGGCTACAAGTTCAAGGACGAAAAGTCCGCGCTGGCGAAAAAGCACGACAAGCCCGGCATCCTCTCCATGGCGAACTCCGGCCCGAACACCAACGGCAGCCAGTTCTTTATCACCCACGTCGTCACCGACTGGCTCGACGGTAAGCACGCCGTGTTCGGCGAAGTCACCGAGGGGATGGACGTCGTCAACAGCATCGAAGGCGGCGACACGATGAATCAGGTCGTGATCGACGAGGGGTAACACCCGTTCTATACACAGATCGCACCCGCCCGGACTGGTTGCTTAAGCAACCAGTCCGTTTTAGTTCAATCGCCGTCGTGGATCATGAACGCGTCGTTGCCCGGGTTGCCGTTGGGGTCGTTGTCCTGGATGAAGAGGTGGTCGAGGTCGGCGTCGCCGTTGCCGGTGTCGAGGAAGGCGGCGCCGGTTCCGTAACGCGTTTCGAAGTAGTGGCTCTGCTCGAACGCGACGTGGTTGTCGTTCCAGAGGACGCTGCCCTTCCAGTCGCCGGGGGTGTTGCTGTGGACGCTGTGGATGCCGGTCGTCGCGTTAGGGCCGGTGTTGCGGTCGGAGATGACGATGGCCTGGGTGTTGAGGGATTGCTGCCACTCGGCATAGCGTCCGCTGGCGCTGGGTGGCTGGCCCGGGGTTCCGTCGATCGAGAGCATGGCGTAGGAGTAGTGGCGGGTCTGGCTGTCCCAGACGACCGGTTTGGGGTTGAGGCTGATATCGCCGTCGTACTCCGTGACAAGCGGGTCGGTCTCGCGCGGCGAGATGGCGTACTCGGGGGTGAAGTAGTTGGCGGTGAGCAGGATCCAGTAGCGTGCCTCGACCGTGTCGCCGTCGCCGCTGAGTCCGGTGTCGGCGAGTGAGTCGGCGAGGATGTTGCCCTTGGCGTCGAGGCCGGGAAATTTTTCCTTGTTGCTGTTGGCGAAGGTCACGAGGCCTTGGTGGATGCCACGGAGCTGTGTGGAGTTCTGCATCCGCCTTCTGCCCCTTGGCGATTGTTTGTATCGACTGCTCCCAGTACAAACACCAGCCCGAACACCGCGCTGAGCAGGATCGCCAGCCCGCCGGTCGCCTGGCCGGCGATGGCGTAGCCGCGTCCGGGCCGGCCGGCGTCGGGGCCGGTCTGGTTGGCGGCGTGTCTGGAGAGCGCGGCCGCCGCGATGCCGCAGATCGCGCCGGGCACCACCGTGAAACTTGTCAGCACCCCCGCGACCCCGAGCACCAGCGACGCCACCGCCGAGGCCGGCACGCCCGCCTCAGACGCCCGCGGACTCACGGGGGCGTCTTGCCGGTGCGTCGGCTCGCCAATTTGTGGTTTCTTGGTTTTAGCCCCGTTTGCCATCAGCATTCCTAAAACTAATGCTTCCCACTAAGGCGAATAGCCTATATTGATTATATTGCGATGCGGAACGCCCTCCAAGTACGTGGCTAGCTCTTTCGCACTGCAATGATGATGCAATCGTCATCCGAACTTTGCGATTAGCTGTCGTGTTGATGGGCCGAAAACCGCTCTAACACAATAGAATCGGTCTAGAATCAAGGCGAGCGGCTTGATAAACTAAGTTGCTATCGATACGATCTAGCGTATTATTATTCATGTTTCGCGGTTCACTTTTTTCAGACGTCAAGCTTCCGGCCGCGTTTGCGGCAGTCCCGCCAACGCGGTCGTCCCAGTGCTCAGGCACAAGGATACAACCGTGATCAGCATCTATGTCGGCAACCTCCCTTACGATACCACCGAAGCCGGATTGGTCGATTTGTTTAGCACCTTCGGCGAAGTCCACCGCGCGTCGCTTGTGAACGACCGCGAGACCCAGCGGCCGCGCGGGTTTGGGTTCGTGGAGATGCCCAACCGCGACGAGGCGATGAAGGCGATCGAGGCGCTGGGCGGGACCGAGTTCAACGGCCGGCCCCTGACCGTTAACGAGGCCCGGCGTAACACCAACCGCAACACCGCGAACCTTTCGCGCAGCGCCAAGCCCATGGCGCAGCGTGAGGGCGGTGAGGTAGAGAGCCACGGCAGCACGGGCTACGCGGCCAAGCCTGCGGCCGACACCGGGCCGGCGTCGAGCGAGGGCGAGGCCTCTGCGGACGCCGAAGATGCCGCGGACGCTCCGGGGGCCGGCGATCCGGACGAGACGCCGACGAGCGGCTACCGCAACAACATGACGTAGCGTAAGCCGGTCGCTTGTGTGACGGTTCTAGGGAGGCGGCTGCCAGGCAGCGCGGCGCTATCCTTGGCGCTCTTTGGTGTCGAGGTCGAATAGCCGGCGGTATGCGTCGCAGTCCTTCGACAGGGTGGCGTGGTCCCCGTCGCCGACGATCCGGCCTTCTTCCATCACGACGATGCGGTCGCAGTCGAGCACGGTCGAGAGGCGGTGGGCGATGACGAGGGTGGTCCGGCCCGCGCGGACGGTGCGCATGGCTTCGTTGATCCGTTGCTCGGAGTCGGTGTCGACCTGGCTGGTGGCTTCGTCGAGGATGAGGATGCGTGGCCGTCGCAGCGCGGCGCGGGCGATGCACAGGCGTTGGCGCTGCCCGCCCGAGAGCCCGGCCGCGCCGTCGCCGATGACGGTGTCGTAGCCGTCGGGCAGCTCCTGGATAAAGTCGTGTGCGAGCGCGGCCTTGGCGGCCTCCACCACCGCCTCGCGCGAGGCCCCGAGCTTGCCCAGGGCGATGTTCGCCGCCACCGTGTCGGTAAACAGGACGGACTGCTGGGGCACCTGCGCGATCTGCTCGCGTAGTGAGCGTAGCGCGATGCCGGACAGGTCGTGCCCATCGATCAGCACCCGGCCGGTGGTCGGCGAGGTGATGCGGGTGATGAGGTTGACGAGGGTCGACTTGCCCGAGCCGTTGGCGCCGACGATCGCAAGGGTCTGGGCGTGCGGGACGGTGAGGGTGAGGTCGCGGAGGGCCGGCTGGTCGGCGCCGGGGTAGGTGAAGGACACCTGCTCGAAGCGGATGTCGCGTTGGTGCTGGGGCAGCGGCTGGGCGCCGGGGGCGTCTGCCTCGATGGGCATGGCCAGCAGCTCGTCGATGCGGGCACACGCGGCGCCGGCCTCCTGGAGCTGGTTGTTCAGCTTCGACAGCGGCTTGAACGACGCGCCCGCCAGCGCGAGCCAGACCAGCACGATGACCGCCTCGGCCGGGTCGGACTGCTGCTGTACAAAGACGTACCACGCCGCCGCGAGCGACACGCCCATCGCGCCGACGAGGGTCACGAACTCGACCACCGGCGCGGTCAGTGCCCGGGCCTTGCGCCCCGTCAGCACGAGGCGGAAGTGCTCGCGCAGCGCCGCGTTGAACCGTCGGCGGGCCTGGCCCTCGGCGTTGTGGGTCCGCAGCACGACCATCCCATCGGTGGCCTCGCTGACCTCGCGGATGATGATGCTGTTGGCCCGCATCGAGTACTTCGACGCACGCCGGACCGCTTTGCCGAACTTCCGCGTCAGCGTGAAGACCACCGGGATCACAAGCAGGAACAGCAGTGTCAGCACGGGGTCGGCCCACATCGCGCCGGCCAGGAAGAACACGCCGAGCACCGCGTCGCGGAACGACTTGCTCAGGATGGCCGTGTACCCCCGGCTGATCATGTAGCTGTCGAACACCAGCCGGTTGAGGATATCCGCATCGCCCAGCGCCCCGAGCGCGGACCAGCGGGCGGCGATGAGGTGCTTGAACACCCGGGTCTGGATCCGGCGGATGGTCCGCAGCATCACGTCGATCACGAGGTAGTCGTAGGCGAATCGCAGCGCCCCGCCGATCAGGGCCATGACGCAGATCACCCCGAGCATCGCGGCGAAGGCGTGGAACTTCTGCTCGGGGACGTGCTGCGCCAGCGCGGACTGGTCCCCGATCCACCGGGTGACGCCGGGCTGGGCCAGGGCCTGCTGGGCCAACTCGCGGATCGAGCCCTCGTGGGTGAACACGAGCTGCACGGACTTGAGGAACAGGCCAAAGCCCGCGAAGGCGAAGGTCGCGTTCAGCAGCACCAGCACGAATGCCAACACCAGTCGGCTGCGGTAGTGCAGCAGCTCGGCGCAGTATTTGTAGAACGGGTTGGACTTCATGGCGGGCCGGTTGGTCCGGGGGCGGGCAAACCGGCGATTATAGCCCGCCCGAGCGAAACCCACCGCTGCGGGGGCCGATGTTGTCTCGAGCATGCTGCTCTGAAGATCGCCGTGCTGCGACGCAGTGCTGGGAAGTCTGCTCGCTGGCTACGAACCGGCACTGCGTAGCAGTGCGGCTAAAACCTAAGGCGATCATCCGAATCGTACACGCTCAGCGCGGCGCGAAGTGGACGTTGAGCGTTTTGTTGGGCTCGTCTTTGAGCACCTGCTTGATCTGGTCGTAGTCCATCGGGACGCCGCGCCGGGTCTTGAGCAGCGTCAGTGCAAAGCCCGGGCCGTGCGTATCGTTGAGGAAATCGACGACCTCGATGGGGTCGTAGCCGAACGCCTGGGCCGTGATGCCCTTGAGCTCGGCGATGATGTGCGGCATCGCGTCGGGCTGGAGCAGGCCCGTGGACCCCTGCAGCGCCGCGAGCTCTGCGCCCTCGACATCGAGCTTGATCAGCCTGACCGGGGCCTGCACCTTGGCGTCGATCCGTGTGGTCGTGATCGGGATTTCTTGCGCGACGGCCATGTCGCTGCGCTTGCCCATCGAGACGCCGTCGATGTCGTCGTCCTCGAAGTGGTACATCGTGAACCCGCCGGGCTCGGACCAGACGCCCTGGTCGATGAGTTCGATGTTGGTGAGCTGGGGGTTGAGGGCGAAGTTCTCGCGCAGGCGTTTGAGCGCCGCGGGCTGGGGCTCAAAGGACACGACTTTACCGGCGGGTCCGACGTAGGTCGCGGCGATGAGCGAGAGCACGCCGAGGTTCGCCCCGCCGTCGACGAAGGTGTCGCCGGGCTTGAGCAGGCGTCGCATGATGGAGCGGATGACCATCTCGTAGCTGTTCATGGCGATGGCGAGCTCGTAGTCGCTGGCGAGGTCGAGCTTCATCTTGAGGGAGCCGGCGATGCCGTCGATGACGCGTGGCCCGCCGGTGCGGTCGAGCTTTGTCCCGACACGCTTGACCAGCCCGGTCTTGGGGTGGTGCCACGGGAAGCCGTAGTTGAAGCGTTGGGTCAGGCGTGCGAGTGTTTTCATGATGGATCAAAGCCGCGGGGGTGGTCGGTATGATACCGCCCGTGCCTGATACCGACGCCAACCGTGTGATCTACCTCGGCCGCAGCCGGCTACACCGGATGCGCGCGAACCTGATCCAGACGATCCACACCGTCGGCGCGATCCACCGCCTGGGCCAGCCGATCACGCTTGTCCTCCCGCGCGGCGGGCTTGTGGAGGATAAGGCCGGCGCGATCCAGGCCGTCGGCGGCGACCCGGCGATCGACCTGCAGACAAGCTGGCTGATGCGCCCCGGGCTGAAGTTTGCGCCCTACCTCCGGCGACACGCCCGCCGGCTGCGTGCGGCGGGCGCGGTCTATACCCGTGTCCCCGAGATCGCGCTGGCGCTGGGCGAGGCGACGATCCCCCACCACCTCGAGGTCCACGACGTCGAAGGGCTCGCCGCGAAGGGCCAGCTCGCGCCGCTGGTCGAGCGCCACCGTGCGGGCACGCTGCGCACCCTGATCCCGATCAGCCAGCCCGCGGTCGGGATGCTTGTTGATGCGGGGGCCGACCCGGCGCGGATCCACGTCGCGCCGTCGGGCGTCTCGGTCGCGGCGTATGCCGACGTCCCCGCGTTCGACCCGGCGACGCTCGACCGGCCACGCGTCGTGAACCTGGGCCAGCTCAACCCCAAGCGCGGGCTGGCGGTGTTTGATGCGGTCGCGCGGTCGGGCCTGGCGCAGGTCGATCTCGTCGGCCGGATGGATGGTGCCGCGAAAGCGCTGGACACCCTGCCCGATGTGACGGCCCACGCCCCGGTCCCGCCGGGCGAGGTCCCCGGCTGGTACGCGCGGTGCGACCTTGTCCTGCTTCCTTACCAGTCGAGCCACAGCCGGGCACAGTCGTTCAGCCCGATCAAGCTGTTTGAGGCGATGGCCGCGGGCCGACCGATCCTCGCGAGCGACCTGCCCTCGATCCGCGGTGCGGTGACGCACGAGCATGACGCGCTGCTGCTGCCCGACAACGACCCGGCCGCCTGGGTGGATGCGATCAAGCGATTGCAGCAAGACCGCGACCTCGCGCAGCGCCTCGCCACAAACGCCAAGGCCAACGCCCAGAAGTACGACTGGTCCACCCGGGCGTCGGGGATTCTGCGGGCGATCGGGCTTCGCCAAGTGGGATAAGTCGGCGTCAGGCGAGACTTCTGTTGTTTCTAACGAACAGGAGGACAGACATTCCTGTCTGTCATTCGGCGAAGCCGAACCCCCTGCGCCGTTCAGGCCTACGGCCTGATGACAGGCAAGAATGCCTGTCCCCCGACCATATGGATTAGTGTTCTTAGTCCCGCAGCGCCGCGCCGTCTTCGTGGACGCGTTGCCTCACCCACCGCCACGTCTGCCAGAACCGCCAGGCCGTTCGGCCGCGCAGGCGCATCACGCCGCGATCCACACGCGGGTGGAACACAGACCGCCACCAGTCGCCTTCGCGCATGTCGCGTTGGATCTCGGCGACGATTGCGTCTTGCGGGAACCACTTGCGGGTCTTGACCGAGAAGCCCTGCTTGGGTTTGTTGAGCACGGCGTCAGGCAGCTTGTCCTGCGCGATCTGCTTGAGCAAGCCCTTGCGATCGAGCCAGGGGTTGCGGACGCGTCGGTCGATGGTGCCGACGCATTCGACTAGGTCGCGGTCGAGCAGCGGGACGCGGACCTCGAGGGAGTGGTGCATCGATGCGCGGTCCATCTTGTTCAGGCAGACGTCGGGGAGGAACACGGCCATGTCCATGCACTGCAGGCGGTCGAAGCCGAGGAGGTTTTGCGACTGGATGAAGCGGTCGATGTCGTCGTACGCATCGCGGGCTTGGCGCAGCGCGACGCCGGGGGCGAAGAGCGCGTGGATTTCGGGCTCGGTCAGTGCGCCGACGAGTTGGGCGTAGCCCGCGACGGGGTCGACGGGTGTCGTGCGTCGGCCGGCCAGGCCGCGCAGGGTGTTGCCCAGGCGGAGGAGCGGGGTGAAGCCAGTGCCGTCCTCGCCGTAGGTTTCGAGCCATTCGCTGTGCCAGTGGTAGCCGCCGAAGACTTCGTCGCCGCCGTCGCCGGAGAGCATGACCTTGAACCGCTGGGCGGCGACACCGCAGACCTCGAGCGCGGTCAGCGCGGCGGTCGCGGCGAAGGGCTCATCGTAGATGCCGCCGATCTGGTCGTTCCACCGCCGGCTTTCATCGACGCCCATGCGGTGGACCCAGTGGTCGAAACCGTACCGCCTGCACAGCTCGGCGGCGATGGGCGACTCGTCGTACTTCGGGTCGTCGATCGCCAGCGTCAGGCACGTGGGCTTGACGCCGAGCTCCGCGCAGGCGACCGCGATCAGCGAGCTGTCCAGCCCCGCGCTAAGAAACACGCCGACGGGCACGTCGGCGATGAGGTGGCGCTCGACGCTGTGCACGATCGCCTGCCACACCTTGGCCTTGGCTTCGTCGGCGTCGGTGATTGTCGCGCGGGGCGACCACTGCCAGTGCGCGTGCGTCGTGTTGGTGTTGCCGTCGAGCGTGATCGTGCGCCATGTCCCGGGGGCGAGCTGTTCGACGCCCGCGTACACCGTGTTCGGGCTGGGCACGGCCATGTGGTGCATCGACTCGGCGAGCATCGTGCGCGAGATCGGCAGCGGCGCGTTGTCGAAGGCCTGAATCGCCTTGGGTTCGGACGCGAAGGTGACGCCGGCTTCGTCGCGGCGGACGAACAACGGCTTGATCCCCGACGGGTCACGCGCAAGGTGCACGACGTTTTTCGGCTTGTCGTAGATCGCGAACGCGAACATCCCGCGCACCCGGTCGAGCAGCCCGGCCATGCCCCATTGCTCGTAGCCGTGGACGAGGACTTCGGTGTCGGTATGGCTGTTGAACACGTGGCCGGCCGCAACGAGCGCTTCGCGCAGCGCGGGGTAGTTGTAGACCTCGCCGTTGTAGGTGATGGCGAGGGTGTTGTCCTCGTTGAACATCGGCTGGGCGCCGTCGTCGGTGAGGTCGATGATGGAGAGTCGGACGTGTCCCAGCGCGACGCCGGTGTCGGGGTCGATGTGCGTGCCCCGGCCGTCGGGCCCGCGGTGTGCGATGGCGTCGAGCGCGCGGGCGAGCCGGGGCGCGGTGTCGCCGGGTGCGTACGCCGTGTGGTTGGGGTTCGGGATGTGGCCGGCGATACCGCACATGGGGGGTGGGGGTCGGGTTGGTTTCTGGTTGATGTTTAGCCGCCGCCCAACGGGCGGCGCGTGGCGACCCAGGCAACCGACACGCCGCCTGTTGGGTGGCGGCTAAACGGGGGGGGCGTTGTTGTGTTGGGAGGCGAGGCGTGTGTTGCGTTTGGCGTCGTGGCTTGCGATGCGCCTAGTCTTTGCGGCGACGGCGCGGATCAAGGCGCGGTCGGCGGGGGTGAGCTTGGCGGTGTTGCGGTAGCGCCTGAACCAGCGGATGCGATCCGCCGTGCTCGCGGCATCGGGGGGTGTGGAGTAGTTCAGCGCCGCCAGGTCTTTCACGACCCAGCGTGTCCACCGCAGCTTCGGGCGGATCATGCGTTGCAGGTCGATGAGCGTCAGCGTGGGCGGATCGTCGGCGAGCGTGGCGGGGTCGAGGAAGATGTGCGCGAGGTAGAGGTCGCGGTGGATAAACCGGTGGCGGTGGAGGTTGGCGACGAGGTCGGCGACGGCGATGAGCAGGCGGCGCTGGGTCTTGCGATCTGCCAGTGCGCCGTCGTCGGCGAGCTGTGTGGGGACCCAGCGTTCGAGCGATTCGCCGGGGACCGCCGCGGTGACGACGGCGCTCGCGTCTTCGAGCAGGCCTTTGCGTCTTGCCCCGTAGGCCACCGGCACCGGTCCGGGGACGCCCAGGCGGTCGAGCGCTGTGAGCCAGCGCCACTCGACCGCGGCGCAGTCGCCGTGGCCCAGCTTGCGGTTGTTCCACTGCTCTTTGAGCGGTGGGCTGGTGTACCGCTTGAGGTAGCACACCGTCGGGCCGTCCGCGTCGCCGACAGGTGGCAGCTTCAGCCGAAGCCGTTGACGCCAGTCCGCGAGCCCGGGCTTGTGGAGGTTGTCCTCGCCGGCCGTTTGCAGCAGCGCCTCCAACGCATCGAGCCCCGCGGCGGTGAACGCCTCGGCGTAGTCGGGGTGGAGCGTGAGGCCCTCGTGTTGGAGGAAGTCGGTCGGCATCGCGCGGCTTAGGGTACCATCGCCGCGAGCCCGCGCATGCCACACCACGACGAAAACCCGAACCAGGCGGCGGCCGACAACCCCACCCGGCTGCGCCTCCGGCCGCGCCCACTCGGCGCGGCGGGTCTCGACGCGGCGCCGGCCGAGGTCTACAAAGACGACCCGCGGTCCAAGGTCTGGCGCGTCGAGCACACTGCGCTCGGCCCCGTTGTCGTCAAACAGTTCGTCTACCGGCCGATACGGCAGCGCCTCTCGCTGGCCGTGGGGGTGCACCCGGCCCAGCTCGAGCTGGCGCGGAACCACCAGCTCGCCCAGGCCGGCGTCCCGGTCGTGCCGATCATCGACTGCGGTGAGGAACGAGCGGGGCTGGGCGGCCGGGCCTGGCTCGCGACGCCGGTGATGGGGGCGAGCCTGCAGCGCTTGCTGACCGACGACGCCTGCGGCGAGGCGCGCACGGCCGAGCTGATCGACAGCGCCGCCGCGCTGACGCGCCGCCTGCTTGACGCGGGCTATACGTTCAAGGACCTCAAGCCCAGCAACGTCGTCGTTGATGACGCCGGCGTGATGCGGCTGATCGATGTCGGCAGCGCCAGGCCCGACACGTCGAAGAAGCAGGCCCTGCGGATGTTGGCGGTGATGGACCGCGTGCTCAAACGCGATGGGGTGGGCCGGGCGATGCGCGAGCGGTACCGCGACGCGGTGGGGTGACGGGGCGTCGGCTTGTCCGCGTATACTGAGTGCATGACGAACAACACCCGCCCCGCCGGTCTGCTGTGTGTCGGGCTGCAAGGCCTGGCACTGGATGACGACATCCGCTCGCTGCTCGATCGCGGTGTGGCCGGCGTGATCCTGTTTGCGCGCAATGTCGAGTCGCCCGCGCAGGTCGCCCGGCTCTGCCACGACCTCAAGCAGCACGCGGGTCGGCCGCTATTGATCATGACCGACCAGGAGGGCGGCGCGACTACGCGTCTGCGTGATGGGTTTACCCCCCTGCCGTCGATGCGTGCGCTCGGGGACACCGCCGACCCCGCGGTCGCGCGGCAGGTCGGCGCGGTCATCGGCCAGGAGCTCCGGGCCGTCGGGATCGACATGGCGCTCGCGCCGGTACTCGACGTCGATACCAACCCGGACAACCCGGTCATCGGGTCGCGCTCGTTGTCGCGCGACCCGGCGGTGGTCGCCGCGATGGGGGGCGCGCTGATCGAGGGCATCCAGTCCCAGGGCGTCGCCGCCTGCGCCAAGCACTTCCCGGGCCACGGCGACACGGCTCAGGACTCGCACTACGCGCTGCCCCGCCTGCCCCACGCGATGGGCCGGCTTGAGCAGGTCGAGCTGCCGCCCTTCCGCGCGGCCGCGGCGCAGGGCGTTGCGTCGATGATGTCGGCCCACATTGTGTTTGAGGCGATCGACCCCGAACGACCGGCGACGCTGAGCCCGGCCGTGCTGCAAGGCGTGCTGCGCGAATCGCTCGGCTTTGAAGGCGTTGCCATCAGCGACTGTATGGAGATGAAGGCGATCGCCGACCCCGGGGACCTGGGTGGCGATGATCCACCGCGCGAGCATGTGCCCGCCGCGGTGTTGGCGGGTATCCAGGCCGGGCTCGACCTCGCGCTCGTTTCGCACACCGCCGAGCTCGCCCACGCCGCGATCGACCGGCTTGACGCCGCCGTGGACGATGGTTCGCTTGCGCCCGACCGCCTCGAACAAGCCATGCAACGCGTCGCGCAGCTCACCGATCACTACGCCCGCCCCGCGGCGCCCGGCAACCTCGCCGCGCTCAACACGCCGCAAGCCAACACGCTGACCCGGCCGATGATCGAGCAGGACGCCGACACGGACCTGTCGGCCGACCCTACCCAGGCGCTCGGCAAGGGGTAGCCCGCCGACGCAGGGAAGACCGATCTCCATATGGACGGACCCGATGAAACGCCTCGCCCGCTTCTTCCTTGACGGCCTGCTCGCCGTACTCCCGCTGGCCGTCACGATCTACGTGTTGGTCTGGCTGTTCCGCACGCTCGAGAGTGTGCTCGGCCAGGCCCTCCAGTGGGCGCTGCCCGAAGACTTGTACATCCCCGGCATGGGTATCGCCTTGGGTGTCGTTGTCATCTTCATGGTCGGTCTGTTGCTTCGTGTGTGGTTGATCCGCAAGCTCGTCGGCGTCATCGACGCCGTGTTTGACCGTGTGCCTTTGGTCAAAAGCATCTACTCGGCGGTGAAGGACTTGACGCGCCTGTTCCGCGGCGGCGGGGCCGACCACGGCAAACGCGTTGTGATGGTGGATATGCCCGGGGACGCGGGCTCACTCATCGGGTTTGTCACCCGCGACCAGTTCGGCGATGTGCCCGATGGGATTGGCGAGGACGGCCAGGTCGCGGTGTACCTGCCGATGAGCTACCAGCTTGGCGGGTACATGCTCGTGGTTGCTCGGGACCGCGTCCGCACGGTGGATATGCCGGTCGAAGATGCGCTGCGTTTTGCGCTCACCGCCGGGGCGGGGGAGAAGGACGACGCCACCAAGGTCGACGAGTCGTCGGCGGTTAACGATACAGGCGATGAAACCGCAGACAACACCTAGGCGTTACTCGGCGGCTGCTTCATGGAGCGTGCCCGGCGGGCAGGTGCGCAGGCCGAAAACGATGAGGGCCGCACCGACCAGCCCAGCCCCCAGGATCACACCGATCAGCAACGGGCCGGGGCTGTGGAACAGGTAGAGCGCGGCGATGGACACGCCGATGCCCAGCGCCATCCCGATCAAGGCCCGCCGCTTACCCGCGGCGGTCAGGGCACGGTGCTCGACGATCAACTGGACCGATCGGCCGGCCCGGCCACGGGCGTAGACCCAACGCTGGATCACCGGGCACGACTTCGTCGCCAGGTAGGCCGCGACGATCCAGAACACCGTCGTCGGCAGCCCCGGCACCCAGAGCCCCACCCACCCCAGCGCGAAACACAATACCGCCAGCCCCGCCAAGAGCAGGCGGATCATCCGGGCCTTCACGGTTTGCGGGGTGGTGGAATCCATTACGATCAATCGGGGCAAGCATTCTACCCCACCCCCCAAAGCCGTGGATGTCATCCGTGGTCGGCGGGGGGCGATCGCATCGGCTGAAACCGCCGCATCACATGCGGGGGCCAAGCGTCATGACACGTGCAAGGTCTCCCCCGGGCGTGGCCCGGCGGTTTCTTGCAGCCAGATGCGGTCGCTCCGGGGCATCGCCAAGTATCAATCCAGATCAAACCGGTCCAGGTCCATCACCTTGCCCCAGGCGGCGACGAAGTCCGCGACAAACTTCTCGCCGGCGTCGTCGCTGGCGTAGACCTCGGCGATCGCGCGGAGCTGGGAGTTGGAGCCGAAGACCAGGTCCACGGCCGTGCCTTGCCACTTCACGCCGCCGCTGTCGCGGTCCTTGCCCTCGTAGAAGTGCTCGCACTTATCCGACGGTGCCCAGACAGTATCCATCGCGAGCAGGTTGGTGAAGAAGTCGTTGGTGAGCGAGCCGGGGGTGTCGGTGAAGACGCCCAGCGGGCTGCCGCCGGTGTTCGCGCCCAGGACGCGGAGGCCGCCGACGAGGACGGTCATCTCCGGCGCGGTGAGCGTGAGCATCTGCGCCCGGTCGACGAGCAGCGCCTCGGCCGGGCGCGTGTGGCCGGGGTGCACGTAGTTGCGGAAGCCGTCGGCGGTGGGTTCGAGCACGGCCATCGCGTCGGCATCGGTCATCTCCTGCGTCGCGTCGGTCCGGCCCGGCGTGAACGGGACGGCAATGTCGTGCCCGGCGTCCTTCGCGGCCCGCTCCACCGCAGCGCACCCGCCCAGCACGATGATGTCTGCCAGCGAGACCTGCTTGCCGCCCGACTGCGCCGCGTTGAAGTCGGCTTGCACTTTTTCCAGCACGGGCAGCACCTTCGCCAGCGCTTCGGGGTCGTTGACCGCCCAGTCCTTCTGCGGGGACAGGCGCAGCCGAGCGCCGTTGGCCCCGCCGCGCTTGTCGGTCCCGCGGAACGACGCGGCCGCGGCCCACGCCGTCGCCACCAACTGCGACACCGACAGCCCGCTATCGAGCAGCGACTTCTTCAGCGTTGCGGCATCCGCATCATCGATCAGTTCGTGGTCGACCGCAGGCACCGGGTCCTGCCAGCGCTGCGGCTCGGGTACCCACTTGCCCAGCCCCCGGCTGTGCGGGCCCATGTCGCGGTGCGTCAGCTTGTACCACGCCTTGGCAAACGCCTGCGCGAACTGGTCGGGGTTCTCGTGGAAGCGACGGGAGATCTTTTCATACGCCGGATCCATGCGCAGCGCGAGGTCGGTCGTCAGCATCATCGGCGCAACGGTCGCGGTCGCGTCGTGCGCATCGGGCACGGTGCCGTCACCCGCGCCGCCCTTGGGCGTCCACTGCTGTGCCCCGGCCGGGCTCTTGGTGAGTTCCCACTCGTAGCCGAATAGATGATCGAAGAAGCCGTTGTCCCACTGGATGGGGTTCGATGTCCACGCGCCTTCGAGGCCGGAGGTAATTGTCTGCGCCGAGTGCCCGTCGCCGAAGGTGTTCTTCCAGCCCAGCCCCTGCTCTTCGAGGGTCGCGCCCTCGGGCTCTCGGCCCACGTACTGCCCCGGGTCGGCCGCGCCGTGGGCCTTGCCAAACGTGTGCCCCCCGGCGATCAGCGCGACGGTCTCCTCATCATCCATCGCCATCCGCGCGAACGTCTCGCGGATATCGCGGGCTGCGGCGATCGGGTCGGGGTTGCCGTTGGGCCCTTCCGGGTTGACGTAGATCAGCCCCATCTGCACCGCGCCCAAGGGGTCTTCGAGTTCGCGGTCGCCGGTGTAGCGCTCATCGCCGAGCCACTCGGTTTCTTTGCCCCAGTAGATGTCTTCTTCGGGCTCCCACACGTCCTCGCGCCCCCCCGCGAAGCCGAAGGGCTCGAGCCCCATCGACTCGATCGCGCAGTTGCCGGTGAACACCATCAGGTCGCCCCATGAGAGCGCCTTGCCGTACTTCTGTTTGATGGGCCAGAGCAGCCGGCGGGCCTTATCCAGGTTCGCGTTGTCGGGCCAGGAGTTCAGCGGCGCAAACCGCAGCGTGCCCGAGCCCGAGCCGCCTCGGCCGTCCTGGATCCGGTACGTCCCCGCGCTGTGCCAGGCCATCCGCACAAACAACGGCCCGTAGTGCCCGTAGTCCGCCGGCCACCAGGGCTGGTTGTCCGTCATCACCGCCATGACGTCCTTCTTCAGCTCGTCCAGGTCGATCGTCTTGAACGCCTCGGCATAGTCAAAGCCCTCGCCCAGCGGGTTCCCGGCCGGGGGGTTCTGGTGCAGGACCTTCAGGTTGAGCATGTTGGGCCACCACCGGCTGTTCGCGGTGGACCCGACCTGGTCGGGGGCGGGCTGCCCCCCGGCGAAAGGGCACTTGCTGACGTCAGACATCGTGGGGCTCCGGGTGGGGGATGCGGGAGAGTGCTTTTTGGAATCGTTCTAAGATGATAGCGAGGGCGGTCAGCAAGTCAATCAGCGGCGCACCACGATCGGCAATAGACGGGATAACGGGATTGTCTGGATCAACAAGATGAGGCCAATGGTTGATCCCGACCATCCCGCCGATCCCGCTATCCCGTCAACGGGTTTGAGTGAGCGATCAAAGCTAGATACCCCCACGCTGCCCCTGCTACAATGCCCGGTTCAATGAATAGCGACCACATCCGCAACTTCTGCATCATCGCCCACATCGACCACGGCAAGTCCACCCTGGCCGACCGCATGCTCATGGGCACCGGCGCGATGGACGCGCGGACCCAGCAGGAGCAGGCCCTCGACTCGATGGACCTCGAACGCGAACGCGGCATCACCATCAAGTCCTCCGCCGTCTCCGTCGAGCACGTCTACAACGGCAAGACCTACGAGCTCAACTTCATCGACACCCCGGGCCACGTGGACTTCCACTACGAGGTCTCGCGCGCCCTCGCCGCGTGTGAAGGCGCGGTGCTGGTCGTCGACTCGACCCAGGGCGTCGAGGCGCAGACCGTCGCGAACCTGTACAAGGCCGTCGACGCCGACCTCGAACTCATCCCGATCATCAACAAGATCGACCTGCCCAGCGCCGAGCCCGAGAAACGCGCGCTGCAGGTCGAAGAGGTGCTCGGCCTGCCTGCCGAGGACTGCATCTTCACCTCCGCCAAGACCGGCCAAGGCGTCGAGGAACTGCTCGACGCGATCTGCGAACGCTTCCCCCCGCCCCAGGGCAAGCAGGACGACAAACTGCAGGCGCTGATTTTTGACGCCAAGTACGACGACTACCGCGGCGTCGTGGTCTACTTCCGTGTCGTCAACGGCACGATGAAGAAGGGCGACCGCATCCGCATGATGGGCATCAAGCGCACCTTCTACATCACCGAGCTGGGCAAGTTCCGCCCGCAGATGCAGAAGATCGACGAGCCCTTCGAGGCCGGCGACGTGGGCTACATGGTCGCCGCGATCAAGACGCTGGACGACGTGAACATCGGCGACACGATCACCCTCGACACCGACCCGGCCGACGCACCCCTGCCCGGCTACCAGGAGCCGCAGGCGATGGTGTTCTGCGACTTCTACCCATCCGGCAACACGCAGTTCGACGAGCTGCGCGAGGCGATCGCGAAGCTGCACATCAACGACGCGTCGTTCTCCTTCGAACCGACCAACTCCGAGGCGCTGGGCTCGGGCTTCCGCTGCGGGTTCCTCGGGATGCTCCACATGGACATCATTCAGGAACGGCTCGAACGCGAGAGCAACGTCGAACTGGTCCAGACCGCGCCGACCGTGACCTACGAGGTCCAGCGCCGCATCAAGGGCGGCGGGACGGACGTGATCCATATCACGAACCCCGCCGACCTGCCCGACCCCAGCAACATCGTCGAGATCCGCGAGCCCATCGTGATGGCCGAGATCATCACGCCCACCGACCGCATCGGCGACATCATGAAGCTGTGCGAGCAGCGCCGCGGCGTCTACAAGGCCCAGAAGTTCCTGGCCGACGACCGTCAGATCCTCGAGTACGAGTTGCCCCTGGCCGAGATCATCTACGACTTCTTCGACAAGCTGAAATCCATCACCTCCGGCTACGGCACGATGGACTACCACGTCACCGGCTTTGTCAAAGACAACCTGGTGAAGATGGACATCCTCGTCAACGGCGCGGCCGTCGAGGCGCTGTCGATCATCGTCCACCGCGAGAAGGCCGAGTACCGCGGCCGGCACCTGCTCAAACGACTCAAGCAGGAGATCGACCGCCACCTCTTTGAGATTCCTCTGCAGGCCGCGATCGGCGGCAAGATCATCGCACGCGAGACCATCAAGTCCGTCGGCAAGAACGTCACCGCCAAGTGCTACGGCGGCGACGTCACCCGTAAGC